>NZ_JAGIQE010000038.1:0-55541 GCF_017815075.1 Burkholderia sp. AcTa6-5 | reverse complement strand
TTCGCGATGTCGACGCCCGTGTTGTCCGACTTCACGCGGACCTTCACGTTGTAATCGACCACTCTTTTCACTGGCACGAGTATCTTCACCATTCGTCTCCTTGTTCGTTCGATTCGGCGATCACGCAAGCATCGTGCGGGCAATCACCGTGCGCTGGATCTCCGACGATCCTTCGTAGATCCGCAGAATGCGTGCGTCCCGCACGAGCCGCTCGATGCGCAGTTCACGTGTGAATCCGTAGCCGCCATGGATCTGCAACGCGGCATCGGTCACGAACGCCACCATCTCCGATGCATACAGCTTCGCCATCGACGCCATGTCCGTAAACGGGTCGCCGGCCGCCCGTCGCGCCGCGGCCTGCAGCGTCAGCAGCCACGCGGCCTCCAGTTGCGTCTTCATGTCGGCGAACCGCCATTGCAGCCCCTGCTTGTTCGCGAGCGGCTCGCCGCCGACGTGGCGCTGCTTCGCCCAGTCGATCGCGTCGCCGAGGGCCGCCTCGGCAATACCGAGGCTCGTCGCCGCGACATCGAGACGACTGTTGTCGAGCACCTTCATCGCCGTGCGGAAGCCGCTGCCCTCGTCGCCCAGCCGGTTCGACGCCGGCACCATGCAGTCGAACGCGACTTCGTGCGCGGGCGCGCCGTGAATGCCCATCAGCTTTTCCGGCGGCGATACCGACACGCCCGCCGTATCGCGATCGACGACGAATGCGCTGATTCCCCGGGTACCGAGCGCCGGTGCGGTTTTCGCATAGACGACGATGAACTGCGCGGCATCGGCGTTCGAGATGAAGTGCTTGACGCCGCGAATGCGGTAGGAGTCGCCGTCGCGCATGGCCTGCGTGGTCATGCCGGCCGGATTCGAGCCGGCCTGCGGCTCGGTGAGCGCGAATGCGCCCAGCTTCGCGCCGCTCGCGGCATCCGGCAGATAGCGGGCACGCAGCGCGTCGTCGCCACCGATCAGCACCGAGTCGGTTGCCAGATAGTGGGCACCGATCATCGACGAGGTCGCCGCGCACGTGCTGGCGATCTCGGCCAGCGACAGAATGATCGCGGCCGGCGACGCGCCGATTCCGCCCCAGCGCTCAGGCAGGTTCATTCCCATCACGCCGAGTTCGGCCAGCGCCGGCACATAGCGTGTCGTCGGCGATTCGTCGCGATCGACTCGTGCGGCATGCGGTGCGAGCTCGGCTTGCGCGAAACGGCGAATCGCGTCGGCGATTTCCAGGTCGGCGTCGTCGACGCCCAGTCGTTTAAGCATCGTTCATCTCCTGAGGGGTTTCGGTTCGTCGCGCGGATGCGGCAGCGCCGGGGACGATCGTTTCGGCGGCCGCGTGAACGACACCGGCTTTCACGAGCGCGGCGATCGCCGCATCGTCGAGCCCGAGCACTCGGCCGAGCACCGCGCGCGTATGCTCACCGAGTTGCGGCGCGCGTGTGGTACGCGTGTCCGGATACGCGGAAAACTTCAGCGGCTGGGCGGGCAACCGGATCGGCGAGCCGTCGGCCGCGGCCGTCTCGACGAGCAGGCGGCGCGTGCGCGCCTGTTCGCTTTCGAGCGCTTCCCGAATGTTCCGGATCGGTGCGACAGGAATACCGGCCGCACCGAGCGCCGTGTTGACCTCGTCGACCGAGCGCGTCGCGGCCCACTGCTCGATGCACGCGCGCAATGCCGCTTCGTGTTCGCAACGCGACGTATCGGACACGAAACGCGCATCGTCGACCAGCGCCGGAAGACCGATCGTGTCGGCGAGCAGACCGAACAGTTTGTTGTTGAGTACCGCGACGACGAAATGGCCGTCGGCCGCACGATAGGCGCCGAACGGCGCAGACGTCGGGTGGCGATTGCCCACACGCCGCGGCGCCCTGCCGGTGGTCGCGTAACGCGCGACGAGCGCGGCGGTCAGGCTCATCGTCGCATCGAACATCGACACGTCGACGTGTGTACCCTGCCCGGTTCGATCGCGTGCAACGAGCGCGGCGAGCACGCCCCATGACGCAAAGATCCCGCTGACCACGTCGGACACGGAATCGCCGACGAGCGTCGGCTCGCCATCTGGCGAGCCTGTCGCGTCCATCAGCCCGCACATCGCCTGCAGGATGATGTCGTAGGCCGGCCGGCTCGATTCGGGACCGGTCTGCCCGAAGCCCGATACGCTCGCGTAGACCAGCGCCGGGTTGCGTGCCGACAGGGCCGCGTAGCCGATCCCGAGCCGCTCGGCCACACCGGGGCGGAAGTTCTCGACGACGACGTCGGCATCCGCGCACAGCGATTGCGCGAGCGCCTGCCCGTCCGCCGTCTTCATGTCGATCACGACACTGCGCTTGTTGCGGTTCATCGCACCGAACAGCCCGCTCTCGCCATTCGCGAACGGCCCGATCGCACGGTAATCGTCGCCGGCGGGCGGCTCGATCTTGATCACGTCGGCGCCGAGGTCGCCGAGCAGCGCCGAACACAGCGGCCCCGCGAGCACTCGGGAAAAGTCGATCAAGCGTATGCCGTCGAGCGGCAGCCTGGACACAGTCACGGCATCTTTCTCCTGAAGGTCGGGCCGAGTCGGCCGATGCGGTGATTCTGTTCGAGCGAGGCAATCAGATAAAATATCGGAATAAATTAACGGTTATAAGATTTCCGTATGGGTTCGATATGGCGCTGTCGCTGAGATTGCTTCGCTATTTCGTCGCGGCCGCAGAAGCGGGCAGCACGACCGCGGCTGCCGTCCTGCTGAACGTATCGCAACCGTCGATCTCGGTGGCGATCCGCGAACTCGAGGCGCTGTTCGACGATCCGCTGTTCACACGCGGCGCGGGCACACGCATGACGCTCACGCACTTCGGCGAGCGCAAGCTCACCGAGGCACGTCAGTTGCTCGCATCGGCGTCGGCGTTCGCAACCGACGACGCTGGCGACGAGCCGGGGGGCGTCGTGCACATCGGTGTATTCAGCACGATCGCACCGGTCTATTTGCCGCACGCGCTCGAGCTTGCGCAGCAGCGTCATCCGCGCTTGGACATCCGCTTCGTCGAAGGCGATCTCGCGCAGCTCGACATGGCGCTGCACAAGCAGCAGATCGACTTCGCACTGATGTACGACGTCGGCTTGCCGGAAGACATCGAACGTGAATGTCTGGCCGAATTGCGCCCCTATGCGCTCGTGCCCGCCGGATCCGCGCTGGCGAAGCGCAAGCGCGCGATCTCGCTGCACGACCTCGCCGCGCACCCATTCATCCTGATCGACCTGCCGCATAGTCGCGACTTCCTGATGGCGCCGTTCTGGCAGTGCGGCCTGTCGCCGAAGGTCCGTTATCGCGCGGTGTCGATCGAACTCGTGCGGGCAATGGTCGCAAGCGAGCTTGGCGTGTCGCTGCTGATCACGCAAAGCCCGGCAGTCACGCGCTCGCCGCTCGTCGTCGAATGTCCGATCCGGGAATCCACCGTGATCCAGCCGCTGGTAATCGCGCGCCTCGCGCGTGCGGCTCGGACCCGCGCGTCGGAAATCGCGGCAACGTGCGTACGTGACGCGGTCGCGGATGCAATGCGCACTCGCACCGGGCCTTGAACCGGGACAGCCCGCTTATCATGTCCGAAACCAACACGGCTCTCGTGTATTGGCGGACAGGCGGGCTCCGCAAGAACGGGGCGCCCGCCCCCGGAAAGCCACGAGAAACGGTGGACAGCCGAGCGGCGCAACGGCATCGCAGCCTGATGCGCGTGCCGCCGGCGCGATGCGACCCACAGTCGAATCGCCGCGCCACCTGTGTCACACCTCCCCCGCGTGCGCCCTTGCCCTGACCTCCGCAAACGACGTATCGACGAGCAGACGCCCGGTGTCGAACACCGTCTCGAGCGCCTCGTCCCATTCGCCTTCCCGCGCCCGATCGTCCCACGCAACCGGCAGCGTCGCCGTCCGATACTCGCCGGTGCGCCAATTGCGCAGCAGCGTCAGCCGCCCTCGCTTCGAGCGCTTGCCCTGATCGGTGACCGGATCCTTGCGGACGTCGTGCCACACGCCGCCGCGCCGGATGGCCGAGCACTTCATCGCGAAGCGCTGCGTATCGCGATTCACCCGCTGCAACAGCGCACCGCCCATGCCGAACACCACGTTGCCGGCCGCGTAGCCTGCCTCGTCGAGCGCGGCGAGGATCGCTTCGATCGACTGCTCGTCGACGCCGTCGCCCTGGATCACGCGCACGTGGTTCAGCACGCGCCGCCCCTTGCCGTTCACGGTCGAGCCGAACGACACGTCGAGCGCCCGCACCGTTTGCAGCACGATCGTCACCGGGTCGCCGGAATCGGGACGCACGACGAGCGTCGCGCCCGAATCGATCACCGCCTGCCGAAGTTCGCCGCCCCACAAATCGAGCGCGGCGAACAGATCATAGGAGTCCGATACGACCGATACGATCGCGCCCGGCAAACCGAAGCGGCTGATCATGTTGCGGTACGCGTCGGCCTCGCCTTCGCGCCCCCATGACGTAATCGTGCTGTGCTCGGCCGCCGGCACCGAGTAGGCGGCCATCGGCTCGCGATAGAAGCGGTTCGCGGCCAGCACGCCGAGCACCGTATCCGAGCCCATGAAGCTCACGAGATGCGCGGCGCCGCCGATCGCGGCCGATTCCGCGCTCGACACGCCGCGCGCGCCGAAGTCGTGCAGCTTGAACGGCAGTTGCGCGAGATCGTCGTCGGTCCTTTCGAGGAAGCGGCGGATCGTTTGCCGCAGGTGCCAGCTGCGGGTCGCCACCGTCACCGGATACCAGATGCGCAACAACATCGTCTCGAGATACGACGCGAGCCAGAACACCTGCGGATCGTCGCATTCGACCGTCATCAGCACGTTGTGCACCGGCACGATCGAGCCTTCCGGTACCGCACGGATCTTCACCGGCAGGTAGCCGTCGTAGTGCTCGACGATATGACGCCACCCGGCTTCGTTGAACGGCTCGCCGTGCACGGCGAAGAAATCGCGCGCGTCGTCGATCATCGCGTGCGTGACCGGCTTGCACAGGTACTCCTTCAGCAGCATCTGAAGGCCGAAGAACAGCGTGCGGTCATAGCGGCCGCCGCGCGATTCGACGTACGAGAACATCGCCGATGCGTCCGGCGGATATTGCAGGAAGTGGGAGGCCTTGTACGAATCCGTGTTGAGAATCGGATTGGCGAGAACCGCGGCAAAGCCGCCGGGATCGTTTTGCATGGCTAGAGCTCCTCTAGGCCGTTGAAGTGCCGCCGCGTCTGTCGCGGCGGACCGAATGCGGGGAATCAGCGCGTCACAGCTTCCCCAGGAAGTGATACGCGATGTCGAAGTGATCCTCGAACATCACGTTGCGCATCTGCGCGAATTCGTTGAGCGGAACCCAGCGCGCCTTGTCGGCGTCGTCGCTGCCCTTCACGCGCGGCAGCTCGCCGGTCGGAAAGTTGAACAGGCACGCATGCGTGATCGTGCGGCCGCGCAGCGAACGCGTCGGGTGATCGAACACCTGGCGATCCTTGATCGAGCCGCGCAGCACGGGCTCCGGCAGCTTGAGGCCGGTTTCCTCGCGCAGTTCGCGAATGCACGCCGCATCGAGCCGCTCGTCCTGGTTCACGAAGCCGCCCGGCAGCGCCCACAGGCCACGGCCCGGTTCGCTGCGACGGCGCACGAGCAGGATATGCCCCGAGTGCACGACCACCGCGTCGACCGTCACGAACGTGACCGGATACGGCGCTGCCGCCCAGGCCTTGCGATACGCGGCGATGAATTCGGCTTCCGACTTCAGTTGCGCGAATTCCGGCTGCGTGCGGAACCGCTCGAGCCAGCCGAACACGGGTTCGGGCACGGCCCACTGCACGAAGCTGTTGGTCCGTTCGGCGAAATACTGGTCGCGGATCTCGGTAGCGGAAATGTCTTCCGTCGCGTCGACGTCGACGAGCGCCCATTGCGGGAACATCCGCAGGTAATACGACGTGGCGTCCTTCTCGTGGCCGATCAGCCCGACCTTGCGCTGCGCGACGTCGCCGAGCGCGCCGGCCACCGCATCCTGCACCCAGCGCACCCAGTCGCCGTCGTTGTAGGTCGAATCCTGCAGCGGGGCGATCGTCACGCGGTCGCGCTCGGACGCGTCGAGCAGCGAAGCCAGCATCTGGCGGCGCTCGTCGAACGAGAACGGATCCTTGATGGTGCGGGGCTTGTCGGTCGATCCGATCAGCACGCACACGCGCTCGGCCCGGCTCAGTGCCGACTTCAGCACGTTCAGGTGACCACGATGCGGAGGCTGGAAACGACCGATGAAAACGAGCGCGTCGAAGCGCCGGTTCTGTTGCGTACTCATGAGGCTCCCTCAAGAGATTGAAACGCTCCGGGTCTGTCCCGAAGGGTTGGGATAAATCCTAGGGGAATTCCCGAAGTGCGTCAATCGATCCCATTCGAGCCCACGCTCGACTTGACGAAGTCTGACGAAACACAGGTTATTGGCGCGGTACACTCGATTGCATTCCAATCCGAACCCTGGCGCGCGCGCTCATGAGGATCTCAGTCAGCCGGACCGTCGGCGTCGATCGCCGACGCCTGTTCACGTGGTCGCAGGATTACGGCCGGCGGCTCGTGTGGGACAGCTTCCTCATCGATGCCTATCTGCTCGACGGAACGACTGCCCATGTCGGCGTCGATGCGTTCTGCCGCAGCCAGTCGGGCGCGACGATGGTGTCGCGCTACATCTCGTACCGCCCGCCGCAGGTCGCCGCCGTCGAAATGGTCGACGGGCCGAAAGTGCTCCAACGCTTCAGCGGCAGCTGGAACTTCACCGAGCGCACGCCCGGCATGACCGAAGTGAAATTCACGTACCACTTCCGCGCCCAGCCTGCCTGGCTGCGCTGGCTGCTCGAACCGCTGATCGGCGCGTTCTACCTCGTGCACACGCGCCGGCGTCTCGATTCGTTCAAGCGCTGGGCCGAAGCGGAAGCGCTGCCGCGCTGAGCGGCGCGCCGCCGCGCGCAACCTGCTGCCGTACCTGCGCCTGCGTGCCGAGCGCCGCGGCGATCGCATCGACCGCGTCGGCCGCGCGCGCCGCGCCGCACATGAATGCATCGACGGCCGCGAAACGATGCTCGGGCCACGTATGGATCGTGATGTGCGACTCCGCCAGCAACACGACACCCGTCACGCCATGCTCGCCGCCGAAATGATGGAAGTGCGCGCCGATCACGCGCGCGCCGGCCCGTTGCGCCGCGTCGGTGAGGATCGCCTCGAGTCGCGCGGCGTCGCGCAGCAGCGCCGCGTCGATGCCGGCCAGGTCGGCCAGCACGTGCGAGCCGAGCGCCGCACAGGGCGGCGCGATCCCGTCGCGCGCGGTCATTTGTGCGACCCGTACGACGAGTAGCCGCTGCGCGCCGACGAACTGCCCCACCCGCCGCCGCCCGAACCGCCGCCGCCGATCGACGCGCAACTGAACAGCGTGACGACGATCAGGCCGTAGATGCCGTAAAGGATGTACCGGATCACGCGTTGCCCCCGTCCGACGCAAAACGCGCCCACAGCCATTCCGGCAGCCACAGCACCAGCAGGCCGACCAGCACGTAGACGGAGCGTCCGGTAAACGAGAACAGCGAACCCAGGTTGAAGACCACGAGCAACGCGCTGAACATGAACGGCAGCGGCGCGAAACTGTGCGGCCCCTTCCTGCCGAACAGGCCCATCGATTCGGTGGCGCCCGCGCCCGCGGCAGCGGCGGTGGCCGTCGCCAGCGCCGGCGTGCCGAAACGCTCGGCGAGCGCGCTGCCCGTCAGCGGCCGCGCACGCGACCAGACGATCTCCGCGTCACTGCGCTCGCGCGTAAGCTTGTCCTTCTGCCAGCCGTAATCGATGATCGACGTGCGGTCGCCCGCCTGCACGCGCCAGTTGAATGCCCCGACCACGTAGACGACCTCCGATTCGTATTCCTCGCGCAAACGATAGGTCTTGCCGCCATCGGTCACGCTGGATTCGCTGCCGATCGTCGGCCAATGGTCGAGCACTTGCACGCGCTCCCAGCGCCCTTCGCTTTGCACCAGCCACAGGAAGCCGCGCTTCGGGTTCAGCAGCAGGTATTCGTCCCAGGTCTCGGCGTCGCCCGGCACGCGGCAGCGCATCATCCCGATCACCGTGTACTTCACACCGTCGAACGTGCCGATCGCGCCGAGTTCGAGCGCGCCCTTCACCGATTCCAGCTTGCGCTGCGCCGCGAACACGGTCTGCTGCTCGGCCGTGCACTGCACGCCCGCATGGCAGCTGCCGCACACGACGTAGTCGGCCACGTTCGGCGCATAGGACAGTGGCGCACCGCAGCTCGGGCACGCGAACGACACCATCTCCGCGCCGCGTTTCTCGCGCGTATCGTTTTCGGTATCGCGCAAGCCCGTGAACCCGAGCGCATCGAATTCCAGCGCCTCGCCGGAATAAACGACCGGGATGCCGCCGTTCGATTCGGCGTCGGAATAGTCGTAGGTCGCGAATGCATTGCCGGTGCGCAGGTCGACGACGCGCGCTTCCCACCCGGCATCGACGCGGAACGGCAGCTCGCCGTCGCCGCCCGTGCAGCGTGCGGTACGCACGTCGGACACCAGATACGCGCGGCCGCCGTGGTCGATCCGCATGCCCGGCTCGAGCGTGCCGAATGCGGGCCACGCGGCGCCTGCCGCATCGTCGGGTTCGCGCACCGTGATCGCGTACTGGCCCGACGCATCCGACAGCCAGCCGAACGCGCCGTCGTCGAACACGACGTACCATTCGCTCCACGCGCCGGCATCGTAGGTCATCTGGATGCGCCCGAGCACCGTGAACGCGCGCGTGCCGTAGCGCCCGGCCGTGCCGATCTGGATCGGCGATGCATCGTCGAGCACCGTGGCCAGTTCGCCGACGCGCTCGACGTCGGCGCCGCGCTTGAGCAGCGTGCTGCGGCAGAACGCGCAGACGGCCATCACCGCCGCGGCCGAGCGAAACTCGACCGGCGCGCCGCATTGGGGGCACGAGGTACGGAACATGCGCGACGCTTACCGCGTGAGCTTCGCGAGGATCTCGGCCTTCGCGCGCGAATAGTCGTCTTCGGTCACGAGGCCCTTGTCGAGCAGCGCCTTCAACTGCTCGAGCCGCTGCACGTAATCGGTGCCCTCGGCCGCTCCCGCGGCGATCGGCGCCGCGACGGGCACGGGCGGCGCAGCCTGCGCCGGTTGTGCGGCGCCCGCGATCTGGCCGGCCATCGCCTGCCCGATTGCCGCCCCGGCGGCCAGCCCCGCGCCGACCCCGGCGATGCCGCCCGGGTTTTGCGCGGCGAGCGGAATCGCCTGCGCGGTCTGGTATTGCGTGGCGCGCGCGAGATCGCCGGCCATCCCCGCTCCGATCCGCAGGTCGAGCGCCTTTTGCAGCTCGGCCGGCAGCGACACGCTCTCGACCGCGAACGCGTCGAGCGCAAGCCCGTAGCGCGTGAATACCGGCACCAGCGCGTCGGCCACACGCTGCGACAGCAGCGACTGGTTCGCGGCCATGTCGACGAACGGCACGTCGGCCGAGCCGAACGTCGTGCTCATCGCGGTGACGACCAGGTTGCGCAGTTGCTGCTCGAGATCGTCGACCGTATAGGCCGCGCGCGTGCCGCTGACCTCGCGATGGAATGCGGCCGCATCGACGATCCGGTACGAGTAGATGCCGAACGCGCGCAGTTGCACGAAGCCGAATTCGCGATCGCGGATCGTCACCGGCTGCGCGGTGCCCCAACGCCGGCCCAGCTGCAGCCGCGTGCTGAAGAAGTAGACGTCCGACTTGAAAGGCGACTGAAAGAATTTATCCCAGTTCTTCAGGTTCGTGAGCACCGGCAGCGTGCGCGTTTCCAGCGTATAGAGCCCAGGCTGGAACACGTCGGCGACCTTACCCTCGTTGACGAAGATCGCGACCTGCGTTTCGCGCACGGTCAGCTTGCCGCCGTACTGGATTTCCTGGTCTTCCATCGGATAGCGCCAGGCCAGTACGCCGTCGGTGTCTTCCGTCCATTGCAGGACGTCGATGAACTGCTTGCGGATGAATGAACCCAGACTCATGTCGGTCTCCTCGAAACGCGTGGCGCGTCAGGTCAGGCAGGCGGCATTGATAATGCCGACGACGAGCGACGCGGTGCCCATCAGGCCGCCCATCGCGACGTTGCGATCCTCGATCGCATGATTCATGCCGGGCATCACGCGCGTCAGCACCGCATAGGTGATCAGTTGCACGATCATCGCGCCGACGGCCCAGATCACGACTTCGCCGAGCGTGGAATTGTGCGCGATGCTGGACGCGAGCGTCAGGCAGAAACCGATCAGCGCGCCGCCGAACGACAGCGTCGCGGCCGCGTTGCCGTCGCGGATCAGCGCGAGTTCGTCGAACGGGGTGACCTTCAGGTACACTGCCGCGAACACAAGAAGCAGCACGAACGCCGACAGTAAATGAACCGCATAAAGATAGGCACTATTCATTCTTTTCCTCGGATTTTGTGCTCGGTTCGCCGCCCCGTCGCCGGTCGGCCCGCACGGGGCCGCCAGACGAAAATCCGCGCCAGTATATCCACATTGCCGAACACTGCACAACGGATGCGCGATGCTGCATAAGCGTGCGCTCGTCCTGTCGATTCTCGTGCTCGCGTCGTGCGGGCTCGGCTACGAACTGATCAGCAGCGCGCTGTCGAGCTACCTGCTCGGCGATTCGATCCTGCAGTTCTCGTCGGTGATCGGCTGCTACCTGTTCGCGATGGGGATCGGCTCGTGGCTCGCGAAGTTCGTCGAGGACGACGACGTGCTCGACCGCTTCGTCGACATCGAGCTGCTCGTCGGCCTGCTCGGCGGCGTATCGGCCGCGCTGCTGTTCGTCGTGTTCGCCTGGCTCGCCGCACCGTTTCGCGCGGCGCTTTACGCACTGGTGCTCGCGCTCGGCCTGCTGATCGGGATGGAGATTCCGCTCGTGATGCGCGCGTTCCAGCAGCGCCGCCAGGCGTTCCGCCATACCGTCAGCGAGGTGCTGACCTTCGACTATCTCGGCTCGCTCGCCGTGTCGCTGATCTTCCCGCTCGTGCTCGCGCCGCGTCTCGGCCTGCTGCGCACGAGCTTCCTGTTCGGCCTCCTGAACGCATTCGTCGCGTTGTGGACGACGCACCTGTTCCGCGACGAAATCCGCAACGTGCGCGGCAAGCTGATGCGCGCGTCGCTCGTGATCGGGCTGCTGATCGCCGGGTTCGCGCTGTCGGAGCGCATCACGCACTGGGCCGAGCACGGCGTATACGGTGACGAGACGATCTATTCGGAAACGACGCCGTACCAGCGCATCGTGCTCACGCAGTGGCACGACGACATGCGGCTGTACCTGAACGGCAACCTGCAATTCTCATCGCGCGACGAACACCGCTATCACGAAGCGCTGATCCATCCGGCCATCGAAGCGCTGCCGTGGGCGAAGCGCGTGCTCGTGCTGGGCGGCGGCGACGGCCTCGCGGTGCGCGAACTGCTCAAGCACCGCCATCTCGAACGGATCACGCTCGTCGATCTCGATCCCGCGATGACGAAGCTGTTCTCGACGTCTGCGCCGCTCGTCAAGCTGAACCAGGGCGCGCTGAAGGACCCGCGCGTGCAGGTGATCAACGACGACGCGGTGCGCTGGCTCGAAGCGAGCGCCGACGCGTACGACGCGATCGTCGTCGACTTCCCCGACCCGACCAACTTCGGGCTCGGCCGGCTGTATTCGGTGCCGGTGTTCCGGCTGCTCGCGCGCCACCTGTCGGAGAACGGCTACACGGTGATCCAGTCGACGTCGCCGTATTTCGCGCCGCATGCGTACTGGACCATCATCGCGACGCTGCGCGAAGCCGGGTTCAACACGTGGCCGTACCACTGCTACGTGCCGTCGTTCGGCGACTGGGGCTTCGTGATCGCCGGCAAGCGCCGCGATTTCACGGTGCCGACGCACTACTCGGTGCCGACCCGCTGGCTCGATCCGCAAACGGCCGCCGAGATGTTCCACTTTCCGGCCGACATGCCGGCGCTGCCGATGTCGCCGAACGAACTCAACGACCAGCCGCTCGTGCGCCGCTTCGACGACGACTGGAAGCACGTACTGCGCTGATGAATCGCCGCACGTTCCTCGTCGCGTCGGCGGCCGCGTCGCTCGCCGCCTGCGGCCGCACCGGCTGGATCGAGACGACGCCGCGCGTCGACTACCCCGGCATGCGCGAAGGCCATGCGCTGCGCGACCATGCCACGCTGCCGCCGCCGTCCGGCACGATCGACACGGATGTCGCGATTCTCGGCGCCGGCGCGGCCGGGCTGTCGTGCGCATGGCAGCTCGCGCGCGCGGGCCATACGCGCTTCACGGTGCTCGCCGGGCCCGAATTCGGCGGCAACGCGGCCGGCGGGCGCTTCGGCACGCTCGGCTATCCGAAGGGCGCGCACTACCTGCCGCTGCCGTCGCTCGAATCCGTGCATCTGCGCGACATGCTCGCCGATCTCGGCGTGATCGAATCCGCGCCGTTCTCCGCGCGCCCCGTGTACGACGAGCGTGCCCTCGTCCACGCACCCGACGAACGGCTGTTCATCGGCGGGCAGTGGCAGGACGGCATCGTGCCGACCGCCGGCCTCGACGCCGACGCACTCGCGCAGCAGGCGCGCTTCTTCGCGTACACGGACGGGCTGCGCACCGCGCGCGGCGCCGACGGCCGCAAGGTGTTCTGCATCCCGATCGCGGAATCGTCGCGCGACCCGCGCTGGCGCGCACTCGACCGGCGCTCGTTTCGCCAGTGGCTGCGCGACGAGGGCTACACCGCGAAGGCGCTGCACTGGTATCTGGACTATTGCTGCCGCGACGACTACGGCGCCGGTTACGAGCACGTCTCCGCGTGGGCCGGACTGCACTATTTCTCGTCGCGCGGCGGCCATGCGGGCGACGCGGGCGACGGCGCGGTGCTGACCTGGCCCGACGGGCTGCACACGATGGTGACGAAGCTGGGCGATTCGATCGCCGCGCGCACCGGCTCGAACGCATGGTCGCGGGACGGCTTCGCGGTGCGCGCGACCGAACGTGCGGGCGGCGTCGACGTGCTGTGCGCCCGCGTCGGCCACGACGGCATGCTGTCGACGTTCATGCTGAAGGCGCGCCGGGTCGTATCCGCGATGCCGCTGTTCGTCGCGGCGCGCGTGTTTCCGCAGCTCGCCGCGTACGGCTTCGAACCCGCGCGCGACCTGCCGCCGCGCGCGCCGTGGCTCGTGTCCAACTTCCTGCTCGACGGCATGCCGGCCGAGGAAGCCGGCGTGCCGCTCGCGTGGGACAACGTCGTCTACGGCGGCGCGGGGCTCGGCTATGTCGTGTCGACGCACCAGTTGATCCGGATGTCGCCGCCGACGCGCTCCGTCTTCTCCGCCTATCAGGCATTGAGCACGCAAACGCCGGACGAGACGCGCCGCTGGCTCGCGCAGGCGAAACCCGACGCGTTGCGCGAGCAGGCGGCAGTCGACCTGCAGGCCGTGTACGGACGCGAGCTGTGGAAGCACGCGAGCGCGCTCGAGATCACCGTGCGCGGCCATGCGATGGCTACACCCGACGTCGGCTTCCTGAGCCGGCCGGGGCTGCTCGCGCTGCGCGATGCCGACGGCCCCGTCGTGTTCGCGCATGCCGACCTGTCCGGGCTGTCGCTGTTCGAGGAAGCGTCGTACTGGGGCATGCTGGCGGCCCGGCGCGTGCTGGCCTGACAACCGCCGTTCGTCATTGCGGCGTCGCCGCCACCCGCTATAATCGCGCGACATTCCGACTGCATAGAGCAGGCCGACGGTGGCGCGCCGTTCGACGCGCCGACCGCCCTTCTCGACAACAACAATGACGAACCGAACCTTCCGACGCCTTCGCCCGCTGGTGCGCGCCGCCGCGCGCGTGCTCGCGTGCGCCCCGCTGCTCGGCGCACCGCTGGCGCTGCACGCGGCCGATGCCGCCGTTGTCCGCGGCGCTTCCGGGACCTCCGTAACCGAGCCCGCGAGCGGGCGCTACATCGTCGTCGACACCGGCCATACGCCCGCGCGTCCGGGCTCCACCGGCGCGAGCGGCCGCGTCGAATACCTGTACAACCTCGACCTGTCCGGCGCGGTCGCCGACACGCTCGCCGCGCACGGCGACCGCGTGCTGCGCACGTCGGCGGACGGCCGCGAGATCGCGCTCGATCGGCGCTCGACGCAGGCGCCCGACGCGAACCTGTTCGTGTCGATCCATCACGACTCGATGCAGCAGCAGTTCATCGACGCGGGCCGGCAGCGCGAATTCCGCGGCTTCTCGGTGTTCGTGTCGGAACGCAATCCGCACTATGCGGAAAGCCTGCGTTGCGCGAAGGCGATCGCCGAGCGGCTGGTCGCGGCCGGCGAACGGCCGTCGCTGTATCACGCGCAGCCGATCAAGGGCGAGAACCGCCCGCTGATCGACCCGCCACTCGGCATCCATCGCTTCGACGATCTCGTCGTGCTGCGCACCGCGCCGGTTCCGGCCGTGCTCGTCGAAGCCGGCGTGATCGTCAATCCGGACGAGGAAGCGCGGCTCGCGCGGCGCGAGACGATCCAACGCCTGTCCGCCGCGATCGCGGGCGGCATCGACGCGTGTACGACACCCCGATAAACGACGGTATCGCCCGTCGGATTCACCGGTTTTCACCCCGTCAGGAGACTCACCATGAAGAAGAATCTGCTCGCATCCTGTGCGCTGCTCGCGCTTGCCGTTCCGTTCACCGCGCACGCGGCCGGCTGCGGGAAGCCGCGCAGCGCGTTCGACCAGGTGTATTGCACGAGCACGCAGTTCTCGCAGTCCGACCGAGATCTCAACGACGAATACGGCCGGCTGCGCAAGCAACTGAGCGGCGATCAGCAGGCGACGCTGAAGGCCGGCCAGCTCGCGTGGCTGAAACAACGCGACGCGCAGTGCAGCGAGACCCGCGGCAGCAGCTACCTCGTCGATATCCAGTGCGCGAACGACATGACGCAGTCGCGGCTGTCGTTCCTGCGCGAACGTGAGCGCGAATGCTCGAGCACCGGGTGCGTGACGTCGAAGCTCGGGGAGTAAGGGCGTCGAGCATGCCATGTCGCGAAGCCGCTTCGCGGCATGACGCGCTCGAAACGAAGGGCAATGCGGCATACGGCAACCGATCACACGGCGCACGCATGACACCGAACACGACGATCGACATCCGCGCGGCTACCTCCGCCGATGCATTGGCCATCGCCGACATCCACGTCGCGTCGTGGCAAGCCACTTACACGGACATCATGCCGGCCTCGTTCCTCGCCGCCGGCCTGTCGGTCGAAAAACGCACGGCCGCGTGGCGCCACGCACTCGACGCAGGACGGCCGCGCGTCGCGCTCGCGTTCACAAACCACGCACCGGCCGGCTGGATCGCGTACGGCCCGACGCGCGACGCCGACAAGGACCGAGCGTGGGGCGAAATCGAAGCGATCTATCTGCACCCGTCGCATTGCGGGGAAGGGATCGGCGCGCGGCTGGTCGATCATGCATGCCGATCGCTGCATGACGCGGGCCATGCGTGGGTGTCGCTGTGGGTACTGGTCAAAAATGGTCGTGCAAGAGCGTTCTACGAACGCGAAGGTTTCGTCGCCGAACGCGACGTCAAGACGTTCGAGATCGACGGTACGCCGATCGAGGAAGTGCGCTACTGGCGCGCACTCCCGTAGCCGGCTGCGTCGACGCGCGCGGCCATCACAGAAACCACCGATACTCCCGCGCGCCGATTTCGTTGCGAAAATCCAGTTCCTCCTGCCGCTTGTTCTCGCAATACACCATCACGAACTCGCTGCCGAGCCCTTCGCGCACGGCCGGATGATCCTGCATCGCGGCGACCGCCGACAGCATCTCCTGCGGAAAATCGATGCCGCTGCCGCGATCGTCGTTGAGCGGCGCGATCGGCTCGAGCCGCGCATCGAGCCCGTGCTCCATCCCGCTCAGGATCGCCGCCAGCACGAGGTACGGGTTCGCATCCGCGCTCGCGAGCCGGTGCTCGATCCGCAGGTTGCGTGCGTCCGATTCCGGAATCCGGATGCACGCGTCGCGATCCTCGAAGCCCCAGCTCGCGCGGCTCGCCGCGTTCACCATCGACCCGTAGCGCCGGAACGCATTGTGGTTCGGCGCAAACACCGGCATGCAGTGCGGCAGCAGCGCGAGGCAGCCGGCCACCGCATGCCGCAACGGCCGCTGCCCATCCGTCGCAAGCAGGTTGCGCCCCGCGTCGTCGTACAGGCTCACGTGCACGTGCATCCCGCTGCCCGGCGCATGCAGGTACGGCTTGCCCATGAAGCTCGCGCGATAGCCATGCCGCAACGCGACGCCGCGCGTGCTGCGACAGAACAGCGCCGACCAGTCGGCCGCGCGCAGCGCGTCGTCGGTATGCCCGAAATTGATCTCGAACTGGCCGGGCCCGAGCTCGGCGGTGATCACCGTCGCATCGACGCCCTGTTCGCACGCGGCGTCGACCATCTCGTGCAGCACGTCGGAGAAGCGCGACAGGCGCTCGATATGCATGTTCGGCTGATCGTCGCGGTCATCGCTCAGGCGATCGCGCGGATACTGCGGCATGCCTTGCTCGAGCTGCGCGGCGAACAGGTAGAACTCGAGCTCGAATGCGACGACCGGCCGGATGCCGCGCGCCGTGAACCGCCGCAGCACGCGCGCGAGCACCTCGCGCGGCTCGAATTCGATCGGCGAATCGGTGCCGTCGGAGCTGATCAGCATCTGCGCGAGCGGCTGCCGTTCCCAGCGCACGGGCTTCAGCGTGCCGGGGATCAGGCGGCGCGGCGCATCGGGATCGCCGTCGTTGAAGCAGTAATCGCCGATCTTGTAGAGGCCGCCCTGCGTGCCGAGCAGGATGCAGTTCTGCGGCAGCTTCAGCAGCGAACCCGCCGCGACTTTTTCGAGCGCGTCGATCGGATAGCGCTTGCCGTAGAAATGCCCGGGCAGGTCGAGGCAGATCAGGTCGACATAACGGATCTCGGGGTGCGCCTGCCGGAACGCGCGGACTTCACTGACCAGCGCGGGAACGACGTCAGCCATGTCTCATCCTTTCCATGTCTTGTAGGGCGGCGCCGCAACGCGGCGAACCGGATTCATGCGGCGCACGGCGCAACGCACGCGGCAAATCACTCAGTAATGCAAACAGACTGCACGGTGCGGAAGCCTCCGACGTCGCCCGCCCCGCCGACCACTCAACTCAGGTGAATACCCAGATCACGCGCGTCGGCGCATCGGTCAGATTTGCATACCGGAAGCGCTTGCGCGCGGGAAGCTGAAACGCATCGTTCGGGCCGAGCGTGACGGGCGTGTCGTCGCCGTCTAGCCAGATCGTCAGTTCTCCTTCGAGCACGAAGCCGCCCTGCTCGTCGCTGTCGTCGACCGGCCGCTCGCCGCTGCTCGCGCCCGGCCCGAGATGGCTTTCGAGGATCGAGAAGCGCGAACGCATGTTCGGCGACACGAGGATGTCGGTAACGCCGTCCGCGTAATACACGGTGCGCCGCTCGCCGGGCCGCGTGACCCACGGCACGCTGCGCGGTTTGCTGAGGCTGTAGAAATACGTGGTCGGCACGCCGAGCGCCTCGCCGATCGCGGTGAGATCCGCGACCGTCGGACGCGACAGCCCGCGCTCGACCTGCGACAGAAAGCCGACCGAGCGGCCGATCCGTTCGGCGAGATCGTTCAGCGTGACCTTGCGATGCTTGCGCAGGTCGCGGATCAGGATCGCCAGACTTTCTATCTCTTCCTGTTCGTTCATGATGGATTCCGGTGCAATCAAACGGTATCGCGCAGGCGGTACCAGGCCTTGCCGATCGCCTCCAGCGGCGCGGCCAGCCGGTCGCCGCCGGGAAAGCGCGGGTTGCGGATGCGCTGGTACTGCGCGAGCAGGTGTGCGTCGCCGAGCACGGCGTCGGCCACCGCGCGCGCACCGGCGAGCGTCGGCAGCACGCCGTGCCCCGAAAAGCCCTGCAGCCAGAAGCGCTGCCCGTGGCGACCGATGTCCGGCGTGCGACGCATGCTGATGTCGATGTGACCGCCCCACGCGTAGTCGAGCGGCACGCCGGCCAGTTGCGGAAACACGCGTTCGAGATGCGGGCGCGTCGCCGCCGCGATATCGGCCGGAATGCCGCCGAGATACGTGCAGCCGCCGCCGAACAGCAGCCGGTTGTCGGGGCTCAGGCGGAAATAGTCGGGCACGAACTGGTTGTCGATCACGCAGCTGTTGCGCGGCAGCAGCGCACGCGCGACGTCGGGGGCGAGCGGCGCCGTTGCCACCTGGTACGTGCCGACCGGCAGCAGCCGGCGCGCGAGGTCGCGATCGAGCCGGTCGACGTACGCATTGCACGCGAGCACCAGCACGTCCGCCCGCACTTCGCCGTGCGCCGTGCGCGCGACGTGGCCGCCGGCCGTCTCGCGGCAGTCGAGCACGCGGCTCTGTTCGAAGATGCGGCCGCCCGCGCACTCGATCGTCTGCGCGAGGCCGAGCGCGAGCTTCAGCGGGTTCAGGTGGCCGGCCTCGGGATCGTGGAGCGCGGCGAGATAGCGCGTGCCGCCGATCCATTCGGGCATCTCGTCACGGCCGATCACACGCAGCCGGTCGTAGCCCCACCGCTCGGCGGCCTCGTCGCGCGCCTGCGCCAGCATCGCGACGCGCCGCGGCCGCACCGCGGCCCACAGGCTGCCGGGCCGGTAGTCGATGTCGAAACCATGCCGGGCCGGCAGTTCGCGCACCTCGGCCGCCGCCCAGCGCATGCTGTCCCACAGCAGCCGCGCGCCGTCGCGGCCGAGCGCATCCTCGAGCGGCTGCATGTCGCACGACCAGCCGAGCAGCGCCTGTCCGCCGTTGCGGCCCGATGCGGCCCATGCGACGCGGCTCGCTTCGAGCATCACGACGCGCTTGCCGGCAAGCGCGAGCCGCAGCGCCGTATGCAGCCCGCTGAAGCCCGCGCCGACGACCAGCACGTCGGCATCGATGCGTTCGTCCAGCGCCGGCCGATGCGGGATCGGCGTCGGGTAGGTGCCGGCGTAATAGCTTGCGACGTGACGGTCGGACTGCATGAACATGCGGATTTCCGTGAAAATTACGCCGGTAAATTTCATGAAAAACTAGCATGACAATTTCACGGAAGCAAGGCCGGGCATGATTTCACCGATCGTCGGCGCGACGGGGTCGGGCCTTTCGGATCGTCTGACGGTTTATTTGTCGCGCGCTCCACCGACGCCTGCCCGCCGCCCGGCAGGTGTGACGGCAACGAAACGAGCATCGGGAATTCGACACGAACGCATTCCCCGCCGTCCTAATGATATGGACTGCGAATTCAATCGAATCGACCTGGACGACGAAGCATTGGCAATCCCACCGCGTGTCGCCCCACCACCGACACGCGATCGTCTTCCGTCATCGAAGCGCCGCGATACCGCCGACGACGACACGGCTGGACTGCCATCGCTCGCGCCGATGCGCGCGACGGGCATCACGATCACGTCCGCGTCCGGCAATCGCGCTCCGCCGCCCATCACAACCCCGCTTGCACTCGAATCATCCGCCGCCGCACGCCGCATCGAAGTGCAATAACTGACAGTTTCTCGTCCCGGGCCTTTTCATTAGATTGGCGACACGATCCATGCAAAGTCTCGCGCCCCGACATGACTCTCACCGCCTGCGAAGCACAGCACACGACGACCGCCGCATACCGGGACATCGCCGAACGCCATGCGCGGTCCGCCCCTTGCGGCGCCTTCCATCGCGATGCATGGGATGCCTTGTCCGACGCGGGACTGTGGCGCGTGCCGGTCCCGCGCGAACTCGGCGGCGCGGGCGGCACGTGGCACGACTTCGTCGATGCGTTCGAAGCGGTCGCCGCGGCGCTGCGCTCCGTCGGCTTCGCGATGGCGCTCGCGAATCAGGCGACGCTGATTCGCGCGCTCGTCGCATACGGTTCCGACGCGCAGCGCACGCGGCATCTGCCGTCGCTGCTGTCCGGCGCCATCGGCGCCACGGCGATCTCCGAGAAAGGGACCGGCACCGAAGTGCGCGCGCTCGAAACGTGCCTCGTTCGCGACGGCGACCACTACCGGCTCGACGGCCACAAGTACAACATCAGCCACGCGCCCGAAGCGCGCCTGATGATGATCGTCGCGACCCTGACCGGCGACGGCAAGCCGGCCACCGCGCTGGTGCTGATCGATCCCGAACGCGCGGGCGTGCAGCGCAGCGCCCCGCAGGCGACGTTCGGCGTCGCGGATCTTCCGATCGGCGACGTCGCGCTGTCCGGCGTGCGCGTCGATGCCGACGAACTGCTCGGCACGCCCGGCGACGGGCTGCGCCTGCTGATGGACATCGCGTCGATGAATCGCGCGCTGTTCGGCCTGCTGTGCGCGAACGTCACCCAGCCGTTTCTCGCCGACGCGCTCGCGCACGTCAGCGCCCGCAAAACGCTCGGCGTCGCGCTGGACGCGCATCAACACGTGCAGCGCCGGCTGGTCGACGTCCAGGTCGGCATCGAACGCACCCGCTGGACGGCACGCGCGGCGCTCGACCTGCTCGTCGCGCAGCGTCCCGAGGCGCTCGCGAACTGTTCGATCGCGAAGCTCGCGGGCGCGCGCGATCTCGCGCAGGCCGCGCTGCACCTGCTCGCGATTCACGGCAGCGACGGCTACCGGCGCGGGCCGCTCGCCACCTTCGTCGCCGACGCGCTCGCGATGGGCTCGGCCGGCGGCACCGAGGAAATGCATTACCGCAACATCTTCAGCCAGATGCAACGACGCGCGGCCGCCACGGCGCGCGCGGCGTGACCGCACACCCTTCCCTCACCCGTTCAGGAGTTGCCCTTGACTATCCAGACTGGCCTGCGTGCCCGCGCCACCCACCGCGTCGACACGATTTCGCTCGCCGATCAATGGGGCGGCGAAGCGCACGCGCTCGCGAGCCCGATCATGATCATCTTCATCGAACAGACCTGCATGCAGGCGACCGACCATCTGCTGCCGGCCGGGCAGATGACGGTCGGCTACAACTTCGAGATCAAGCATCTCGCACCGACGCCGCCCGAATGGGAAGTGACGGTCGATGCCGAACTGATCGAGGTCGACGGTCGCATGATGACGTACCGGGTCGAGGTGCGCGACGCGGTGGGCGTCGTCGGCGAAGGCGTGCATACGCGCTGCGCCGTGAGCCGCGACGGCTTCCACCGCCGCCTGGAAGAGCGGCGCGACAGCGCGGCGCTCGCCCGCTAACGAGCCGGAGCCCGACCATGATTCCGCTTCCGCTGCAGGGTCTCCGGCTGCCGGTGATTGCGTCTCCGATGCTGATCGCGAGCTATCCCGAGATGGTGCTCGCCCAGTGCAGGAGCGGGATCGTCGGCGCATTTCCGGCGCTCAACGCGCGGCTCAGCGCGCAGCTCGGCGACTGGATCGACACGATCGACGGCACGCTGCGCGCGTACCGGGACGCCCATCCCGATGCGCCGGTCGGCCCGTACGCGGTCAACCATATCTGCCATCCGTCGAATCCGCGCGTCGAACAGGACCTGCGCATCTGCATCGACCGACGCGTGCCGCTGATGATCACGAGCCTGCGCGCACCGTCGCGCGACGTCGTCGATGCGATCCATGCGTACGGCGGGATCGTGCTGCACGACGTCACGACGGTGCGACATGCGCAGAAGGCGCTGGAAGCCGGCGTCGACGGCCTCGTCCTCGTCGCGGCGGGGGCGGGCGGCCACGCCGGCACGCTGTCGCCGTTCGCGCTGGTCACGGAAGTGCGGCGCTTCTACGACGGCTTCATCGCGCTGTCCGGTGCGATCGCGACGGGCGACGCGATCGCCGCCGCGCGCGCGCTCGGCGCCGATTTCGCGTACATCGGAACGCGCTTCCTGGCGTCGCACGAAGCCAACGTGGTGCAGCGCTACAAGGACACGATCGTCGAAGCCAGCGCGGCCGACATCATCTACACCGACGCGTTCACCGGCGTCCACGGCAACTACCTGCGCCAGAGCATCGAGGCGGCCGGGCTCGACGCGCGGCGACTCGCCCGGGTCGACGGCGCGCAGCTCGATTTCTCGCCGGACGGCGGCGCGAAGCAGTGGCGCGACATCTGGGGGGCCGGCCAGGGCGTCGGCGCGATGGACGCGGTGCTCAGCGTCGCCGAAATCGTCGAACGGCTCGCGGTCGAATACGCGCGCGCCGTCGCCCGCATGCAGCCGGGCGCGGCGACGCACGTCGCCCCGCACCGGCCGGCCGTTTCCGCGACTTCACGGACCGATACGCGATGACGCCGACCGAACTTGCCGCCCCGTCGTCCGTCGACGATGCGATCGCACGCCGCCGCGCGCAGATCGACGTGATCGACGACCAGCTTCTCGAGCTGATCGGCCAGCGCATCGCTCACGCAACCGAGATCGGTCATCTCAAGCGGAATGCGGGGCTCGCGGTGCGGCAGCCCGCCCGCGAAGCGTCGATCGTCGCCGAGCTGTGCGCGCGCGCGCCGTGGGGGCTACGCGACCGCGACCTGCGCGCCATCTGGCAGACGCTGTTCAGCGCGAGCCGTGACGCGCAATCGCTGCCGTCCGTCGCGTTCCTCGGCCCGTCGGGCACCTACACCGAAACCGCGATGCTGCGTCACTTCGGCGAATTCGCCCGCGGGCAGGCGCACGAAACGATCGACGCCGTATTCGACGCGCTCGCGCGCGGCGACGCGGAATGCGCGGTCGTGCCGGTCGAGAATTCGTCCGAAGGCACCGTGACCCGCACGCTCGACCTGCTGATCGCGCAAGCGGCGCCCGTCACCGGCGAGATCGAACTGCCGGTCGCGCACTGCCTGCTGAGCGCCAGCGGCTCGCTCACCGGCGTCGACAGCGTGGTCGGCCATCCGCAGGCGCTCGCGCAATGCCGCGCGTGGCTCGACGCGCACGCGCCCGGCCTGCGCCGCATCCCGGTGTCCAGCAACGCGGTGGCCGCGCGCGAGGCCGCGCACCTGTATGACTGCGCGGCGATCGCCGGCGAACCCGCGGCCGCGCTTTACGGACTGCGAATCGTCGCCAGCGCGATCCAGGATCACCCGGACAACCGCACGCGCTTCGTGATCGTCGGCGGCCAGACGCCGGCGCCGACCGGCTACGACCGCACGAGCATCGTGCTGCGGCCGACCGATGCGCCCGACGCGCTGGCGCGCGTGTTCGACGCGCTCGCCCACCACCGCGCGCCGCTGCTCTGGGTCGACGTGCGCCCGGCACGGGACGCCGGCCATGCATATCGGTACTGCATCGACTTCGGCGGGCATCCGCTCGATCCGAACGTGCGCGCGGCGCTCGACGAGATTGCGTTCGCCGCTTCCGAGCTGCGCGTGCTCGGCGCCTATCCGCGTGCCGCGGGCGGTACCGACCGGCACGCCGACGGCCCCGCCGCATCATGACGACGGCGCCCGCTTCGTCCCGCGTCGCGGCCCGGCTGCTCGCGATTCGCGACGGTCGCGACGATCGCCTGCTCGTGCTGTGCGGCATCGCCGCGGCGGACTGCCTGCCGCTTGCCGCCGGACGATGGCTGCGCGCGCTGCGCGCCGAATACGACGACGAACTGGAGCTGCTGCCGTTCGTGCGCGGCACGCCCGACGCCGCCGGCATCGCGTGCCTGCTGCGGCGCTGCGAGCGTCTGCGGCTGCCGGCGGTGGCGATCGGCGACACCGCGGCGACCGCCTATGGCCGCTGGCGCGCGTGCCTGCCCGCGGCGCCGCTGACCTGGCGGGTGCTCGAAACGTCCGCTGCACGGGCCGCGACGCCGCTGCCCGGCGGTCTGCTGGCGCGCTGGCCGGTACGCGCGGCCGAGCCGGTCGACTGGCCGCGCTCGCGCCGCGTCATTGCGGATCTCGGCGCTGCGTCGCCGGCGCTTGGCGCGCGCATCGGCGCGCTCGCCGACGCACTGTGCGACGGCACGCTCGTAGTCGCCGGCATTGCGCTGGACACGGCCGCCGGCGCGCCGCACACCTTCATCACCGATGCGCTGGACCCGCTCGCGAACTACGTCCGGATGCAGCGCATCGCCGCCGTGACGCGCCGCGCGCCGTCGCTGCGGAGCCGCCTGTGAACCCGCGCCCGCAGGCCGGCCCGACGCGCATCGCGCTCGTCGGCATGCCCGGCGCCGGCAAGACGACGATCGGCAGCGCACTGGCCCGCGCGCTCGCGTTGCCGTTCGTCGACGCCGACCGCGAACTCGAACGCCGCTTCGGCGCGCCCGTCGCCGTGCAATTCCATGCGGGCGACTTCCGCGCACGCGAAGCCGACGTGATCGACGCGCTGACGCGCGGGCCGGCGCTCGTGCTCGCGACCGGCGGCGGCGCCGTGCTGCGCGACGACACGCGCGCGCGGCTCGGCCAGCGCTGTTTCGTGATCCATCTCGCGACCGATCTCGACACCCTATGGCACCGCACGCGCGGCGACGCGTCCCGCCCGCTGCTGAACGTCGCCGACCCGCGCGCGGCGCTCGCCGCGCTGCACGACGCGCGCGAATCGCTGTACCGCGCCTGCGCGCACTGCCGCATCGACACCTCGGGCCAGTCCGTCGCACAAACGCTCGCGGCAGCGCTCGACGCACTCGCCATCGCGTAACCCGCGCGCCCCTGTCTGCCCCCTTCCGCTGTTTCGACGATGCCGTCCGGTGCGGCCGACTGCCATTTCTACCAGTTGCCGATCGTCAAATAATATCTAAAGATATATTTTTAGATACAAATCGTTTGCCTTCACGCGACAGGAAACCGACCATGCCCCTCCTCATCGACCGCGCGCGCGGCGCCCGCCGCCTGGTTCCCGCGCTCGCCGCGCTCGCGATCGCCGGCTGCGCGCCGTTCGGCCCGCAACGCCCGGCGGCCCGGATCACGCCCGTCGAGCAGCTCGATGCGGGCGCCGCGATCGGCGCGGCCAGCGCCGGCTCGCCGACGGTCGCCGAACGCTGGTGGACCGCGTTCGGCGATGCACAGCTGGATCGCCTCGTCGACGATGCGCTGGCCGGCGCACCGACGCTGCAGGCGCAGCGCGAACGGGTCGCGCAGGCGCTGGCCGACGCCGACGTCGAAAATGCCGCGCTGCTGCCGCAGCTCGGCGCGACGGCGAGCGCGGTGCCGACGCGCCTGCCCGGCAGCTACCGGACGCCGCCGCCCGCGGCCGGGCACTGGCAGGTCGACGCGCAGGCGCTGCTCGGCGCGTCGTGGGATCTCGACATCGCCGGCCGGCAGCACGCGCTGGCGCGCGCCGCCGCACTGCGCGCGGACCAGCAGCGCGCGCTCGAACGCGCGGCCGCCGTGTCGTTGCAGGCGGCGATCGTCGAAACGTATCTGCAACTCGCGCTCGAACAGCGACTGCTCGCGATCGCGCGCGATACGCTGCAGCAGCACAGCTATCTGCTGCGCCTCACGTCGCAACGCGCGGACGCCGGCCTCGACATGCAGGTCGCCGTGCTCAGGGCGAGCGAACCGATTCCGCACGCGCAGGCCGACATCGACACGCATGCGGCCGCGTCGGCCCGGCTGCGCCACCGGCTCGCCGCGCTCGTCGGCCGGGGGCCCGGTTACGCCGATGCGCTGACGCCCGCCGCGCCGCCGGCCGCGGCGCTGTCGATGCCGGCCGTCCTGCCCGCGGCGCTGATCGGCCGCCGGCCCGACGTCCTGGCCGCGCGCTACCGGGTCGAAGCCGAAGCGGCGAACATCGACGCGGCGCGCGCCGCGTTCTATCCGGACGTCAACCTGCTGGCCTTCGCCGGCGTGCAGAGCTTCGGCTTCCGCGCGCTGTTCCACGGCAACAGCGGCACGCTCGGCGCGGGCCCCGCGATCACGCTGCCGATTTTCGAGGGCGGGCGCCTGCGTGCCGGCCTGCGCGCGCAAACCGCCGCGTACAACGCGGCCGTCGCGACGTACGACGACACGGTCGTCAACGCGCTCGCGCAGGTCAGCGACACCCTCGTCCAGATCGACACGCTCGGCCGGCAGCGCGCGCTTCAGCGCGAGGCGCTGTCGCGCGCGCAACAGGCCTACACCATCGAAACGCAGCGCTACCGGAAAGGCATTTCCGGCTATCTCGACGTCCTGCTCGCCGAAGGCCGGCTGCTCGACGACCGCGCATCGGTCGCCCGCGCGGACGCGTCGTTCGCGATCGAACATGCCCGCCTGATCGCCGCGCTCGGCGGCGCCACTTCCACTGGAGTCACCCAATGAACCGTCCCGAATCCCCCGCCGCCGAGCCCGCGCTGCAACGCGCGCGCCGGCGCTACTTCCGCTGGTTCTTCATCGCGCTCGCCGGCGCGGCCGGCCTCGCCGCCGTCGCGTGGGCCACCACCCGAGGCACCGAGACGACCGACGACGCGTACGTCTCCGGCGACGTCGTGCAGATCTCGCCTCAGATCGGCGGCACCGTCGACGCCGTGCGCGTGCAGAACGCCGACTGGGTCCGTCCCGGCGATCTGCTGTTCAGCGTCGACAAGACCGACGCCCGGCTCGCGCTGGACGAAGCGGTCGCGCAACTCGCGCATGCGGTGCGCCAATACCGCACCGCGCATGCGGACGCGGTGCGCGACGAAGCGCAGATCCGGGTGCGGCGCACCGAATGGGCGAAGGCGAACGACGACCTGCAGCGCCGCCTGAGCCTCGCGCAAGACGGCGGCGTGTCGCGCGAGGACCTGCGCCATGCGCGGGATGCGATGGACGGCGCGGCCGCCGCGCTGAACGCGCAGCAGGCCGCCTACGACGCGACGCTCGCGCGCACCGACGGCACGTCGATCGACACGAATCCGCTCGTGCGCGCGGCGGCCGCCCGGGTCCGCAGCGCGGCGCTCGCGCTGCGCCGCACCGAAATACACGCGCCGCTCGGCGGGCTCGTCACGCGCCGGGTCGTGCAGGTCGGCCAGCACGTGTCGCCCGGCACGCCGTCGATGGCGCTCGTGCCGCTCGATCACGTGTGGGTCGAGGCCAACTTCAAGGAGTCGCAACTGCGCGGCATGCGCGCCGGGCAGCCGGTCGAGCTGTTCTCGGACCTGTACGGCAGCGACGTGGTGTTCCACGGGCGCGTCGTCGGGCTCGAAGCCGGCACCGGCGCCGCGTTCGCGGCCGTGCCCGCGCAGAACGCGACCGGCAACTGGATCAAGGTCGTCCAGCGCGTGCCGGTCCGGATCGCGCTCGATCCCGCCGAGCTGCGCGCGCACCCGCTGCGTATCGGCCTGTCGATGACGGCATCGGTACCGGTCGATCACGGCCCCGGCACCGCGTCGGCGTCGCCGCCCGCCCGTCCGCCCGAAGCGCGCCGGTCGATCGATGCCACGTCGATCTATCGCGACGACGACGAAGCGGGCGACGCGCTCGTCACCGAGACGATTCGCGCGAACAGCGGCGCACGCCCGCTCGCACCGGGAGCCTGACGATGCGCTTCTTCACCCGGAACGCGGCGCCGAAACTGCCGCTGGAACCGCTCGCCGGCATGCCGCTGGCGCTCGTCGCGATCGCGGTCAGCGTCGCGAATTTCATGCAGACGCTCGACCTGACGATCGCGAACGTCGCCGTCCCGACCATCGCGGGCGATCTCGGCGTCGCCCCGGACATGGGCACGTGGATGCTGACCTCGTTCGCGACGCCGCTCGCGATCACGCTGCCGCTCACCGGCTGGCTCACGCAGCGCTTCGGCCAGGTGCGGCTGTTCCGCGTGTCGGTGCTGCTGTTCGTGCTGACGTCGGTCCTGTGCGGGATGGCGCCGAACTTCGAGTCGCTGCTGCTGTTTCGCGCGCTTCAGGGCGCCGCGTCGGGCCCGATCACCGCGCTGTCGCAGGCGCTGCTGATGGCGGTGTTCCCGTCGACGCGCCGCCACGTCGCGCTGGCCGTGTGGCAGACCACGACGTTCGTTGCACCGGTGCTCGGGCCGATCGCCGGCGGCTGGATCACCGACAACCTGAGCTGGCCGTACATCTTCTACGTGAACGTGCCGCCGGGCCTGCTCGTGCTGGGTGTACTCGCGCGGCTGCTGAAGGGACGCGACAACGCGACGCGGCGGCTGCCGGTCGACGTCGTCGGGCTGCTGCTGCTCACCGCCGCATTCGGTTCGTTCCAGTTGCTGCTCGATCGCGGTCAGAACCTCGACTGGTTCGCCTCCGACGAAATTCGCATGCTGGCGGTCGTGAGCATCGTGTCGTTCGTCGCGCTGATCCTCTGGGAATTGACCGACGACCATCCGATCGTCGACCTGCGGCTGTTCGCGGACCGCAACTTCACGACGAGCACGCTCGCGATCACGGTCGGCTTCGGGCTCTACTTCGGCGCGCTGGTGCTCGTGCCGCTGTGGCTGCAGACCCAGCAGGGCTACACGGCCACCTGGGCCGGCATCGCCACCGCACCGCTCGGCGTCGCGGGGATCGTGATCGCGCCGCTGCTCGGCCGCTTCCAGGGCCGCACCGACCCGCGCCTGCTCGCGACCGTCGCGCTCGTCGGCTGGGGCGCCGCGTCGTTCTGGCGCATGCATTTCAACAGCGACGTGACCCTCGGCGACATCGCCGCCAATTCGCTGCTGATGGGTGCCGCCACCGCGTTCTTCATCACGCCGCTCGTGTCGCTGTCGCTCGCCGGGCTGGCCCGCGAGCGGCTGCCCGCGGCATCCGGGCTGCAGAACGCGCTGCGCCGGATCGGCACCAGCGTCGCGACCTCGGTCGCGCCGACTTACTTCGAGCGTCGTTCCCGCGTGCACAACACCTATCTCGTCGACCACATCACGCCGTACGATTTCGCGTCGGGCGACTGGTTCGCGCGGCTCGATCACGCGGGGCTGTCGCCGTCCGGCGCGCTCGCGTCGGTCTCGCATGCGATCGACGTCGAAGCGCACATGCTCGCGCTGAACGATTTCTCGTTCGGCTGCCTGCTGCTGTTCGGCGCGACGCTGCTGGCGGTCTGGTCGATCCGCTATCGTCATGCGTGACGTCGTGAGGGGAAACCGCCGGAAGCCGTGTCGGCCGGCGGAGCGATCGACCGGGTAACCGGGCGGCGGGCGACAGGCGGCGGAAGTCTCTGCCGGATCGCATCGCCGCCTCACCGATGAATCGACTGCGCGGGGCCGCGTTCGGCGGCGCCCCGAATGAAAAAGGGGGCTCCGCGCCGAACGACATGGCGCGGAGCCCCTTCTACTTCTACTTCTACTTCGCTTAACGCGGATCGCCGGGCGCCGGCACGTAGCCGTCGGCCAGGATGCCGATCGTCCGCGCGGCCGGCTCGCGCAGGCGCTTGGCCGCCTGATAGCCCTCCGACCGATACCACTCGCGGGCGCGCTCCGCCGACTCGAATTCGAGCACGACGACGCGCTTCGGCGCCCAGTCTCCTTCCAGCGTCTCGACTTCGGCGCCGCGCACCAGGAAGCGCCCGCCGTACGCGGCCACCGTCGGCGCGCCGAGCCGGCGGTAGGCCTGGTACGCGTCGACGTCGTGCACGTCGATATCGAACACCACGTACGCGCTCATGATCGCGCCTCCGCCGGCGTCGCCGCATCGGCCTGTGCGAGCTGCACGAACACGCGGCCGTTCTCGATCTTCACCGGATAGGTGTGCACGCACGTCGTCAGCGGTGCGCACAGCGCCATGCCGGTCCGCACGCTGAAGCGCCCCTGATGCAACGGGCATTCGATCTCGTCGTCGAGCAGGAAGCCGTCGCTCAATCGCGCGTCGCCATGCGTGCACTGGTTCTCGGTCGCGAAGATCTCGTCGCCGACCGCATACAGCGCGATGTCGCGGCCGCCCACCCAGACGCCGAGTATTCCGTCGGCGCGCACCGCTTCCGGCGCGACTGCATCGATCCATTCCGTAGTCACTTTCGGCACCTCGTTCAGATCGGATAAATCAGCGAGTTCGGAATCATCTCGCTGTCGTACACGCAGATGCGCGACTCGAAACGCAGCCCGTGCGGCGTACGCACGATCCGGTCCAGGTAGCGCCCGGTGTTGTACACGTCGCTCATCTGCTCGGTCTTCGTGCGCAGCACCGCGTAGTTCGTCTCCGCCTCGATCACCGCGTCGTCGAGATACGTGATGAACGGCAGCCCGATCACGTGGCGCTGGTAGTACGGATCGAAGAACAGCGTCTCCTTGATCCCGTAGACGCGATCCTTCAGCATGCCCTTGCTCTCGAAGTCCATCACCGCGAGGGGCAGGTTGCGCTCGTGGTTCTCGCGCGGCACCACCGTGTACCGGCATTGCTCGATGAAGAATTCCGGCCACGCGTCCCAGTCGCCGCCGTCGAGCACGGCCGCATATCTCGCATTGAGCTGGACGAGCGAATAGAAATCCTCGAAGTTCGCGCCGCCCGCGTGCGGCTCGGCGGACGGTCGGTCCGTTCGTGTCGTGATCGTGCTCATTCAGGCCTCCATCACTTGGCGCCAGTACTGGTACATGCCGCGCACCAGCGTTTCGCTGACCATATGTTCGGTCTGCTCGTCGATCTGCCGGCCGCCGAGCTCGTTGTAGACGTTGCCGTGCTGGATCTGCTCGAAGCTCTGCTGCACGCATTCGATGACCTCGCCGTCGTCCGCCGACACGAAGCCGGCCGGCCCGAACAGATTGGCCTGACGCAGACGGCGCCGCGTCATCTCTTCCGTGTCGGTCTCGAAACCGAAATGCGTCCACACGTAGTCGAACACGCCCGGGCCGATCGGCCGGATGCGACGCGTCGACAACGCATTGACCTGCTGCTGGATGATGACGCTCGGCATCAGCGTGAGCATCACGACGGTCGGATCGCCCCACCACGGTTCGTGCACGACGTCGAGGAAGCGGTCGTCGTGCAGCGTCATGCGCTCCTTGAAGCTCGTCACGTTGTGGGTCACCTCGCCGCCGCCGCCGCCGCTGCGGATCGACACCATCGCGCCATGCCGATGATGCGCATCGGTCACGAGCCGGGCGGGATTGTCCGCGCGCCACAGGCCGAAGTTGACGAACCAGGTATGCAGCAGCCCCGCGTGATACGGATCCTTGATGTTCTCGACCATCAGCTTCCAGTTGCTCGGCACGCGCTGCCGCGTGTAGCCGAGCACGGTCAGCTTCGGGCCGTGGAACAGACGATCGTAGTAAGGCAGGATGCGCGGGCCGAGGAAGTCCTCGAACGATTCGACGTTCTCGTCGAACGACGCGAACACGGCGCCGCCGCGCGTCGACACGCGCAGGCGCCGCAGCGCATGCTTGCCCGGCTCGAAATCCGCCGGCATGCCGCCGTTGATCGTGCCGCCCTGACGCACGCCGCGCCGGAACGGCACGCCGATCAGGTTGCCTTTCAGGTCGTAGTTCCACTGGTGATACGGGCAGTGGAAATCCTTCGCCTTCCCCGAGCGCTCGCGGCAGAACTGCATGCCGCGGTGCGCGCACGCGTTTTCGAAGACGACGATCTCGCCGTCCTCCGTGCGCGTCATCACGACGGATCGCTCGCCGACTTCCGTGCGCTGGAAATCGCCGGGAGACGGCACTTCGGCTTCGAGGCCGATGTAGCACCAGTGATTCGCATAGAACAGGCGCTCGAGTTCCCGCTGGTACAGCGCTTCACTCGTATACGCCTCGTAGGGTGTGCGGCTGGCGCCGTCGCCTTTCCAGTCGAGCGCGCGGGCGATGTCGATGGGTGAGTTCAAGAGAGCTCCTTTCATTCAGTAAGAAACGGCCTGCATCGCGACGGCGGCGCCGTGCGCGATGAAGCCGGCTGGCGAACGCCGCCGCGCAACCGCCGCGGCAGCCAACTGCTCGACGAGTTCGGCCGTGTGATCCCAGCCGAGACATGCGTCGGTGATGCTTTGGCCGAATACCGGCGGCGTGCCCGGCACCAGGTCCTGCCGCCCCTCGACGAGGAACGACTCGATCATCACGCCCACGATCGCGCGCTCGCCGCGATGCAGTTGCGCGGCGACGTTGCCGCACACGTCGATCTGCGCGCGGGTCTGCTTGCCGCTGTTGCCATGGCTCGCGTCGATCACGACATACGGGGGAAGATGGGCGTCGCGCAGCGCGGTGCAGGCGGCCGCGACGCTGGCGGCGTCGTAGTTCGGGGTCTTGCCGCCGCGCAGGACGACATGCGTGTCGGGATTGCCGCGCGTGGTCGCGATTTCCACGCCGCCGGACACGGACGACCTCAGGTAGCTATGCGACGCCCGCGACGCGCGGATCGCGTCGATCGCGACCTTCACGTTGCCGTCGGTGCCGTTCTTGAAGCCGACCGGCAGGTCGAGCCCCGACGCGGCCTGGCGATGGATCTGCGATTCGGTCGTGCGCGCGCCGATCGCGCCCCACGACACGAGATCGTCGAGATACGGCGCGGTCATCGGATCGAGAAATTCGGTCGCGGCCGGCAAGCCCAGCGCATTGATGCCGAGCAGCACCTTGCGCGCGACGCGCAGGCCGTCCTCGATCCGGAAACTGCCGTCGAGATACGGGTCGTTCAGCAGCCCTTTCCAGCCGACCGTGGTGCGCGGCTTTTCGAAATAGACGCGCATCACGATCTCTAGCACGTCGGCGTACCGCTCGCGCAGCGGCGCGAGGCGGCGCGCGAACGCCAGCGCGGCGTCCGCATCATGGATCGAGCACGGGCCGACGATCAGCGCAAGCCGGTCGTCCTCGCCCGCGATGATGCGCGCCAATGCGCGCCGCGCATCGCCGATCGACCGTGCCAGGCCGGGATCGCAGGGCAACTCGGTGCGCAACCGCTGCGCACTGATCACCGCCACGCCTTGCGTCAACGCTGCCTCAACGGATTTTTCCATTTAACGCTCCACTCTCGCTGATCGGATGCCGATTTACGGAGGCAATTAGAGCGCGGTCAAATCCCCGGTGATACTGTCATTTATCTCAGAAGCATTTCACATAGTGAATATCTGTGATTTCCGACAGTATTCCGATATGCGGTTCACGTCTAACTTAACTCCTGCCAAAAACGTTCTCACCCGCCGTTCTGCCAAGGAGCCTCGCAATGACAAGAAAGTATTTTGAAACCCGAATCGACGTGAAGTATCGGGAAACGGACGCGATGGGCCATGTGAGCAGCCCCGTCTATTACGACTATCTGCAGCACGCGTACCTGACCTACATGCACGACCTGCTCGAGCTGCCGTATTCGGAAAAGCTGCCGCACATCATGGTCAAGACCGCGTGCGAATATCTGAAGCCCGCGCAGTACGGCGATACGATCACGGTCCGCAGCAGCGTCACGCGCTTCGGCTCGAAGAGCTTCGAACTGGAATACCTGATGGTGCGCGACGGGCAGGCGGGCACCGAGGATTCGGCCGACGATCCGGCGGTGGTGGCGCGGGCCGTGTCCACGCACGTGATGTTCGACTACGGCAGCAAGACCACGGTGCCGGTGCCGGAAGAGTTCAGGACGCGCGTGCTGTCGTTCCAGGGCGCGATCTGATGCGGCAACCGGGGCTCCGCGACGGACGCCCCGGTACCGTTCACGCAAACACGATCAGGCCCATCAACACGGCTTTCACGACCGCATTGGTCTTGTTGGACGCGTTGAGCTTGACGATCGATCTCGAAATGTGGAAGTTGATCGTCCGCTCGGTCAGGCCGAGAATGATGCCGATCTCATAGGCGGTCTTCCCTTCCGCCGCCCATCGCAACACCTCGCATTCGCGCATGCTCAGCGCGACATCCGCGGGCGCCGCTATATTCGCCGCACACTGAATCATTCGTTTCTCCATCCAGAATAAGACGCCAATGTTTCAGATTCGTTATTTCCAGCGTTCACCTCAATTCACATACCCCTCGGATTGGATGTTTATTATTTAAAGGCGTCACGAATATTCGGCGAATTCACAAGCAACGATCGTCCCACGCATTATCTCCGGCGTTGTCACAATGGAATCGAGCATACCGAATCGATTTACGCTGCGGAAGATGCACGAGACGCAATGTATCAATGACGTTGACGCACGCCACCAGAGTTGCATGATGCGTCACATCGAAGCGGCCGCATGACAAGCGGGTGCGATCGCCTCGGCCACGCGCGGCGCGCAGATACCGCGCACGCAATCGCGCAGCCAGCGATGCGCGGGGTCACGGTCGAAACGCGGGTGCCAGATCTGCGAGACGGTCAGGTCCGCGATCGGCAACGGCAGCGTGAAGCTGTACATGCCGACGCGGGACCGCTCGGTCTGCCGCTCCGGCACGCTGGCGACGAAGTCCGAGCTGCGCGCGAGCGACAGCGCGGTCGGAAAGCTCGACACGACGGTCGTCACCGAGCGCGCGATGCCGAGCGAATCGAGCAGCGTATCGATCGGGCCGTTGAACTGCCCGCGACGCGACACGCTCACTTGCGGAAACGACGCGAAGCGCTGCGGCGTGATTTCGCCGGTCGCCAGCGGATGATCCGCGCGGACCACGCCGATGAAGCGGTCGCGAAACAGCGCCTGCACGCGCAGCTCCGGGCCGGCCTGGCCGATCACGCCAACCTCGAGATCGATGTCGCCGTTGCGCAGCGCATCGACATGCTTGTTGGGTTTCGGCGCGAAGCGCAGCCGCACGTCGGGCGCGGCGCGCGACGCGTGTTCGAGCAGCGCCGGCGCGAAGGTCTCGACGAATGCCTCGTTCGCGCGAATCGAGAACGTGCGCTTGAGCGTACTCATGTCGACCCGTTCGCACGGGCACATGACCGAATGCGCCTCCACGACGAGCGCATGCACCCTGTCGCGCAACTCGAGCGCGCGCGGAGTCGGGACGAGATCGCGCCCTGCCCGCACCAGCAACGGGTCGCCCGTCATCACCCGCAAGCGCGCGAGCGAGCGGCTGAGGGCGGACGGACTGAGGCCGAGCGCGTTGGCCGCGCCCACGACGCTGTTCTCGGACAGCAACGCGTCCAGAACGACGAGAAGATTGAGGTCGATGGAAGTCGCCATGTTGCGCTCTTGCTGTACTGTCGGGACCGGCCGGCCGATGGGCCGACGGCATCGTGCCTCGGGCGCATGTGCTCCGTGATTCGCGATAGACCGGAAATCGGCAATCGCGCCGCCGAGCCTGACGCACGATCGTGCGTCCGCCGAAATGGCGGGCAGCGAATGGCGGGGAGTATTCGTGCCGCTGAGAAAATCCGCTGCGGATTTATTGCACTTGTGAACGATTGTGCACCGCGCTGCAATAAATCGCAACCGGACGCGATGCGTATCGGGTTTAAATGAAACGATGCTCGCGAATGAACAATAAAATAAAACCGATTTCGATTGCGTCGATCCGCGCATCGCGCACGCAAGCCGGCCGGTGAAGCAGGGCCCGCAACGGCAAAGCCAGTGCGGGCGCCACCAAGCGCTGCATGCCCGGCCGGCACGGCTTCCGCGCAAAGCACCGCACACTCCCGCGCACCGCGATCGAATGTCAGAACATTTCGACGCTTCTATTGACTTTCACACCGATATTCCGCGCTGGCTCGCATACGTTTATGAAACCCATTCGATCGGCCGATTCGCGCAGGTCTTCCCGCGATATGAGATAAACCCGTCGGATTGTGTGGCCTGCCCCTTTTGCGATTCGATCGATATTTCACTTGTCCGGTGACGTTTGGTCCGATCCGGGCTGCCCGAGTCTTTATCCTTGTAAAAATTTCGGCCAGAGAGAAAATCGCGCGACATTGGTTCGTCGGTCTCGTCGTGCAGGCAACGCAGCGCCGCGCGGCCGTCTATGTCTTTCTCCGCGAACGGTCGTGGCCGATAATGGACCCGCCGTTCGTCCCGGCATGACGACACGCACCGCGAGGATCGACGCACACGGCAACCGCGCCAGGAGGACCCGCTGCATGACCACCCCATTCAAGCTGGGCGACCACGTCCGCTGGAATTCCGAGGCCGGCTACGTGACCGGCACGATCATCGCGATCCACACCGCCGACTTCGACTACAAGGGCCATCGCCATCACGCGTCGCCCGACGATCCGCAGTACGAGGTCAAGAGCGACCGGACCGACCATGTCGCCGCGCATCGCGGCCGCGTGCTCGAACGGATCGCCGGCAAGGACCGCACATGACGCTCCCGTTCTACACGATCGGCCATTCGAACCGCACGCTCGACGAATTCGTCGGCCTGCTCGATGCGGTCGAGATCACGCTGCTCGCCGATATCCGCAAGATGACGCGTTCGCGCACCAACCCGCAGTTCAACGAAGCGACGCTGCCCGATACGCTCGCCGCCGCCGACATCGCGTACGAACACATCGCCGAACTCGGCGGCCTGCGCGGCAAGTCGCGCGGCATACCCGACGACGTCAACGACTTCTGGACGAACCGCAGCTTTCACCGCTACGCGGATTACGCGCTGTCGCCCGAATTTCACGCGGGCCTCGACCGACTGATCGCCCAGGGGCACGAGCAGCGCTGCGCGATCATGTGTTCGGAAGCCGTGTGGTGGCGCTGTCATCGACGCATCGTGTCCGACTACCTGATCGCGCGCGGCGAAACGGTACTGCACATCATGGGGCGCAACCGCGTGGAACCCGCGCGGCTCACGGCCGGCGCAGTCGTCCGGCCCGACGGCACGATCGTCTACCCAAATGTCGACGACGACCACGGCAGCGCCGCGCGAGCGAAAGACGCCCCACCGGACGCGTGACATCGCGCGCGCCCCGCGCCGGCTTCCGGCGGCCGCCATCCTGCATTACCATCGTGCGGGCACCCCGCCCGCGCTTCTCCGGCAGCGGGCCCCCCGCCACCTCTTCCGTTGCGCACCGATGCTCGCTCTCATCATCGTCGCCGGCCTCTGGGCCGGCCTGCAGAACGCCCTCGCGGGCGGCGGTTCGTTCGTCACGCTGCCCGCGCTGATCGTGTCGGGCATGTCGCCGCTCGCAGCCAACATCACGTCGACGGTCGCGCTGTTCCCCGGCCAGGTCACGACGGGCTGGGCGAGCCGGAACATGGTGAGCGGCGTGGGCAAGCTGCCGTTTCGCGCACTGTTCGCGATCAGCGTGGCCGGCGGCGCGCTCGGCGGCCTGCTGCTGCTGAAAACGCCGTCGTCGATCTTCTCGCACCTGGTGCCGTGGCTCGTGCTGTTCGCGACGGTCGTGTTCGCGTGGGGCAGTTTCTTTCGCAAACCGGGCGCCGGCGCGCAATATCTCGGCCCCGTCGCGGCCGGGGTCGCGCAGTTCCTGATCGCGATCTACGGCGGCTACTTCGGCGGCGGCATCGGGTTCCTGATGATGGCCGCGCTGACGATGGCCGGCCTGCCGCCGCGTCACGCGATGTCGACGAAGAATGCGCTCGCGGGCGTGATGAACGCATCGGCCGTCGTGCTGTTCGTCACGTCGCCACACCTGCACTGGCGTGAGGCGATCGCGCTCGGCGCCGGCGCCATCGTCGGCGGCCTGCTCGGCGCATGGGCGCTGCATCGCGTGAACGAACGCGTGCTGCGCATCGCGATCGTCTGCATCGGCGCGCTGCTGACCGTCGGGTTGTTCGTCAAGCCGATCTGACGCACGCACGCCGTTGCCGCGGCAGCCGGTCCGGCCCGCCGTGCACGTTCAGCCGAACGGCCGCACGCCGATCAGCGGGCCGTGCAGGAATCGCGCGAACACAGCCCACGCGACGAGGCCGGCCGCCACGGCCGCGACGTCGCCGGCCAGTGCGCCGGCCGGATAGCGGACACCGTCGCGGCGATCCCGCGCACGCGACACGACAAAATCGACGATCGACCACACGAAGAACGCGCCGAACAGCACGACCGCGTGCACGGTGCCGTTCACGAGGAGGTGCGCGACCGCCCAGACCATCACGCCGGCCAGCATCGGATGCCCGACGAGCGTCTTGATCCGGTTGCGCGGCACGTACGACGCGGCGATCAGCACGAACGCGACCGCGGTCAGCATGCCCGTCAGGTGACGCACGCCGACCGGCGACACCCACAGCAGCGTCGCGCCCGCGCGCGCGAGCCCGTACCCCCAGACGATCAGCGCGAAGCCGACGATCGACGCGATCGCGTAACCGCCCTTCCAGCCCTTCTCGCCGATCCGCTCGATCGTCGCGGACCGCCAGCCGTCGGCGACGATCCGGATCGAATGCACACCGAGGAAGATCGCTAAACCGAGAATCAGGACGAGCATCGGCTGTCTCCGTCTGGAATGATGAGTGGGGAAGCGTTCCGCGCGGCGTCGGGTGCGCCGTTCGCGAGGCCGGCGGCGAGGCCGGCGCGGGTCGCGCGACGCATGGGCACAACCCGCGCCGATCATAAACGCCGGGGCCGCCGTTGTGAAGCATGCAGGACGTGCGGTGCGTCAAGCTCGATGCATGCGTGCGCCGGATCGTGCGGGCACATAGGCCGCGCAGCGTGCTGGTCGGCCGCGACGGGCGCGCCTGAAAGTAAGGAAAGCGAAAATCGCGAGGCGGTCGCTTCTCGTGATCGGGACTACGCCTGCTTGCGCTTCGCCGCGGGTTTCGGTGCCGGCGCGGGCGACGATTTCGATGCCGGTTTTGCTGTCTGCGCCGACGCCGGTTTCGCTGCTGCTTTCGCCGCGGGCTTCGTTTTCCGTGCCGGCGCGGGTTTCGTTACCGATTTCGTCGCAGGCTTCGCCACCGGTTTCGCTGCACGTTTCGACGCGACCTTCGACGCCGCTTTCGGTGCAGCCTTCGCCCCCGCTCTGGACACAGACGCCGCCTTCGCCTTGCGCTTCGGGGTCCCGGCCAGCAGCGCCGCGCGATACGCGCCGCGGCACCAGTCGAACAGCGCGCCCGCATCCTCGAGCACGTCGGCCGGCGTTTCGTAATAGCCCTCGAGCGAGACGGTGCGCGTGGGCCTCGCATACGAGAACGGCCCCATCCCCGCCGCGACGAACGCCGGGCGGTTCACGTCGTCCACCCGCAGGAACAGCGACCCGCGCGACATGAAGCCGAACATCACGCCGTCGAGCCGCAACGCCGCACCGCTGAAGAACCGTACAACGGCGACCGTGCCGAGCGGCGCAAGCTGATACGCGATTTCCTCGCCGTGCGCCTTCTCCGACTGCCAGCTCATGCGGGCACCTCGCAGCGCTGCGTCCATGCATCGAGTTCGGCCGCGTCGACACCGACGGCCGCCGCGCTCTCGCGAATCTGCCGCCACGTCGCGCGGTCGACCGGAATGCCGGTCGTGCCGCGTGCGGCGCGGCTCGCCTCTTCAGGTTCGCCCGGCATCTGCACCGGCGTATCGCCGGCCTGCGGCGACGCCTTCGCCCACGCGACGAACGCATCGGCTTCGCGTTCGGCATCGGCTGCGTCGAACGCTTTCGGATCGATCAGCACCGACAGCATCCCGTTGACGATCGCGCTCGTCTTCTGCAGCGTATCGCCGTACGTCGTATGCCCGCCCACGAGCGCGCCACCGAAAATCTCGCACATCGCCGCAAGCGCATATCCCTTGTGCAGCCCGAACGGCAGCAGCGCGCCGAACGGCTGCTCGTGCATCACGGCCGGATCGTCGGTCGGCTCGCCGCGATGGTCGATCAGCGACCCGGCCGGCACGCGCTTGCGCTGGTTGTACGCGACCCGCGTCTTGCCGTACGCGATCGCGCTTGTCGCGAAATCGAGCAGCAGCGGCGGCTTGCCCGCACGCGGATACGCGGCGCAGAACGGGTTCGTGCCGAAACGCGGATCGGTGCCGTGCAGCGGTGCGACCAGCAGGTCGCCCGGCACGTTGACGAAATGGAACGACACGAGCCCCGAGCGCGCGCACTGCTCGGCCCAGTGCCCGATACGGCCGAGGTGATGGACGTCGCGCAGCCCGATCGCGCAGATGCCCATGCGCCGTGCGCGCTCGATCCCTTCGACCATCGCCTCGAACGCGATCACCTGGCCGAAGCCGCGCCCGCCGTCGATCGTCAGCACCGCGCCGCCGTCGCGGACGATCGACGCGTGCGCGTTCAGTTGCAACTGCCCTTCCCGCCACGACGCGACGTAATTCGGGATCATCCCGATCCCGTGCGAATCGTGGCCCGCGAGATTCGCGCCGACCAGGTGATCGGCGACGAGCGTCGCCTCGCGCGGATTGCTGCCGGCCCGTTCCCAGAGTGCCGCGACGAATGCATGCAGCGGTTCGGCGCGCATGCGCAGCGGTTCGGTATCGGGCGTCGGCAGTGCGGTCATCGGCAACACTCCATCCAGTCGGTTCGGGTCGGGCAATCGGTTCGTCGAACGCTGCGACGCTCAGCGCGCGGTCGCGATCACGTCGGCCACCGCCGCCGTGAGCTTCTTCGCGTACGGCACGTGCAGGAACTCGTTCGGGCCGTGCGCGTTCGACTTCGGCCCGAGCACGCCGCACACCATGAATTGCGCGGCGGGGAAGCCTTCCTGCAGCACGTTCATCAGCGGGATCGTGCCGCCGAGGCCCATGTACGCGCAGTCGGCGCCGAAGTGCCGGCGCGACGCGGCGTCGAGCGACGACGCGAGCCACGGCGCGAGATCCGGCGCGCTCCAGCCGGTCGCCGCGCCCGCGTCCGGCTTGAACGTGACCTTCGCGTTGTACGGCGGATCGAGTTCGAGCAGTTCCTTCAACTGCTGCACGGCCTGCGCGGCGTCGACGAGCGGCGGCAGCCGCAGCGACAGCTTGAACGCGGTGCGCGGACGCAGCACGTTGCCCGCATCGGCGAGCGCCGGCATGCCGGCCGCGCCCGTCACCGACAGCGACGGACGCCACGTCGAATTCAGCAGCGCCTCGCGCGGATCGGTCGTGGTCGGCAGCACGGGCTTGCCGTCCTGGCCGCACGCCCAGGGCAGCCCCTTCCACACCGTGTCGCCGAGAATCGCGGCGGCCGCTTCGGCTTCGCGCACGCGGCTCGACGGAATCTCGCAATGGAACGCACCCGGCAGCAGGTTGCCGTTCTTCGCGTCTTCGAGGCGTTCGAACAACTGGCGCATCACGCGGAAGCTCGACGGCGCGATGCCGCCGTACACGCCCGAGTGGATGCCTTCTTCCAGCACCTCGACCTGCAGGTCGCCGGACACGAGGCCGCGCAGCGACGTGGTGAGCCACATCTGGTCGTAGTTGCCGGCGCCCGAATCGAGGCACACGACGAGCGATACCTGGCCGAGCCGGTCGCGCAATGCGTCGACGTACGGCAGCAGGTCGTAGCTGCCCGACTCTTCGCAGGTCTCGATCAGGCCGACGCAGCGCGGCCGCTCGATGCCCTGCTCGTCGAGCGCGCCGAGCGCCGCGAGGCTCGCGTAGATCGCATAGCCGTCGTCCGCGCCGCCGCGGCCGTACAGCTTGCCGTTCTCGAATTTCGGCGTCCACGGGCCGAGATCCGCGCGCCAGCCGTCGAATTCGGGCTGCTTGTCGAGGTGGCCGTACAGCAGGATCGTGTCGGTGCTGCCCGAACGCGTGGCCGGCGACTCGAAAAAGATCACCGGCGTGCGGCCCGGCAGACGCACGATTTCGAGCTTCAGGCCCTTCACCGGCTGGCGTTCGGCCCACTGCGCGGCGTCGGTGACGACGCGTTCGAGATAGCCGCGCTTCGCCCAGTCGGGGTCGAATGCGGGACTCTTCGCGGGAATCGCGATGTAGTCGGTCAGTGCGTGGAGGATTTCATCGTTCCACTTGCGCTCGATGAAGGTAACGAGCTTGTCATGGTCGAGGACGGGGGTAGTGTCGACGGAAGTCATGGTGGGGGTGCCTGGATCGGGCTGACGAAAATCCAGATCATACGCCGATGCTCCCCCGCCGGCGCCCCTCCTGGCCGTTCAGCCAGCCGTCGGAAACGCGTCGCGCAGCCCGGCCGCGCACGCGAGTGCGTCGCGCCACAGGCGCTGCGTCAATTCACCGGCATCCTCTTCGCGCGCGAGCGCCGCGGCCTCGCCCGACCACAGCAGCGAGAAATCGTCGCGGCCCTGCCGCTCGAACGCGCCGCGCAGCGGATCGACCGCGGCCGTCGCGAGCGGAAACGCCGGCGCGAGCGCACTCATCGGCCCCTGTTCGCGCATGAAGCGCGTCAGCAGCCCGCGTGCGGGGCGGCCCGTGTACAGGTTCGTGATGCGTGTGCCGTCGTCGCGGGCGGCGCGCACGGCCGCGCGATGTTGCGCCGAGCGGCCGGCCTGCGGCGTCAGCAGGTAGCCGGTGCCGATCTGCACCGCGCGGGCGCCGAGCGCGAACGCGGCCGCGATGCCGCGCCCGTCGGCGATCGCACCGGCTGCGATCACCGGCGCGCGTACTGCATCGACGATCTGCGGCAGCAACGCGAACAGGCCCGGTTGCGCGTGGATATCGTCGGTCAGGAACATTCCGCGATGGCCGCCGGCCTCCGCGCCCTGCGCGACGATCGCGTCGACGCCGCGCGCATCGAGCCAGCGCGCCTCCTCGACGGTCGTCGCGGACGACACCACCTGCGCGCCCGTGCGGCGCACGCGGTCGAGCAGCGCGTCGTCCGGCAGTCCGAAATGGAAGCTCACGACGGCCGGCCGCAGTTCCTCGACGACCGCGCACATCGCATCGTCGAACGGCGCGCGGCCGGGGCCGCCTTTCACGTCGGCCGGGTCGAGCCCGGCTTCCGCGTAGTAGCCGGCGAGCGCCGCGCGCCAGCGCGCGTCGACCTCGGCATCGGGCGCGGGCGACGCATGGCAGAAGAAATTCACGTTGAACGGCGCGGCCGTGCGCGCACGGATCGCCGCGATCTCGTCGCGCAACTGCTGCGGGCCGAGCGCCGCGCACGCGAGCGAACCGAGGCCGCCGGCTTCGCACACGGCAATCGCGAGCGGGCTCAGCGAGCCGACCATCGGGGCCTGGATCAACGGCAAACGGGAAGGCAGCATCGTCATCGGCATCCTTGTTCGGAATGAGTGGCCGTCGCCACACCAGTGGTTCTTTTCTTCGTCGCGCCCGAGCGATGCCGCCCGGCGCCGGCTACGTGCCGCCGCGATCCATCCCGCGCCGGTACGCGGCCGGGCTCGTCGCCGCGACGCGCCGGAAATGCCGGCGCAGCGATTCCTCGGAACCGAACCCGGCGCGCGCCGCGACTTGCGCGAGCGGCAACGCGGGCTGCGCTTCGAGCATGTCCTTCGCGACGTTCACGCGTTCGCGGATCAGCCATGCGAGCGGCGACATCCCGGTCGCATCCGCGAACTGACGCTGCAGCGTACGCGTACTCATCGCGGCCTGCGCGGCGAGCGACGCGAGCGTGTGCGGCTCGGCCGCATGCGCGCGCATCCAGTCGATCAGCTTCGCGAGCCGGTCGGTGCCGCCCGGTGCGACCGGACGCGGCACGAACTGCGCCTGCCCGCCGTCGCGATGCGGCGGCAGCACGAGACGCTGCGCGACGCGGTTCGCGATCGCGCCGCCGTGATCGCGGCGCACCAGGTGCAGCAGCATGTCGAGCCCCGCCGCCGAGCCGGCCGACGTGACGATCTGCCCTTCGTCGACGTACAGCGCATCGGGATTCACGCGCAGCGCCGGATAACGCGCCTGCAGGCGCTCCGCATATCGCCAGTGCGTCGTCACGGTAAGGCCATCGAGCACGCCGGCCGCCGCCAGCACGAACACGCCCGAACAGATCGAGCAGAGCCGCGCGCCGCGCCGATGCGCGGCCCGCAGTTTCTTCAGCAACGGCTCGGGCGGCAGTTCGTCCGGATCGCGCCAGCCGGGAATCACGATGGTGTCCGCGCGATCGAGCGTCGCGAGCCGGTACGGCGCCGCAACGGTGATGCCGCCCGCCGCGCGCACGGGCCCCGGCTCGCTCGCGCATACCGCGAAGCGATACCAGTCGACGCCGAGTTCGGGGCGCTCGAGCGCGAACAGTTCGACCACGCAGCCGAATTCGAACGTGCAGAGACGATCGTAGGCGAGCGCGACGACGAGATGATTGTGCATGGCGCGATGTTACCGGAACTTGTCGATCGCGCCACTGCCGCGAAACGAGCCGAACCGCGATACTGCCCTTCATTGCGGCGCGTTCCGTGCCCGCTCGGTTCCGTACCCGCTCAACCAGGAGAGCCCGACCATGTCCTATGTCACCGACATCCCCGCTGCCGACAGCCCCGCCGCGCTCGCGCATTTCGAGGCATCGCTGCGCTTCGAGACCGATTGCTGGGACGTGCACGACGCACTCGCGTCCGGCACGCCCGATTTCGTGCTGCTCGACGTGCGCGGCGCCGACCCGTTCGCCGCCGGCCACGTGCCCGGCGCGCGCAACCTGCCGCACCGCAAGATCATCGAAAGCAAGCTCGCCGGTTATCCGGCCGGCACGCTGTTCGTCGTCTACTGCGCGGGGCCGCACTGCAACGGCGCCGCGCGCGCGGCGATCCGGCTCGCGCGCCTCGGCCGGCCGGTCAAGCTGATGATCGGCGGCGTGACGGGCTGGCTCGACGAAGGTTTCGCGCTGAGCAACGACGTGCAGCCGGCGGACGCCGAAGCCGGCTGATCGTCACCAAAAGCGCAACAATCAATTGCCTGCACACGAACGGAAAAAGCGCGACAATCAGCCTCATTGCAGTTCGGACGGAGCAGCACCATGCATGATGAAGTCCTGATTCAACTGGCCGGTTCAGTCGCGGCGATCGCGCTCTATTTCCTGCCGGCCGTCATTGCCGACCGGCGCGGCCGGCACGACAAGCTCACGATCGCGATGTTCAACGCGCTGTTCGCGTGGACGGGCATCGGCTGGCTGATGACGCTGTACTGGGCGTGCCAGCCGAATCCGCGCACCGACGTCGCGCAGACGATCCTCGCGAAGCGCCGCGGCGTCAGCATGCGCACCTTCTCGACCGGCCTCGTCGAACGCGTGCAGCGCCGCGTCGCCGCCCAGGAGCAATGGGCGGAAAAACAAGGCTGCCGTTAAGTCCCTCTTTCCGCTTCACCGCGTCGCGTCGAACTTCGGCATCCTGACGTTGGTCGACGCGCGGTAATCCCACTTCAGTACGTCGCGCGGCGGCCAGCCGCCTGCGCGCAACCGCGCCGCGAACGCCCCCGCCGTCACCGCCCGTGCGATCCGCTCGCCCGGACACCCATGCGGCCCCGTGCCGAAGCCGAAATTCGGCCCTGCCGCGCGGCCGGGCATCAGCCGATGCGGCTCGCGATGCACGGCCGGATCGCGGTTCGCCGCCGCGAGCACGACGAGGATCGCGTCGCCGGCTTCGACGCTCACGCCTTCGATCGATGTGCGCGCCGCGACGAACCGGCGCGTGTTCTGCACCGGCGCATCGAAACGCGCGACTTCGGCAACGAATGCGTCGAGCGCGGCCGCGTCCGGCGCCACGCCGGCTTCGCCGTCCCATGCCACGAGTGCATTGCCGAGCCAGGCGGCCGTCGCCTCGCACGTCTGCGACAGCAACCCGACGAGATTCGCGACCAGCGCGCCGCTCGCGTGCCAGCCGGACGCGCGGGCCGCCTGCTGCACCGCGGCGACCAGCGTGCCGTCGCGCGCATGCGACTGCGCAACCCGTTCCGTCATCCGGTCGAGCAGGTGCCGCGCCGCGTCGCTCGCGCGCGCCAGCGCCGCGGCATCCGACAGCGGCGACAGCGCGGCGACGAACTCGACGACCCGCTCGGCAATGTCGTCGAGTTGCGCTTCGTCGAAGCCGAGCAGATCGGCAACCGCGCACACCGGCACCGTCATGCACCACGCATTCAGCGCATCGGCATCGCCGGGCGTCGGCAACCGCCGCGCGGCAAGCGCGTCGGCGCGAGCGCGCAGCGCATCCGTGTCGATCGGCGCGAACGCCGCGCGCAACGCCTGCTTCGGCATGTCGTGTCGCGACGGGCCATCGTTCATGCGCACCAGCTCGCCGAACAGCGCACCGGCCGTCGTGCCGCGCAACGCGGGCGGCACCGGCGCGTCGAGCGGGCGTACGCGGCAGGCCGGATGGCCGAGCACGGCCGTCACGGTCGCCGCGCGGCTCGCGACCCACAGGCCGAGCGTGGCGTCGAACGCAAGCGGCGGCCCGTCGACGAGCGCGGCGTAATAGGGATAGGGATCGCGGTGCGTGACCGCGGCAATGGGATCGGTCGGGTTCATGCGTTCAGTATCGGCGCAGCGCGCCGCCGCATGTTTCGGAATAGCGTGAAGTGTCGTTGCACGGACGCCGCGCGCCGCGCGTCGCGGCATCGCGGCGGCCGGCCGGCGTCAGGCCGCCGACCGGTAGCGGTGCGACTGCATGCGCAGTCGGACCCGCCCGGCCGAAATCGCACGCGGCTCGGGCGCCACCGTGTCGTGATGAAACATTTCCTGCCGGAACTCGCCGTTTTCGTCGAACCACTGGCAGATCAGCCAATCGCCGTCGTCGAACACGACCGGCCCGGCATACGTGACGGTCATGCGCGGCCCGCCCGTTTTCAGCGTCACGACATCGCCCACGCGAAACCTCACTCGATGATTTTCTCGGATCGTCATCGCTCTCTCAGCTTTTAATATATTGAATATATTGATATTCCCGGCAGCCCACTCGCCGGTCATTCGAACGTGACGCAGATTATCAATCAAAAAATCATCCGGCAACTGCCGCGCACTGAAACGTTCTGAACGAGAACCTGCAACAATGCACGACATCGTCGCGTATGACAGCCCGCCAAGCCTCAGATTCGGCGCGGTTTGTGCGCCGGCGGCAGCCGATCGGGCGGAATGCGGAGAATAAGCGACGATTTTCGCGTCAGCGTCGGCGATTAATGCGGACGCGAAACCAATTGATTATTGTCAATCAATGCTTAAGTGGAAACGATTCCGGATTTTATTGGGGCTCATTCGCCGAACAAAATCGGCGAATTATCCGGCGCCGCGAACCAGCGGTTGATATCGCGCCCCGGCACGGCTGCCCGCGTAAAGGTGAACGTGCCGTCGCGCCGCATTTCCGTCGCCGCGTGCAGGAACGCGCCGAGCGCGGCCCGCGCCAGCGCGCCGCCGACGCTGACGCGCTTCACGCCGAGCGCCGCCAGTTCGTCGAGGCTCAGCAACCCGCCCTGCAGCCCCATGACGACATTGACGGGCGCGCCGACCGCCCGGGTCACGGCCGCGATCTCGTCGGCGTCGGTGATGCCGGGCGCATACAGCACGTCGGCGCCGGCGTCGCGATACGCGACGAGCCGCGCGATCGTGTCGTCGAGGTCGCGGCGGCCGTGCAGATAGTTTTCGCAGCGCGCCGTCAGCGTGAACGGAAACGGCAGCGCGCGCGCCGCGTCGACGGCCGCCGCGATGCGTTCGACCGACGCGGCGCGCGCATAGATCGGTGTATCGGCGCGGCCGGTCGCATCCTCGATCGAGCCGCCGACCGCGCCCGCCTCGGCCGCCAGCCGGATCGTTTCGGCCACCGTGTCGGGCGCGTCGCCGAAGCCGTTCTCGAGATCGGCGCTGACGGGCAAGCCGCCCGCGGCGACGAGCTCGGCGATGTGATCGAGCATCGCGTCGCGGTCGATCGCGTTGTCGGGCTGCCCTTTCGAAAACGCGTACCCGGCGCTCGTCGTGGCGAGCGCTTCGAAGCCGGCCATCGCGAGCAGGCGCGCGGTGCCGGCGTCCCACGGGTTCGGGATGATGAACGCGCCGGGGCGCGTATGCAGTGCACGGAAAGCTTCGGCGTGGCGGGCTTGCTGGTCGGAACGGGTCATTACGAACTCCGGGAAGGTGTTGACGGTGAGCTTACGCCGGTCGTGCACGCGACGTTTCAGCGTTTGCCGAAATGTCGTCGCGCAACGGAAACACCCGGGCCGGCCGGATGCGGGTCGCCACGTTCAACGGCCCGCGTCGCGTCACGTCGATGCGGGCCGCCCGTCGTCGATGCCGAGCAACACGTCGGTGACGGCGTCGCAGAATCGCATCGCGCGGCCGTCGATCAGCACGCCGTCCGGATTCGACGGATCGCGCACCGCTGGCGGCACGCCGTGCGCGAGCAGCACGCGCGCGCACGCGTCCCAGTCGGGATCGCCGACGCCCTCCGGCTCGTTGACGGATGCCCACGACAACGTACCGAGCGCATCGCTGCCGAACCCGTGCAGGTCGCGCCAGCTCGCGCCGTGTGCAAGCAGGAACGCCAGCAGTTCGGCATCGCCGCGGAACACCGCGTGATTCAGCGCGCTCGCGTCCCAGTCGCCGCCGCGCGCGGCGATCGGCCAGCCCAGCTCGACCATCACCTTCACCGCGTCGCGCGAACCCCATGCAGCGGCGTCCGGTAGCAACCGCAGCCGATCGTCGGACAGCGCACCGGGCAGTTCGGGGTGTTCCGCCTGAATGCGCCGCGCGTCGTCGGCATCGGCGCGCGCGCAGGCCGCGATGAACGCGTCTTGCGCATCGAGCGCCTCCTCCGCGCCGGCCGCGCGCAACAGCGCCGCGACGTCGGACAACCCGCCCTGCATCGCGAGCCGGTATGCGCTGACGCCCGCCGCGGTCCGCGCGCCGAGATCGGCGCCGGCCGCCAGCAGCGCGGCGACGTGGCGTGCCGGGCAACGCACGGCGATCGCGCGCAGCAACGGCGCGCCCCACATCCTCGTCGGCCCCTCGCCGGCCGGCTCGTTCGGGTCGCCGCCATGCGCAAGCAGCAGCTCGAGCGCGGTCGCGTCCGGCACGTCGAGGGCGCGCCGCAACGCATTCGTGCCGCCCACCCGTGCGCCGTGCTCGAGCAGCAGACGCGTGCACGCCGGGTTCTCCACCGAGTGATACAGCGATTCGCCGTCGTTCGGATCGACGCCGGCTTCCAGCAGCATCGCGGTAAGCGCCGGATCGCGATTGACGCCGGCGGCGCCATACAGCGCCGACAACGGTTCCGACTCGTCGGGCTCGGCAAGCGAGGCCGGCGGATACCGGTTCCCGATCCGCTGGTTCGGATCGGCGCCCGCCTCGAGCAGATGACGCGCGCACGCACGCAACCCGGCCGCGAATTCGGGAAGCTGCGCGAGCCGCGAATGCGTGACGGCGACGAGCGGCGGCAGCTTCAGCGCCCCGCCGGCGCGCGCGATCCAGCCGGGATCGGCGGCCAGCGCCGCCTTCACCGCGTCGAGATCGCCCGCCGCGCATGCGATGGTCGGGTCCGCCGACACGAGATCGGGACGATCGAGCAGCAATTGCGCGGCGATGCGCGGCCGGGCCGCGTCGAAACCGCCGGTCACGTCGGCGCCGTACGCGAGATCGAGCCAGCGCCGGATCAGCAGCGATCGCGGTTGCCGCGTGAGTGCGTGCGTTTCGACGAACACGCCGAGATCGGCCCACGAAGCAAAGCCGTACTCGCGTGCGATGCAGGACTGCGCGTCGTGCAGGCGCAGCCCGAGCGCGAGCGTTTCGTCATGCGTGCGATGCGCGGCGGCGGGCAGGGATGCGACGAAGCGCGCGACGGCATCGGCGTCGCCCTGCCGGTACAGGCGCAACAATGCCTTGGCCTGCTTTTTCAGATGATCGGGATGAGCGTTGGGAGGCAGCTTTTTCATGCGGATCCTCGTGCATGGATGGCCGAAGGTCCGCAATACCGCCAGCACAAAGGATGGGGAAAGACAGGATTTGCCGCGACAGGTGGGTTGAACCCTTTCCGCGGACCCGGAAGCGACCTGCATCGCTGCCCGGTATCGTAGGCGACGGCCGCCGGCATCGTCAACCGCGCCGGGCCGCGCCGTTCAGCCCGCGAGTTTCTTCGTCAGGAAGATGCGCGTGTGCCCGACCGGGTAATCGGTCAGCTCGCCAAAGCGCACATAGCCGCGCTTCTCGTAGAACGGCCGCGCCTGGAAGTCGAACGTATCGAGCCACGCGCTGTGGCAGCCGCGCGCGACGGCCTCTCGTTCGGCCAGATCCATGATGCGCGTGCCGGCGCCCTGGCCGCGCGCGGCCTCGGGCACGACGAGCAGGTCGACATGCAGCCAGCCGAACGCCGTGCCGCCCCACAGGCCGCCGACCACCGCGCCGGCCGCGTCGGTCGCGATCACGGCCAGCGGCCGGAAATCGACCGGGCCGGCGTGGCTTTCGTTGAAGCGGATCAGCGGCGCGACGATCTGCTTGCGCACGTGCGCGTCGGCCGCGTCGGTCACTGCGTAGGTCAACGTCATCGGTTACGTCGGGTCGTGAATGAGCGTTGGCTGAAACCATCCATACCGCCGCGCGCGTCAAACGACGTACGCGCCCTTCGCGTGCAGTTCCGCTTCGGTCCGTTCGAGCGCCGCGATCGCATCGCTGCCTTCGAGCGCCAGCAACTGCGCGACGAGCGCCTCGGCCATCGCGTGCGCGGCCACCAGCGACGGAAAGAACGACGGGCTGTCGTGCGTGAAGATCAGTTGCGCGTCCGCGTGCAGCGCGATCGGCGACACGGCGCTGTCGGTGATCGCGACGATCCGGCTGCCCTGCGCCTTCGCAGCCTGCGCGACACGCGTCGCTTCGGCCGAATACGGTGCGAAGCTGACGATCACGGTCACGCTCTGCTTCGCGATCGTCCGCAGCTCCATTTCGAGCGAGCCGGCGACGCCGTTCAGCAGCGACACGGTCGGCCGGAACAGCCGATAGCCGTAGACGAAACCGAACGCAACCGGATAGCACGACCGAAACCCCGCCACGTGCACGTGCGACGCCTTGCGGATCAGCTTCGCCGCATCCGCGAGCGTGTGCTCGTTCTGGGCGGCGGTGGCCGACAGGTTGTGCTGCTGCGCGGCGAGCAGGTCGTGCGCGAGCGACGCCTTCGCGTCGGGCCGCACGAGCGAGCGCGCACGCTGCGTGAGCGGCTCGGGACGCGTGCGCACGCGCGCGACGCACAGGTCGCGCAGCTCGTTCCAGCCGGGAAAGCCGAATTGCTGCGCGAGCCGCACGAGCGACGCAGGCTGCACCTGCGCGCGCTGCGCGACCTTGCGCATCGACGACGTGGCGACTTCGTCGGGATGATCGAGCAGGAAGGCGGCGCCCGCCTGGAATTGCGGGCTCAGCTCGGAAAATTGCGCCCGGATCCGGGACGCGAGTTCGTCGAAATTGGCGGCCATCTTGGTGGGAACGGGAACCGGTCGTCCATGGTATCACCGGCCCCGCGCCCACCGGTCAGCGCAGCACTTCGACGTGATCGGCGTCGACCTTCACGCGGCCCGACCATTTGCGCTCGAATTCGCCGGTCAGCTTCACTTCGTTCTTGTCGCTGACGGGCTGGCCCGCCGCCCACAGCTTGCGGTCGATCTCGACGTGGATCGTGCCGGTGGCGTCGGCGAACTCGTAATCCTCGCCGCCGACGTGCTTGACGATGCGCCCCTGCAACTGCACGTGCTGGTCGTCCTTGCCGTTGGCGAGCAGTTCCTTCACGGTCGTCGTGGTCAGCGCGGACGGCCCCGTGTATTGCGCATGGACGGCAGCAGGCAACGCGACGAGCGCGACCGCCAGGATTCTGGCCAGGTGTTTCATGATCTCGGTCCTCTTCTTCGATGTGGCGCCGCGCTCCGTTGAACGCGACGGCGCCAGATTACGGACCGTAAGATTAAGCAAACCTGAAGGTCGCGCCCAAGTGACACGCTGCCGCATAGGACGAGTACGAAAGCCCGCCGCACGCCGCCCGCATTTAAGCTCCGCCTAAGACGCGTGCGCTTATCATGAGAACCCCGGGCGCTGCCGCGCCCCCGTTGGAGAGACACCAATCCATGCGCGTACTGCTCGTCGAGGACGATCCGCTGATCGGCAGCGGGCTCGAACAGGGCCTCAAACAGGAAGGCTTCGCGGTCGACTGGGTGAAGGACGGCGACGCCGCGTCGCTCGCGCTGCGTGCGACCAGCTACGGGCTGCTGCTGCTCGATCTCGGGCTGCCGAACCGCGACGGTTTGTCGGTGCTCGCCGCGCTGCGCCGCCGCGACGAAACCCTCCCCGCGATCATCATCACCGCGCGCGACGGCGTGCCCGACCGCATCGCGGGCCTCGACAGCGGCGCGGACGACTATCTCGTCAAGCCGTTCGAGCTCGACGAGTTGCTCGCCCGTATCCGCGCGGTCAGCCGCCGCCATGCGGGCCGCGCGCAGACGACGCTCGCGATCGGCCCGCTGCGGCTCGACCCCGTCAAGCACCTCGTCTGGCTCGACGACGACGAAGTGCCGCTGTCGCCGAAGGAATTCGTGCTGCTGCACGAGCTGATGCGCGAACCGGGCGCGGTGATTTCGCGCGAGCAGTTCGAGGAACGGCTGTACAGCTGGGGCGAGGAAATCGAGAGCAACGCGGTGCAGGTGCATATCCACAACCTGCGCAAGAAACTCGGCCACGACATGATCCGCACGGTGCGCGGCGTCGGCTACCGGATCGGTGACGGCACGTGACGCGGATGCAACGCGCGATCGCGCGCTGGCGCAACGCGTCGCTGCGGCGGCGCCTGCTGACGTGGCTGCTGCCGGCCGCGTGCGTGATCGGCCTGGTCGCGAGCGCCGGCACCTACTGGGGCGCGCTGCGCGAACTCGACGACCTGCTCGACGACCAGATGCGCAGCATGTCGAAACAGATCGTCGTCGGCCCGAACGGCGAGCTGTCGTTCAGCAACCACGCCAAGGGCAAGCACGGCTTCGAAGCGAGCGACCCCGATGCGGTGCTGCTGCAGGTGTGGCGCAACGGCACGCTGGTGTATTCGACCGACCGCGATTCGAAGCTGCCGCCGCCCGAGCAGAAAGGCATCGCGAGCGTCGACGTCGATGGCCAGCCCTGGCGCACCTATGTGACCGAGCGAGGCGGCACGACGATCCGGCTCGCGCAGGCACGCCACGCACGATGGGAAGCGATCGCGGGCATCGCCGTCCACCTGCTGTGGCCGGTGTTCTCGATGCTGCCGCTGCTCGCGCTCGGCCTGTGGTTCGGCATCGGCGCGGGGCTGCGGCCATTGCGGGCGATCGCGGCCGGCCTGAAACGCAGGAATGCGAACAACCTCGAGCCGGTCGACGTCGCATCGATGCCGAACGAGGTTCGCCCGCTTGCCGAAGCAATCAACGATCTGCTCGCACGCCTCGACCGCTCGTTCACGCTGCAGCGGCACTTCATCGCCGATGCCGCGCACGAACTGCGCACGCCGATCATGGGGTTGTCGATCCAGTCGGAACTGCTGCGGCGTGCAGCGACGGCCGAGGAACGCGAGCATATCCTCGCGCAAATCCATGCGGGCACGACGCGCCTCGGCCACCTCGCCGAACAGTTGCTGACGCTCGCGCGCCTCGAACCCGATGCGCAGGCGGCCGCCGCCGCATCGGCGCCGGTCGATCTCGCCGCGCTGTGCCGCTCGGTGGTGTCGGACCGCGCGCGCGTCGCCGATGCGCACCGCATCGATCTCGGCGCGATCGTCGACGCCCCCGTAATGACATCGGGCAACGCCGACACATTGCGCGTGCTGCTGAACAACCTCGTCGACAACGCGATCCGCTATGCGGGCGAAGGCGCGCGCGTCGACGTGTCGGCGCGCATCGACGGCGAGACGCCCGTGCTCGAAGTCGCCGACGACGGCCCCGGCATTCCGGAAGCCGAACGCACCGACGTGTGGGAGCGCTTCTATCGCGGCGAAGGCGCGCAGGCGGTCACGTCGTCGGGCAGCGGGCTCGGGTTGTCGATCGTCAAGCGGATCGCCGAACAGCATCGCGCGACGGTCGCGCTCGGCACTACGCACGGCGGACGCGGGCTGACCGTCACGGTGCGCTTCCCGCGGCCGGCCTGATGCGCGCGGCGGGCGGCTTGTCCACAGATTATGTTGGCAAGCTTGTGGACAACCGTCCATTAACGGCACCAAGCCATTGATCGAAAAGGGTTTGTCGTGCGTGCGCGGCAAATGCGCCCGGCAGATCAGCTACGCACCCGACTCAGTTGTCGTCGGCGATTCGCTCGACCCGCAGGCCGGTCGGCCGACGTGCTGACCGGCGAAGGGCTGATTGGGTCGCTACCCGATCCGGCACACAAGCGTTCCCCTTTGCACGCGCCGACGTCTCTCGGCGAGGTGTCCTATCAGGCCGTGGTCGGGCGGTGGCAACAGCATGTCCGCGACATCGCCGGCGACTTCAGTTCGGCTGACCTGGATGCAGCGATCCTCGTGCTGCCGGCCTATCCGTCGTCCGCCGTCGCGAGCCCGCACCTGTTCCAGAAAGTCGGCGTGGCCGGTATCTGCACGGCGTGAGGGCATGACCTGCCCGGCGAAGTTCAAGAAAACATCCTGACGGCTGGTTATCCGGTCCAGTAATCAATCGTCCCTGGCGGGCAACCCAACCCGATTGCAGAAGCACGTTGCAGCCATCCCGGTTGGGTGGCTGGATCGTCCCCGGCGGCAAATGCCCTACCCCCAAACACCGATGCGGCTGTTCGGCGTAGCCAAGTGCGTTGCTCTGATCGTCGCGTCAAAGTAAGACGCGAAAGCGCGAAGAACTTTGCCTGCCGCCACACAAACGGTAGCCACCCCGTCCTGTCTACTATTGAGATTCATGCGAACAGCGACAAGCTGCCGCGACTCAGCGGACGCCGATGCGTCGCCCGGTGCATGTCTGCCTGGAAGCTGAATCATGGCGTGCTTTCCCTGTTCCGCTCAATCAAGCAACCAGCCGTTATCGCCCTCGACCAGCGTGCCGCCGTGGCTGGTGGTGTCACCCTCGCGGGCGACCGCCCGGCCGCCAAACGTGGTTACGCCCCCGGTGACGATGACAGCACCGCAACTCGTAGAGTCACCGACACAGGCCGCTTTTCTCCCCCCGACGGTCACGCCGTCCGTGCCGCTGATAACAGTTCCGGGTCCGTGCAACGGACAGACATGGCGATGGCCGACAAGCACAACGGGTCGCATGAAAATCTCCGATGGTGATATTGATCTGCCGTTACTTTCCAGCGGCGGCACTCTGTTCGCCCACGTACTTCCACTGGAAACTGAAGGGGTCCACGCCCCGGTCCCCCGGCAGGTTCGGCAGTGAATCCCCTTCCTTGACGAACACTTCGTAATAGCCACCGAGCCGTTCGATGCTCTTGCCCGTCGCGGCCCAATAGCCGGTCTTTGGCGCGTAGTCACCCGGACGGGCGTACGGCAGCGCCGGGACCTGCGTACGGGCATCCACTTCGCCGAGGAATTCAATGTGCCGCCCCTCACGCGCTTCTTCATCGGTCGGCTTGTAGACCTTGAAATAGAGGCGGTTTGACGGTGCGTTGTCCGTGATCGGATACATCATCCTGCCTTTGCCCGTATCGGTACGGTCCAGAACCTCGCGCACGTCGATCCAGTCGAGTTGCGTATGCCAGTAGACCATCTCGTAGACGTGCGTGCCAGGAAGGAACTGGCTGTTCATAATCACAAATTCACCGGGGCCATCTGAAGTCCATTTTCTTTCAGCCTTAACCTTGTTGGCGTACAGTTTTATTTCCTCATCCCGGGGAGCCGCGACATAGGGCTCAATGTCACGATGCTTAGGCGGGGCGGGTTTAATCTCATTGCCCCCCGAATACAGCCGCATTGCAGGACCATCCGGTGTCGGTTTACCAGTCCACTTAACGTCCTGCTTACTTGGATTGATATAAGACAGGTAATAGCGAATTTCGACGTAGTTGCTACCCAGTTTTCCGTCATGAAACTTGATCTGTGTGATCAGCGGATTCTTGATCCAGGTTACCCGTTCATTCGGCACGACACCCGTCTGGTTTCCACTTTGCTTGTCGGTCATAGAACTTTTCGTAGTTTGGTTCGAAGGCGG
>NZ_JAGIQE010000037.1:0-57241 GCF_017815075.1 Burkholderia sp. AcTa6-5 | reverse complement strand
CGGATCCTGCGCGCACGCAGCCAGCAGCAACAGCAGCCCCGGTGCGAGTAAACGGCGATACATGGGTACTTTCCTCACGTTTCATTGGCGCCGTATTGCTTCGCGCGCTCGCCCGCGAGCATGCCCCCGGCGGTGCGACGCGCAGCGAAGACGTTCCGCGGGCTCGCACACCGAGGCTCTCTCAGGTTCTCTTTTCAGCTTGAAACATCGTTGCAGCGACCGATGCGGCGGAAAACAGCAAGCGGGACGCAGCCTCGTGTTCCGCCTCCTGAATCCCCGCAATACCGATCGATGCTTTCTGGATTCAAATGATACATATCGGTCTATCCAATAGTCAAGATGACTTGATGACCGGCGCCGCACGCGAAGATCGCCGGGCGGCAATGCAATCCGACCGCGCCGGGAGGCCGATTTCGTCGAGCGGCATGATGCTAGAATAATCGGTCTATGCTGCTGAAACATCGAGGAGGAAGCCGTTCGTGCGAGCCAACAAACGCCAGCTAGTGGTAGACAAAGCGACCGAACTGTTCTCCAGGCACGGATTCCATCCGGTGGGCGTCGACTGGATCATCGACGATTCCGGTGTCGCCCGCATGACGCTGTACCGGCATTTTGCGAGCAAGGACGAGCTGATCCGCGAAGTGCTGCTCCAGCGCTACGACCTGATCGTCGGCAGCATCGCCGCGCAATTGCAGCACGTCGCCGATCCGGTCGAGCGCGTCAAGACCATCTTCGACTGGTACGCGGCGTGGTTCAGGACGCCTGAATTTGCCGGCTGCCTGTTCGAGCGCGCGCTGGCCGAATTCGGCACCGCTTATGCGCCGATCTCGGATGTCGCGATCCGCTATCGCCGCAAAATGGTCGAATGGATCGCAGAACTGATCGAGGCGCTCGTGCCGCCCGAAGCCGCCAACCGGCTGGCAACGGTCTTCATGATGCTGCTGGATGGCGCCACGGTCGAGGCACGGGCGTTCAACGATTCCGCTGCTGCCGCGCGCGCGTGGCAAGCCGCGCACGCCCTGCTCGAACAGGCGATGCACGCGACGGTTCCGGCCGCCGACGGTGCGGCTAGCCCGACGTAACGCAGGTCGCGCGCCGTCGTATTGCAGGCAAACCGTCGGTGGGAAGGCGCCGGGCAAGGTCGACGCAGGCGACATCGCGAAGTCGAACGGGCCGTAACGCCCGCCCGGGCCGCCAGTGCGCGACGCGCCCGACCAGGCACGGCGATTGCGCCTGCTGGACTCCCGGGAGGCCGCGATCATGAACGACAACGATTTTCTCCAGCCGGAGCCGACGGAGCCCGCCCCGAATGCGGCCACGTGGGTCCGGCGTCTCGGTCCCGGCCTCGTCACCGGCGCCGCCGACGACGACCCTTCCGGCATCGGCACGTATTCGCAGGCGGGTGCGCAGTTCGGCTTCGAATTGCTGTGGGCGCTGCTGTTGACGTACCCGCTGATGACGGCCATCCAGCTGGTCAGCGCGAGAATCGGCCGCGTGACGGGCAAGGGTCTCGCGTCCAACATGCGCACGCACTATCCGCGATGGCTGCTGTACGGGACGGTCGTGCTGCTGATCACGGCCAACGTGATCAACATCGCCGCCGACCTGTCGGCCATGGGCGCGGCCGTCAATTTGTTGCTGCCCGGCCCGCAACAGCTCTACATCGTGTGCCTCGGCGGCGTGTCGGTCGTGCTGCAGGTGTTCGTTCCGTACGACCGCTACGCGCGATTGCTCAAATGGACCGCGCTGACGCTGCTGGCGTATGTCGCGGTCGCCCTCATCGTGCCCGTCAGCTGGGCCGAGGTCGGCCGCGCGATCGTGCAGCCCCATGCGCAACTGACCGCCGCTTATCTGACCACGGTCGTCGCGGTGCTCGGCACGACCATCAGCCCGTATCTGTTTTTCTGGCAGGCGTCTCAGGAAGTCGAGGAATTGCGCGCCGCGCCGAACCAGCGGCCGCTGCGACGCATGCCGCGTCAGGCGCCCGCGCAGTTGCGTCGGATCAGCTTCGATACGTGGTTCGGCATGGGCGTCTCGAACATGATTGCGTTCTTCATCGTGCTGACGGCGGCGGCCACGCTGAACGCGCATCACATCGACGTCAAGACTTCCGCGGACGCCGCGCGGGCGCTCGAGCCGGTTGCCGGTCACTTCGCGTACGTGCTGTTCGCGCTCGGCATCGTCGGCACCGGCCTGCTGGCGCTGCCGGTGCTCGCGGGATCGGCCGCGTATGCGGCGGCCGGCACGTTCCGCTGGCGCAACAGTCTCGCGTTGCAACTGGGCCTCGCGCCCGAATTCTATGCGGTGATCGTGTTGGCGATCGTCGGCGGAATCGCGTTCACGTTCACGCATTTCGACCCGATCCGCGCGCTTTACTGGAGCGCCGTCATCAACGGGGTAAGCGCCGTGCCGATCATGGTCGTGATGATGCTGATGGCGCGAAGCAGACGCGTCATGGGGGAGTTCGCCGTCAGCGGCACGCTTGCGTGGGGCGGATGGATCGCGACGCTCGCGATGGCGATCGCGGCGCTGGGCGTGTTCGTACCGGGATAAAGCCTGCGGCGCGGTTGGCGCGGGTCGCTGCGCTCACTTCAGTTCGCCCCTGTTTATCGCCGTGCCGACCGCATTGCGCAGTACGTCCGCGAGCCGCTGGTTTTCGTCGATGCGAGCCTGTTCGATCGCGACGTCCTCGGCGTTGCCCGTGCGGCGCGCCCATTCCTGGCGCTCGCGCGCAAAGATCATGCGCTCGTGAACCGCGCGGATGGCCCCCCATATCGCATCCTCTGCTTTCCGGGCTTCGGCGTCGTCGAGCGAAAGCACGGAGAACGCATGCCCGGTATGGCATCGATATCGCAACGGACGATCGTCGCGCATGCGCCAGAGCACGCCGTTGCAACTGGGGCACGTGAGGGCGGAACGCGTCCCGATCTCGTCAAGCAGTCCCGGGTCGACGAGGCCGTCCTCTGCAATCCGGCTCTCATGGTCCAGGTCGCGCAAGTCTGCCATTTTCCGCTGCTCCTTCACACGTGCGCCGTAGACCGCTGCATGAATGGTCCCCGGCAGTTCCCCGGCCTTTGCGACCGCATCGGCTCCCGTCGCGGCCAGCGCGCTGCGCGGCATCGACGGCGCTTCGCATTCGTCGGGGTCCTGAACGATACCGTAGCCGCCCCGTGCGCGAATCGCCGCCAGGCCGGCCGCGCCGTCATCGAGATCGCCGCTGAGGACGACGCCGATCGCACCGGCGCCATATTCGCGGGCGGCAGACCGGAACAGCGGATCGGCGGCCGGTCGGGCGAAGTTCTCGGCCGCGGTATCGAGCAGTCATAGATTTCCGTCGCGCACGATCATGTGCCGGTCGGGCGGCGCCACGTAAATTCTGCCCGCTTGCGGCGGTTCCCCTTGTAGCGCCACGCTCGCATCCAGCGTACCCCATCGCGACAGCAGCTCCGGCAACATCGTCCGATGTCGACCAATGTGCTGCACGATGCAAATCGGCACCGGAAAATCCGCGGCGACGCCGGCCACCAGCGTCCGGAGGACCGGGAGACCGCCTCGGGACGATGCGATTACGACGATATCTCGACGATCCATAGCCCCCCCCTTTGCGGAGATAGCCGCAAATCGGGTGCCTGAACCGGGATTCCGCGACGGGCGGCCGCCCACGCCGCAATGCGGGTCGAATGGCGATTGCCGGAAACGCCGCCGTGGCAAGCCGCGCCCGAACGACCCGCGACGCACGCGCGGGCCGTCGGCGGTCATCGGGTGTCCCGACGCGCGTCGCCGAGTGCCGCGAGCAACATCCCGAAATCGAGCGGTTTTGACAGATGGCTGTCGAAGCCGGCTTCCGCCGCGGCCCGGACATCGTCCTGGCGATTGCGGCCGGTCAGCGCAACGGTCCGGAGCGTGGCCCAGCGCGGATCGGCCTTGATCCGGCGAAGCAACGCGTAGCCGTCCATGTCGGGAAGCCCGATGTCGGACACGATCGCATCGACGGATGCCTCCTGCAGCATCGCCAGCGCCGCGGCTCCGTTTTTCGCGGTCTGGACTACCGCCCCCGCCAGTTCCAGCAGCGCGGTGAGCGACATCGCCGTCTCCTGATCGTCCTCGACCAGCAGCACGCGCAGGCCGGCGATATTCCCCTCCGGCACGCCGCTGCCCGCAGACACGGCGCGCTCGATCGGTGCGGCCGGCAGCCATACCGTCATCGTGGTGCCGGACCCCGGGCCGTCGGACGTCGCGGCGATCCGGCCGCCGTGCATTTCGACGAGTTGCCGAACGAGCGCCAGCCCGATACCGAGACCGCCGCGGGTCCGGTCGCGCGGCGCCTGCCGGAACATGTCGAAGACATGCGGCAGCGTATCTTCGTCGATCCCCTGCCCGTCGTCGATCACGTCGACACGCAGCATCTTGCCCTCATGCGCGAGCCGCACGACGATCTCGCCGTGCGGCTGCGTGTACTTGAGCGCGTTGGACATCAGGTTCCAGAAGATCTGCTCGCATCGCACCGGATCGGCAAGCGCGATGGCCGGCTCCGTCGGCAGCTCCGTTTGCAGGATCAGGCCGCGCGCGTGCACGTCGAGCTCGCAGGTATCCGTGATGCTGCGCAACATCGCCGTCAGATCGACCCGGCCCAGCTCGAGCGCGAGCTTGCCGGTCTGGATGCGCGACAGATCGAGCAGGTCGTCGATGATCTGCGCCTGTGCGCGCACGGCCTGCCGAATCGAATCCGCGGCGTCGCGCACGGCGGGAATGTCGCGCGTCTCCGGCAGGCGCGGCAGCATTTCCGACTTGACGCCGATCAGGTTGAGCGGATGCCGCAGCTCGTGGGACACCACCGCAATGAACTCGTCCTTCAGCTGGCTCGAACTGAGCGCCTGCTCGCGTGCCGCCTGTTCCCGCGCCAGCGCTTCGCGGTTCGCGTCGTCGCTCTGCTTGCGCAGCGTCATGTCGCGCACGATCTTCGCGAAGCCGTTGAACGACGTATCGGAAATCGGCGTGACGACGCCGCTACAGAAAATCCGCCGTCCGTCCTTGGTCCGGTGCCAGCGCTCGTCGTCCGCGCGCCCTTCGCGGGTCGCGATGTCGCGCTCGCGCGTCGGCACGAGCGCCTGTCGGTCGCTCGGCTCGTAGATCAGATCCACGTCCTGGCCGATCATCTCTTCTTCCGTATAGCCGAAGATGCGTTCCGCTCCGGCGTTCCAGCTCACGATGGACCCGTTGCCGTCCTGGATGATGATCGCGTAGTCCTTGGTCGATTGCGCGACCAGACGCAGGCGCTGCTCGCCTGCCCGCGCCGCCTCTTCCGCGTGATGCCGGTCGGTGATGTCGATCAGCGTGATCACCGCGCCGTCGATGTGGTCGTCCGCCGTCCGGTAGGGCAGCAGGCGCATCAGATACCACCGGCCGGCCTCGCTCTCGATCTCGCGCTCGATCAGCCGCAGCGACTGAAACGACTGCCGGACGTCGTCTGCCAGCGTCGGATACCGCAGTGCGTGGGTAATATGAAATAGCGACCTACCCAGGTCCGTATCGATCAGATTGAAAATCGCGGTGGCGTTGGGCGTAAACCGCTTGACACGGATTTCCTTGTCGACGAACACGGTCGCGATCTCGCTCGACGCGATGATGTTGTGGAGGTCGTCGTTCGCTTTCGCGGTGTCTTCGATCCTTGCCTGCATTTCGGCGTTGGCCGTCGTCAACTCCTCGTTGACCGATTGCAGTTCCTCCTTGCTGCTTTCCAGCTCCTCGCTCGTGGAGCGCAACTCTTCGTTGATCGCCTGCAGCTCCTCGTTCGACGCCTTCAATTCCTCGACGGATGTTTCGTACTGCTCGATGATCGTCGCGAGTTGCTCGCGGCTGTGCTGCAGCTCCTGTTCGAGCTGGGCCAGAACCGGATCCTGCCCGCTCGTCTCGACCTAGTCCTCCTCGGTCATGCGGCCGGCCACCTCGTCGAACACGATGAGCAGGAATTCCGCATTCGCGACCTTGTCGTGAAACGGCCTGACCGTCATGTTGATCTACGACACGCGGGCATCGTGTGCCCATTTCACCCGGCGCGCCTCGACGCTCGTGCCCGTTTGCAGCGCACGGAAAATCGCGGTGCGCAGATCGAGCCGCAGATCCGGCAACACCAGCGTCATGATGTTGCTCGACAGCTCGCCGCCGACGTGCCGCAGGAACCGGCCCGCGTTATCCGACAGATGAACGACGTTCGATTCCTTCGTCGGATGCGCCGGATTCGACCTGGAACAGCGGCGGAAAGCCCGTGGCCGGCTTCGCGCGATGCGTGACGACGCGTGCGCGGTAGATCCGGCGTTTCTTGTCCACGACGACAAACAGATCGTCCGCCGCGTCGGCGGACTCCGCGGTGCCGAGGAACAGATAGCCGTTGGGGCGCAACGCGAAATGGAACAGCTCCAGGATTTGCCGCTGCACCGCCCGCTCGAGATAGATCAGCACGTTGCGGCACGAGATCAGGTCGAGATGCGAGAACGGCGGATCGCGCAGCAGGCTGTGCGCCGCGAACAGGATACGTTCGCGTACCGCCTTCGCGATCACGTAGTGCGCGCCTTCTCGCGTGAAATACCGCTGCAGCAGCGGGGCGGGCACGTCGCTCGCGATCGACAGCGGCTAGGAACCGGTCCGCGCGCGGACGATCGCCGCTTCGTCGATATCGGTCGCGAAGACCTGGATGGCCTGGCTCGACATCGCGGCCTCACGCGCCCGCGCCAGCAGCAGCGAGATCGAGTACGCCTCTTCGCCCGTCGCGCATCCGGCCACCCACACGCGTACCTGCTCCTCGCCGGACTCCGACGCGAACAACGAGCCGATCACTTCCCGTTCGAGGAAATCGAAGGCTTCGCGGTCGCGGAAGAACTGGGTCACGCCGATCAGCATGTCCGCCAGCAGCGCGTTCGCTTCTTCCGGCGTGGCCCGCAGGAAATCCCGATACGCGAGGAGATCGCGCTGGCCGTTGACCTGCATGCGCCGCTCGATACGTCGCAGCACGGTCGCCCGCTTGTACAGCCTGAAATCGTGGCCGGTGCGTACCCTCAGGTGCATCAGAATGTCGGAGAGCGCCCGTTCGGGATCGTTGACCGTCGGCCGATCGACGTTGTGCAGCGATTGCGCGAATTCGAGGCTTTGCTGTTCGATGCGGCGCGCATTCGACCAGAGTTCGAGCAACCGTTGCGGCATCTCGGCCGCCGGCAGCACGATATCGACGCGCGCCATCGCAATCGCGTGCTGCGGCATCTCCGCGTGCTCGGCGTCGTCCGGCGTTTGCGCGAGCGTGATGCCGCCCGCCTCCTTGATGCGGCTCAAGCCCGCGGCGCCGTCGGAGCCGGTGCCGGACATCACGATGCCGACCGCGCGCCAGTCGTGCGCGTCCGCCAGCGTCCGAAAGAAGTGGTCGATCGTGAACGGAACCTCGTCGGACGGGTCACGGCTGCGGCAACGAAGGCAACCGTCCGACATCTCGAGCTGCATGCCCGGTGCGATCACGTAGATATGGTTTTTCTCGATCGGTACCGTGGACGTCACCTGATGCACCGGCATGCCCGTCGTGCGCTGCAGGACGGCGTCCATATGACTGACCTGTTCCGGCGCGAGATGGACGACGACGACGAACGCCATGTCCATGCCCGTCGGCGCGCTCTCGAAAAAGGTCTGCAAGGCCATCGTGCCGCCTGCCGACGCACCGATGCCCACTACCGGAAACGACAGATCGCTCTTCAACGTCGCGGGCGATGGAGGCAGCTCCTTGTGCGTAGGCGCTTGCCGTGCCATTGAATTCTCCTGATGGTGTGCGGAACATCGTGTGCCGAGCGCCGATCGGTGCCGGGTCGCATCGCCCTCGTCCGGTCGTCCCACGATCCCGCTGGTGATACTTCCCCCTAGGCTTCCATGCGCATTGCACGGCACCGGAAAGCGCGACCGGGCGCCTGACGCGAGGCTTGCAACCCTCGTGCGGCGGAGCACCACGCCCGCACACGGGTGTGTCACCGGAACGTCATTCGTGCCGACATACCATTTCCGTCGGTTGGCGCAACGCGATGCCTCCCCCGCCGATCGCCACCGGGAACGAATCGTGCTCGGGCGCCGGCCCGTCGGATTCAATTTATTTCCTTTGACGGATGCCGTATTACCGGCGAATATTCGCGTCGATCAAGTGGTTAGTACCGCTCAAAAACAAAACGAAACGATGCTCGCCCACGCAGTCGGGGACGTTACGCTGCTTCGCCAACAGATACTGAATCGAAGGGGAAGAAATGACGCCGTTTTCCCAGGATGTGAGCAAGCAAACCGCCGCCGTCTCCAAGGCAGCCACGCCGTCGCCCGTTTTCTGGAAAGCGGGGCCGATCGTCGAAGCCGCTCCGCCGGAGCCGAAATCCGCGACGCCGGACCTGCGCGATTTCTTCGCCGCCGCCGCGCTGCAGGGCTTGCTGTCGCGCGACGCCGGGCGCAACGTGTCGACGATCGCCGACTACGAATCGAAGCGCGCGGTCAGCGCCTATCGGCTCGCCGACGAAATGCTGAAAGCGCGCTGAACACGGGCTGCCGCGATCGTCCGGACGCTGACGCTCGGGCCGTTCAGTCGCCGCCCAACCGCAACGCCATCGCGCCGATCGGCCCCGCCAGCAACACGGCATTCAGCCCGACGACGACGGCAGTCGCGCCAAGCGCGGCGCAGCGCGCGATACGTCCGCTCGCGAAGGCGCCCATGACGTCACGTCGTCCGCAGAAGTAAATCAGCGCCAGCATCGGCACCGGCAGGACGACGGACAGCACGACCTGGCTGATCACGAGCGCCTGCATCGAATCGACGCCCATCCCGACGACGACGAACGCGGGCGCCATCGTGACGAGCCTGCGCAGCCAGACCGGAATCCGGAACCCGACGAAGCCCTGCATGATCATCTGCCCGGCCATCGTGCCGACGACGGAACTCGAGATGCCGGCGCTCATCAGCGACACGAGAAAGCAGGTCGCGGCGACCGGGCCGAGCAACGGGGTGAGCATCCGGTACGCCGCTTCGATTTCCACGACATCGCGATGGTCGGCATGAAACGCCGCGCTCGCCATCACGATCATGGCCATGTTGATCGCACCCGCAACGGACAGCGCGACGATCACTTCCCGATCCGAGAAGCGCACCATCATCCGGCGCTGCGCGTGGTCGAGCCCCGCCGCGCGTCGCTGCGTGAGCCCGGCGTGCAGATACAGCGCATGCGGCATGATCGTCGCGCCGACAATGCCGACCGACACCATCAACGCATCGCCGCGCGGCCATTCCGGCACGACGGCATGCCACGCGACGTCGGCCCACGCGACCGGCGCGATGAACATCTCGGCGAGATAGCAAAGACCGGTCACGCCGACGAATACGCCCACGGCGATTTCCATCGGCCGGAACCCGTTCCGGTCGGCCAGCAGGATGCCGTAGGTGGCGAGCGCCATCACGAACATCCCGGCGAAGGTCGGCAGGTCGAACAGTAACGACAGCGCGATCGCACCGCCGAGAAATTCGGCGAGCTCGGTCGCCATCGCGGCGAGTTCGCTCGCGACCCACATGGCGAACACCGGCGGCCGCGGGAAATGCATGCGGCACAGCTCCGCGAGATTCCGGCCGGTGACGATGCCGAGCTTCGCGGACAGCGACTGGAACAACATCGCGATGCCGTTCGCCATCAGCACCACCCAGAGCAGCGTGTAACCGAACTGCGCGCCGGCCCGGATGTTCGTCGCGAAATTGCCGGGGTCCATATAGGCGACCGACGCGACGATCGCCGGCCCCGCGAACGGCAGCGCCGCCCGCGGCCCGCGCCGTCGGCCGGCAAACACCTCGCGCATGTCCATCGCGGTGCGCTCCGTCGCCGCGTTCCTGTCGAGCGTCGCCATCTGCACTCCTTTTCAAAACCGCCATCACGTGCGTGCCGACGCGCCGCGCCGCACCCTTGCCCGGCGTGGTACGGCCCATGCCGCCGAAATGACAACTGCTTGAAAATCCGGCAACGAGGGCTTCAGGTCATGCGATGCGCGCTCGTATTGCCGTCGACTCCACCCTTCCCGCGTGCCGCATCCGTGCATCGACAGCGGTCCGCGCCGTTCGCGAGAAGCGACGCCTCGCGACCCGGTCGCGCCGTCTCCATCCGGCGCGCGTCCGTGCCTCGCCGGCCGTTGTCGCCTGCCGTCGCGATACGCGCGCCACTCAACGAACGCTGCCGGCGTCGACGGGAAACCGCTGCCGCTACACAGCCCGCACCAGCCAGCACCGCGCGTACCCGGCTGTGGCGGTGGCCACGGGATCGATTCGTGCTGGGTCGCCACCGCGAATGTCGCGCAACCCTTTCCATGGAGATGCCATGTTCATCCACAACACACGGCTTCAGTACACGGTGCGCGTGGGCGCGCCGAACCCCGGCCTCGCCAATCTGCTGCTCGAGCAGTTCGGCGGCCCGCAGGGCGAACTCGCCGCCGCGATGCGCTATTTCACTCAGGCGATCACCGAGGAGGATCCCGGCCGCAAGGACATGCTGCTCGACATCGCCACCGAGGAGCTGAGCCACCTCGAAGTGATCGGCTCGATGGCCGCGATGCTCAACCGCGGCGCCAAAGGCGAACTCGCCGAAGCAGTCGACGAACAGGCCGAGCTGTACCGCAAGCTGCACGGGGCGGGCAACGACAGCCACGTGACGCAGGTGCTGTACGGCGCGGGCGCGCCACTGACGAATTCCGGCGGCGTGCCGTGGTCGGCCGCGTACATCGACACGATCGGCGAACCGACCGCCGACCTGCGTTCGAACATCGCAGCCGAAGCGCGGGCGAAGATCATTTACGAACGGCTCATCAACGTGACCGACGATCCGGGCATTCGGGACGCGCTCGGCTTCCTGATGACGCGCGAGGTCTCGCACCTGAAGTCGTTCGAGAAGGCGCTGTATGCGATCACCGCGCATTTCCCGCCGGGCAAGCTGCCGCCGAAGGCGCCGTACGACAGCGTGTACTTCCGGATGCAGCCGGACGCGGCGCCGCTGGTCGGCCCCTGGAATCATGGAGAGAGTCTCGAAATCCGCGACGCCGAGCCGGCCGTCGACGGCGGCACCGGTATTGCCGAAGGGATGCTCGAGCCGCAGCAGGTGGACGCCATCGAGGCGATGGCGCAGCGGCTCGCGTCCGATCCGAACAGCGACCCGGTGACGGGCGCCGAACTGGGTGCAGGCCAGCCGGTCCCGCAGAGCCGCGCGCCCGGCAAGCCGGACGGTGGCACCTGACCGGAAGCGCGAAGACGGGCGCTCGGACATCACCGCGAGCGCCTCTTCGTTCTACTGATGATGAAATGACAACAGCCTGACGCTGCCTGCGACGAACGTTCGATGGACTGGCTGCGCGACGCGCACGCGCTCTCGCACGCTCCATCGCGTGTTCGGCGTGCGTCAGGCGCCTGCTTCGCCGGGCCCGGCCTGGTCGGTCTGGTCGGCCATCAGGTACTGGATGACCAGCGTCGGATCGGCGATGTCGAGAATCAGGCGGCGCATCACGCGCTTGCGCATATGGTCGTCATCCAGCGTCCACGGCCCCGCCGCATCGCCGAGGTAGCGGCCGATCGCGACGCGATGGTCGCCGTCCGGAGGCAGGCCGAGCCGCGCCGCGAGCAGGCCGGCGATGACGTCGTCGAGTTCGACGTGCAGCGGCCTGGAATCGATCGAGAGTTCGAGCTTCATGGTCGGTTTCGCAAACATGAAAAGGCGGCGCGGCGCGCCCCCGCTGTCGCGCGCGCCGGGAAAGGCCGCTCCGGCCAGCGGCCGTTCGACGATCGCAGGCAAGCCTGCGACGCCGGTCAGTAGCCGAGTTCGGGCGCGGGAGCCGGCTCGGCGCTGTCCTCTTTCGGCGCTTGCGCGACGGTCGCATCGGTCGTCAGCACCAGGCTCGCGATCGACGCGGCGTTCTGCAGCGCGGTACGCGTGACCTTGGTCGGGTCGACCACGCCCGCGTCCACCAGATCGCCGTACTCGCCGGTCGCCGCGTTGTAGCCGAAGGTCCCGGTGCCTTCGAGCACTTTCGACACCACGACCGACGGTTCGTCGCCCGCATTGGCCGCGATGACGCGCAGCGGCGCCTCCAGCGCGCGCAGTACGATCCGGATGCCGGCGTCCTGGTCTGCATTCGCGCCCCGCATGTCCGACAGCGCCGCGCGCGCACGCAGCAGCGCGACGCCGCCGCCCGGCACGATGCCTTCCTCGACCGCGGCGCGCGTCGCATGCAGCGCATCGTCGACGCGATCCTTCTTCTCCTTCATTTCGACCTCGGTGACCGCGCCGACCTTGATCACCGCCACGCCGCCCGCGAGCTTCGCGACACGCTCCTGCAGCTTCTCGCGATCGTAGTCGCTCGTCGCTTCGTCGATCTGCACGCGAATCGACTTCACGCGCGCGTCGATGCGCGCCGCATCGCCCGCGCCGTCGATGATGATCGTATCGTCCTTGCGCACCTCGACGCGCTTCGCGCTGCCAAGATCCTCGAGCGTGGCCTTGTCGAGCTGCTTGCCGGTTTCCTCCGAGATGACCGTCGCGCCGGTCAGGATCGCGAGATCCTCGAGCATGGCCTTGCGTCGGTCGCCGAAGCCCGGCGCCTTGACGGCGACGACCTTCAGGATGCCGCGCATCGAGTTCACCACGAGTGTCGCGAGCGCTTCGCCTTCGACATCCTCGGCGACGATCAGCAACGGCTTGCCGGCCTTGGACGCCGCTTCGAGGATCGGCAGCAGGTCGCGGACACTGGAGATCTTCTTGTCGTGCAGCAGAATCAGCGCATCGTCGAGATAGGCCGCCTGCTTCGCCGGATCGTTGATGAAATACGGGCTCACGTAGCCGCGATCGAACTGCATGCCTTCGACCACGTCGAGTTCGTTCTCCAGCGACTTGCCGTCCTCGACGGTGATCACGCCGTCCTTGCCCACTTTCTCCATCGCGTCGGCAATGATCTTGCCGATCGCCTCGTCCGAGTTCGCGGAAATCGCGCCGACCTGCGCGATTTCCTTGTGGGTCGAAATCGGCCGGGACAGCTTGCGCAGCTCGTCGAGCACCGCGCCGACGGCCTTGTCGATGCCGCGCTTCAGATCCATCGGATTCATGCCGGCCGCGACGTGCTTCATGCCCTCCTGCACGATCGCCTGCGCGAGCACGGTGGCGGTGGTCGTCCCGTCGCCGGCCACGTCGGCGGTCTTGGATGCGACCTCCTTGACGATCTGCGCGCCCATGTTCTCGAAGCGGTCCTTCAACTCGATTTCTTTCGCGACCGACACGCCGTCCTTCGTGATCACGGGCGCGCCGAAGCCGCGTTCAATCACGACGTTGCGGCCTTTCGGGCCGAGCGTCACCTTCACCGCGTCGGCCAGCACGTTCACGCCCTTGACGATCTGCTGGCGCGCGCCATCGCGGAATTTCACGTCTTTTGCAGTCATTTTCTTGCTCCGGATACAGTCGTTGAACGGGATGCCGCGCGCATCGGGCAATCACCCGTGCGGCGCGGTCGAATCGGCATTCAGGCCGCTTTCCTGGCCGCCGGCGATTCGGGTTCGAGTACGCCCATGACGTCCTCTTCGCGCATCACGAGCAGTTCCTCGCCGTTCACCTTCACGGTCTGGCCTGCATATTTGCCGAAGAGAACCTGGTCGCCGACCTGGAGCTGCAGCGGGCGCTGCGAGCCGTCCTGGAGCAGCCGGCCGCTGCCGACCGCCATCACTTCACCCTGCTCGGGCCGTTCGGCGGCCGAATCGGGAATCACGATGCCGGAGGCCGTCGTCCGCTGCTGTTCGATTCGCTTGACGATAACCCGGTCGTAGAGGGGACGAATCTGCATTTTCATCTCCTGAGCGATGAGATCACCTGGAAAAGGGAATCCGCTGGCGCGTGCATGCGCAAGGGCTGCGCTGCGCCCGCGTGCCATCGATTGGCGAAAAGCGAAATAGTGGCGCGGGAAGCGTGCTTCAAGAGGGTGAAAAAAGGACGTTTGTAACAAAATGTTTCAACGCGGAATGGACTGTTTGATGATCGGCGGTTGTCTCGCGACGAGCCATGCGAATCGTCGCGAAGCGGCGCTTGAAATCCGCGCTTCCCATCCTATTTTGGGTAGCGCTCAAGCAGCCGCGGCTTATGCGCTGCGTGTTTCGATTGGTTTGTCAACGAGGCCTCTCGTGGATCGACGAACTGGAGCGCGTGGTCCGGTTTGTCCTCCGTGCGAGGTTCAACCCGGAGCGAATCATGAACGATCCTTTCTTTATCTTCGATCGGCTGCCGGAGGTTGGCCGCCGACCGCGACGCGCCGACCGCGTCGTCACGGGCCTGCCGGTCGGCCTGCGGGCGGCGCGCAACGGCACGCGTCGCTTCGCGCCGACCGGCGCTCGCGTACGTGCTGTGCGCAAGCCGTTCGCGTTGCGCGGCGCGCCCCAACCCGCCGCGATCGGCCGACCGAAGCCGCCGCGCCGTCGGATCGCCGCGCGCGGACGCGTGGTGCACCCTGTTTCGTTTTTCTGGATCGCGCCCGCTATGGGCGGCGCCGTACGCGACGGGGGGCGGCCATGCTGAGCCCGCATGAATTCGCGACGCTGATGCTGGTGTGCCAGGCGCCGGATCAGCTCGACATGAATCGCGCCGAACTCGATGCGTTGCTCGAACGGCAACTCGTCATGCTCGAACATGGCGCCCCCGGCCGCCGACGCGCGTATCTGACGAAGAAAGGCCGATCGATTCTCCATGCGCTCGGGGCCGACATCGCTTCCCGCCTGAGCCATGGGTCGACGACGGAGCGCGGCGGTCAAGGCGAAGCGCCCGCCGCGCCATCGGACGACGCCGGATGACGCGGCTCGGTCGCCGATTCGGCGACCGAACTGCTTACGATGTCATTCGCTTTGGCAATGACAGGGGCGTCCACCATTTTTCCATCGACGCTAATGGCCGAGCCGTCGCTTTCCTGAACGGCAGAAAGGACGCGGTGCGCCCACTCGATCTCTTCCAGGCAAGGGCGGAGAGCCGCGTGTACATGCTCGATTTGTTTGGGGTGGATGCACAGCTTGCCCCTGAAACCGAGATTGCGAGCTCGAACCGTATCCCGACGGATCCTCTGAGCATCATCGATTGCTGCAGTGACTCCGTCCACGGGCGCCGCGATGCCGGCAATCCGTGACGCTATGGTCAGTTGCGAGCGGAAGTACACGAGCTCATCGCCATCACCTTGAATACCGGTGTCGACCTGAAAGTCCAAGGTTCCGAACAGAAGGCGCTCGACTTTCGGCACCTTCGCAAGCGAGCGGAGGTCATCAAATGCAACCGCGGTCTCGATGAGCGGCAGCAGTGCCGCTTCATCGGAGATCTCGTTCGCAAGGTTCGACAGCAGGTCGGCTCGCTCAGCCTTGGGGACGACGATGCCCTGGAGGCTCCGACACGTCCGAAGAGCCGCTATATCGTCCTTGTACCACTCGGTATCCACCGCGTTCGCTCTCACATACGCTCGTCCACCATTCCTGAGCCACGACATGACGGCATCACGAGCCTGCGCTTTTGCGGTGGGTGGCACCGCGTCTTCGAGGTCAATGATTACCGCGTCTGCGCCCGCAGCGCACGCTTTGTCGAATCGTTCCGGTCGATTGCCGGGAACGAACAAATAGGATCTCGGATACATACGATTTGTCCAGGGGCTGAGCTTGCGTCTTGCAAGCCGCAAGAGGCATCGGTCTTCCGACGCGAGCATCGTGATGAGCTTAGCGAGCGACCTCTGCGAGACGCTCTGATACCGACTTCTGTTCGACAGTCTTTTGCCTGCCAAGGAAGAACGCCGCGCACGCGCTGACGACAGACATGGCCGCGAGAAAAGCGGCAACGGCGTAGGCGGAATGGAACATCTGAAACAGCCAGAGCGAAATCATCGGTGCGGGGCCGCCGGCAATAATCGACGCGCCTTGGTATCCAAGCGACGCACCGCTGTAGCGAATGCCGGGAGGAAACGACTCGGCAATGAAAGCGGCCTGCGACCCGTAGAGCGCCGCGTGAATGACCATGATGACGACCGTGCCTGCAATGACGGCGAGCGGAATCTTCGTATTGAGCAAGGCGAAGTACGGGAAAGCGAACAACATCATGCAGATGGCTGCCGACATGTAGGTCTTCCGACGGCCGATACGGTCCGCCAGATGCCCAAAGTACGGCAACGCGAAACACGCGACGACAGCAGCAATCAACACCGCGTTCAGGATGAACGCCTTGCCGAGGCCAAGGTTCTTCGAACCGTACAGCATGGCAAACGACGTGAGCATGTAGAACGCAGCCTGTTCGCCGGGACGGACGAGCGCCGAAAGCAATATCGCCTTCCACTCGGTTCTGATGGCTTCCCGAATCGGACTCCTGGTGCGATCGATCGACTTGTTGGCCTCGACGAAATCCCGGGTCTCCGGCACGCCCATACGAATCAGCAGGCCGAACACCAAAAGCACGCCGCTTGCATAGAAGGGAACGCGCCAGCCAAATTCCATCAGCGAGTCGCCGCTCCAGCGGCTGCAGACGCTCCACACGAGCACCGAGATAACGAGGCCGAGAGGAACGCCAACATTCGGCAACGACGCCATGAAGCCGCGACGCTTGCCTTGATGACTTTCCATTGACAGGAGGACAGCGCCACCCCACTCGCCGCCCACGCCGATTCCCTGGAGGAACCGAAGTCCGATCAGAAGCCAGCCGGCAGCGGGTCCAATCTGTTGCGAGGTGGGCAGTAACCCCACGAACAACGTCGCAACGCCCATCAAGGTCAGCGTGGCGACGAGCGTCGATTTGCGGCCGACACGGTCACCCATGTAACCGAAAATGGCTCCGCCCAACGGGCGCGACAGAAAGCCCACGAAAATCGTGGCGAACGACTCCATGAGGCCTTCCGAGCTGCCGTGTGCAAAGAAAAGCTTCGGGAAAACGAGCGCGGCTGCGGTGCCGTAGATGAAGAAGTCGTACCATTCGATCGTGGTGCCAATGACACTTGCGATTGCGGCGCGGCGCTCGATGCGCTTTGAGTCTTTCGACAGGGTCGAGGCATCGGCCTGACCGAGAGGGGCGTTCGGGTGCATCCATGTCTCCAATCTTGAAAAATTTTGTCGAGGCAAATTTGTGTGCGTTCAGAACGAGGCTTCGGCTCGCATGGACACTGCACCGCCGGGCAGGCTCACCCAAACGACGAGTGGGTCGCCGTCTGGCGCGGCGTTGAACTCCAATTCGTTGCCCAGCACCGACGGCTGAATGCCGCGATAACGAAAGTGCTTCAGGCGACGTCCGCTCACTTCCTCCGCGAAGCTTGCAAGGAGCGTTGCATTGAGGGGCCCGTGAATCACGAGATTCGGATAGCCCTCGACCGCTCGGCAGTAGTCCGCGTCGTAGTGAATGCGGTGGCCATTGAACGTCAGCGCGGAGTAGCGGAACAGCATCGTCGAATCGGGTTTCACTCGACGCGTCCGCTGCGGTTGGGGCATGTCCGTTTGCGCAGGCGTGGCGCCGCCCTTCGACGCTTCCTTGTAGACAATGTCGTGGTGCTCGGTGACAAGCACCTTCCCTTCGCGCACGACTTCATGCAGGACGGTCACGAAGACGAGTTCGCCGCTTCGTCCTTGTTTGTGCTCGACCGATGCGATGCTCGAACGCTTTTCAACTTCCGCGCCAAGCGGCAGGTCGCCATGAAATTCGAGCTTGCCCCCGGCCCACATGCGGTTCGGCAACGGGACGGGAGGCAGGAAGCCGCCTCTTGCGGGGTGCCCGTCTCGACCGAGCGCCGAAGGTGCGTCGCCACTCAGGAAATAGAGCCAATGCCAAAGCGGGGGCAATCGTGCGCCGTCGACGAAGTCGGACTGAGGCATTCCGAGGGTCGCGGCCATCAGTCGCGCGTGACGCGACGACAGGACGTCACGGTCGGACTGGCTCTTGCCGATCCATTCGCGGAGGTGGGCAATGTCGACGACGCTCATGCGAATTCTCCCACTTGTTTCGTGGCGAACTCGGCGCGAATCCGCTCGGTGTGTTCTCCCAACTTAGGTGCTGCATCAAAGTGTTGGCTGTCCCACGGCGCGCGAACCGCCGGCGCAATCATTCGCAATGCTTCGCCGTCGACTGTCATCGGCCACGTCCGCAACGCGGGGTGTTCAGCCATCTGGGCAACCGAGCGAACCTGACCATACGCGGTGTTCGAGATTGACAGGCGTTGAAGTGCTTCGCTGGAGTCGACCTTCGCGAATGCGTCGGCAATCACCCGTTCGAGGGCTGCGCGGTTTTGCACGCGATTCGTGTTGGACGAGAAGCGCGCGTCTTCCGCCACGTCCGGTTGCTGGAGGAACGCCGAGCAGAACTGACGCCACTCGCGCTCGTTTTGAATGCTGATGACGATTTCGTCACCGTCCTTGGTCTTGAACGCGCCATACGGCGCAATGGAAGGATGCTTCAGCCCCTGGCGTGCAGGTGCTCCATTTCCGTAAACGTGGTGTACGTAGGGGATCGTCATCCAGTCCGCCGCACCGTCGAACAAGGAAACCGAGACACCCGATCCCTTGCCGGTGCTCGAGCGAAGCGCGAGAGCCGACAGCACCGCAATGGTCGCGTTCATCCCCGCGCCAATGTCGCAGATGGAAACGCCAACGCGCCCACATGCATCCGGTGCGCCGGTGATACCCGCCAGACCGCTTTCGCACTGCACGAGAAGGTCGTACGCCTTGAGATGGCTCGCAGCGTTGTTCGTGCCGTAGCCGCTGATATCGCAGGTGATCAGACGCGTGTGCATTTCACGCAGTCGTTCGCTGCCGAATCCGGCTCTATCCAATGCGCCGGGCGCCAGGTTTTGAATGAAGACATCGGCCTCCGCGATAAGCCGATGCAGGAGGGCGGCGTCATCGGCGTCCTTGAAGTCCAGCACGACCGATTCCTTGCCGCGATTTGTCCAGACAAAATACGACGATTGACCGTTCGCGGCCGCGTCGTAGCCACGCGCAAAATCGCCTTCCGCGCGTTCGATCTTGATGACCCGCGCCCCCATTTCCGCTAGGCGTCCTGTGCACAAAGGCGCCGCCAGCGCTTGTTCGATGGAGACGACGACGACGCCGGCGAGTGGCTTCGCCGAGGATGCTTCACCCACTGATGCGACCATCACTGCCTTCCCGAGTTAGGTTGATGGCGACCAGTATCGGAAAACGCGGCGGTCGATTACAGCGAGATTTCACGAAAGGATCGTTCGGAATTAACGAAATCGTGCAATGCAGCAATTTGCGTACCGCAAGCTGGCGAGTGCTGCTGTGCTATAAAGCGGGCGTCATCTTCGCCAAATTCGAACACGATGAGCTATGACTTGACTGACCTGAAGGTGTTCGTCGCCGTCGCCGAAGAAGGCAACGTCTCGCGCGGCGCCGAACGCTGCCACCTTGCGCCATCGTCTGCGAGCCTTCGCGTGAAGAATCTTGAAGACTCGGTAGGGGTGACGTTGCTGAGTCGGCATCCGAGAGGCGTCGCGCTGACGGCGGCGGGCCAGGTTCTCGTGGAGCACGCACGGCGTTGTCTCGCTCAACTCGACCAAATGCGCTCGGATCTTTTGCCTTTCACCGAGGGAATGACCGGGCACGTCACCGTATTCGCCAACAACAACGCGATCAGCTCCCATCTGCCGGACGACCTCGCTCGTTTCTTCGCGGCGTTCCCGAGCGTGCGCATCACACTGGAAGAACGACTGAGTCACGACATCGTCGCCGCGGTGGTGGCCGGTCGAGCGGATGTCGGTGTCGTGGCCTTGGATTCCGGGCATTCGGCGCTGCGATTCGTACCGTACAAGAAGGACCAGTTGGTCTTGCTCGCGCCTGTGACGCACGCGCTCGCCACGCAGAGCGAAGTCAGCTTCGAGGCGTGCCTGGGTCAGCCGTTCATTAGTCTGCAATCAGGGGCGGCGCTGCACACGTTTCTGGTGAACCATGCCGCCGCGCTGGATGGACGACTCGACATTCGCGTGCAGGTATCCGGTTATCGGGCTATCGCTCGCCTCGTATCGTCGGGAGCTGGAATAGGTATCGTTCCGCGAACGGCGATCGAATCATCGGATGAGGGAAAGATCGCGGTCATCCCGCTGATCGAGCCTTGGTCTCAGCGTAACCTGCACGTATGCGTACAGCGCAGTCCGGCAGAGAAGAACCTGTACCGAGACAAGTTGGTCGACATGCTGTGCCATGCTTCGGAGTGATTCGCCGAAAAATAAAACAAGTACATCGGCCTCACTCAGCGCTCCGTGACGGCTCAGAGATCCAGCACCAGCCGTTCGCCGCGGCATCGCGACACGCACGGCATCATGCAGTCGTTGCGGGCCTTTTCCGCCGCGCTCAGGAACGCGTCCCGATGATCGGGCGTGCCCGCGAGCACGGTCGTCCGGCATGCGCCGCACACGCCCGCCTCGCACGACGTGGCGACCGCGATGCCGTGCTCGTACAGCACATCGGTGATCGACTGTCCCGGCGGCACGAGCAGCGCGCGCTGCGAGCGCGCGAGCTCGATCCGGAACGCATCGGCCCCGCCGTCGGCAGGCTCCGCGGCTGGCGCGGAAAAATACTCGTGATGAAGCCGCGCATCGCCGAGCGCCGGGCGAGCGATCGCGTCGACGGCCGCCATGAACGGTGCCGGTCCGCAGAAATACAGATGCGAGCGCGAATCCATCGCGCCGACGATCGTCGCGATCGCGTCGCGGGTCGCGTCGGGCGTCAGCCCCGTGTGCACCGTCGCGACGTCCGCGAGCCGCGACGCGAGCGTCGCCCCGTACGCGGCCGCGTCGGCCGAACGCACGAAGTAGTGGAACGCGAGCGGCCGCCCCGCGCGCATCAGGCTGTGCGCCATCGCGAGTAACGGCGTCACGCCGATCCCGGCGGCGAGCAGCACGGCCGGGCTGTCGTCCGGCGCGAGCGGGAAGTAATTCAGCGGCGCGCCGATCCGCAGCACATCGCCTACCCGGATCGCATCGTGCACGTGCGCGGAGCCGCCGCTCGACGCCGGCTCGCGCTTGATCGCGATCTCGTACACGCCGCGCTCGACCGGATCGTTGCACAGCGAATACTTGCGCGTGAGCCCGTCGCGCAGATGCAGGTCGATATGCGCGCCGGCCTCGAACGCGGGCAGGGGGAGACCCGGCGCGTCGCTGACGAGCCGCAGCGAAATCACGTCGCACGCGACGCGCTCGCGCGCAATCACGCGCGCGGCAAGCAGATCGTTTTCGATCATTGGATTCACCGTTCAGGAAAACTCACAGCAGCCCGATCAGCCGCCACCACAACGCATTGATCGGGATCACGAACACCACGCCCAGCAGCGCCGTCGCGATGCAGTACCGGAGCACCGCCCCCCGGTCCAGCTGCGCGAGCGCGTTGCCGAACACGATCGGCGGCGACTGGTACGGCAGGACCGTGGTCGCATAGCCCATCACCTGCGCGAGCAGGCCGGCCTTCAGGTGCAGCCCCTGCGCGAGCAGGCGCGACACGATCGGCACGTATAGCGCCGGTTCCGCATTCGACGTGACCGCGAAGCAGACGACGATCGACAGCGCGGTCAGCGCGAAGTACATGAGCATCGGGCTGTCGCGCAGCGCGTCGAGCGCGAGCGTGTCCGGCACGCGCATGTCGAGATGGTTGACGAGCGCGGTCAGCCCGATGATCGCCGCGATGAACCACAGCAGGTCCATCTTCAGCGTCGCGGTGAAGCGCTCGAGCTGTGCGGGCGGCGACGTGCCGAAGTAGACGAGCGCGAAGCCGAGCCCGACCCAGCCGGGCGCGATGCGATGCACGGCGTCGGTGAACCAGAACGCGAGCGTGATCGCCAGCAGCACGATCGCGTGCCATTCGCGGCGGCCGAGCGCGACGCGCGCCGCCGGTATCTCGACTTCGCCGACCGTATCCGCGAACAGCCACCAGGACGCGAACACCAGCACCGCGCCGCGCACGATCACGCCGGCCGGAAAGAACAGCAGCAGATACTCGGAGAAGCGCAGATGCATCCCGTGCGACTGCTCGAGAATTCCCGCCATGATCACGTTCGGCAGGTTCGCGGGCAGCACCGCGGCAGCCAGCTCGTACGAGCCGACGATCACGAGCAGCAGGATGCCGCGCCGCCCGTTCGCGTGCGCGCCGAGCTTCACGACGTCGCAGTAGCCGATCGCGATCGGAATCAGGATCGCGATCCGCCCGAACGTCGACGGCATCACGAGCGACAGCAGGAAGCTCAGCGTCGCGAATGCGAGCAGCGCCTTCAGATACGAGCCGCCGATCCGGCGCGCGAGCGCGATGCCGATCCGTTCGCTCAGGCCGCTCTCCTTCAGCGCGAAGCCGATCGCCGCGCCGCTGAACACGAGCCAGAACGCGCTCGACCCGAAGCCGGAGAAGATCTCGGCGGTGGGCACCGGCGTGCAGGTCGCCGCGAGGAAGAAAAACAGCAGCGACACCCACAGGCTCGCGACCGCGCCGGTCGCCCACAGCACGATGCAGGTGAACACGATCGCGACGATGCGTGCGTCGCCGGCCGACACCGTGCCGCGCGCGCCGAGCGCGGCGACGCTCGCGAGCCCCGCCGCGAGCAGCGCAACCGTGACGCGGCCGGCCGTCAGCATGCCGGCGCCGCGGCCCGGCCCGCCGAGCGCACCGCCGCTCAAGCGCGCATCACCGGCGAGTTCGCCGGGATCTCGTACTCGACGTGCGACTCGTCGAAGATGTCGCCGAATTCGCGCTGCTGGCGGAACGTCGGGTCCGGCGCGCAGCTCATCGGCAGATAGCCGCCCATCCACGCGCGCAGGTCGGTCACGTCCGGCGCGCCGCCGTACACGTTCGCGACCGGCCGCTCGCCGCGCGCGACCGCGTCGATCTGCTCCTGCAGCATCTGGCGGAACATCACGATGCCGCGATCGGACGCGCCGAGGTTCTCGCGCGAACGATCGAAGATCGGGCCCTGCGTCTCGACCGCCATCGCATCCTGGCTCATGAACGTGTCCATCAGGTAGCGGCCCGCCGCGTCGGTGCGCGCCGGCTGCCGGACGATCTTCGGCGCCTCGTGAGCGGGCGGCTGCGCGCCGTCCGCGTTCGGCGTGAACGACACCCAGACGATCCGCGTCGTCGTATCGTCGACCGGCACGCGCCAGTGCATCTCGGTCATGATCCGCAGCATGTTCGGGAACACCATCAGGTTGCCCCAGCCGCGGCCCTCGCCTTCGTATTCCCAGCTCTTCACGATGCCCCAGTCGAAGCGCTGGAAGCCGAACCGCTTGAACGGCTTGCCGAAGCCGGACGCGTCGCGCATGCCGAGGCGCTCGAAGTATTTCGAGTGCGTATAGAAGGTGTGCGTGACGTCGACCGCGTTTTCCTGCACCTGGAACCAGTTGCACGCGAGATCGTCCTGCACCTCGAAATGGCGGACGCCGTCGTTGCGCACGAGGATGTCCCAGTTCGGAAACGCGGGCTTGTGCTCCGCCGGCCCCATGTACGCGAAGATCAGCCCGCCGCATTCGTGCGTCGCATAGCTGTCGATCAGCTTCTTGCAGACGCGGCTCGCCTTCGCCGATTCGAACGGCCGCTCCACGCATTCGCCGGCCGCGTTGTACTGCCAGCCGTGATACGCGCAGCGGATCGTGGCTTCCTCGACGAAGCCGTACAGCAGCGATGCACCGCGATGCGGGCAACGCTCCTGCACGAGCAGCACGCCGCCGTTGCCGGTGCGCGCGAGCACCAGATCCTCGCCGAGAATCCGCACGCGTTTCGTCTGGCCGGCTTCGGCCAGCTCCGACGAATAACCGACCGGATGCCAGTAGCGACGCAGCAACTCGCCGCACGGCGTGCCGGGCCCCACGCGGGTCAGCAATTCGTTGGTGGCGTGGTCAAGCATGAATACACCTCTCTCTCAGGTTGTAGCGGGCTGTATCGCCCCGGAGACGGCTGCGTACCGGCGAACCCTCGAGTCGCGATACGTCCGTCGATAAATCTATTTTTTTAGACTAAATAAAGTGAAGGAAAAATGCAAGGCGGAAAAATCCACAATTTTCAGCCCGTCATCGCCGCCGCATCACCAGAAATCGGTCGATGTGTATAATTAAAAAGACGAACGGTGCGCGCGATCGCCGAGATCGACACGCCGCGCGTCGGCCAACCAGGAGGACAAGATGGCGATCATTGGCGTGATGGGCTCGGGCAAGAACGAATGGCCGGAGTGGGCGACGCCGCTCGGAACGTGGATCGCCGCGCAAGGATTCGACCTGCTGACCGGCGCCGGCCGCGGCGTGATGCTGTCGGTCGCGCGCGCCTACGCGACGACGCCGGGGCGCCGCGGCCGCTCGATCGGCATCGTGCCGAGCGAAGCGCACCCGCTGTTCGGCTTCGTGCCGATCGCCGGCTATCCGAATCCGTTCATCGACCTGCCTATCGTCACGCCACTGCCGCGCAAGGAAGCTGACGCGCCGGACGACGCATTGAGCCGCAACTACGTGAACGTGCTGACGAGCGACGTCGTCGTCGCGCTACCGGGGAGCAAGGGCACGCTCGACGAGATCCGCCTCGCGACGCGCTTCGCAAAGCCGTTGATCTGCACCGGGCCCGCGAGCGCGTTCGATGGCGTCGCGGCCGGCACGCGCATCGTGTCGGCGCTCGATGACGTCTATGCATTCGTGCTCGCGCACGTGAACCGCGCGGCGGGCGGCGCAGGCGCACACGTTCCGTCGGCGTGAACCGCACGCGTTCCGGCTCCACGGCGCGTCGGCCGCCATCGCTTCCCGTCGCTTCCCGTATTGCCGGTCACAGCCGCGCAATCGTGTCGGCGAGCACGCGCACGCCCAGCATGAAATCATCGATCGACATCGCCTCGTGCGGGTTGTGCGATCCGTGATCGTTGCGCACGAACAGCATCCCGCTCGGCACGCCCGCGTTCGCGAACAGCGCCGCGTCGTGGCCCGCGCCGCTCGGCAGCGTCGCATACGGCACGTCGAGCCGCGTGCACGCGTCGGCAAGCGCGGCGCGCAGGGTGGCATCCATCCGCGCCGGCGCGCTCGCCAACCGTCGGTCGAAATCGAATCGCACGCCACGCTCGCGCGCGATCGAATTGCATTCGGCGATCAGCAGCTCATGGAAGACGTCGAGCGTCTCCGTGCTCTCGCTGCGCGCCTCGAAGCTGAAATGCACCTGGCCGGGAATCCGCGAAATCGAATGCTCGTCCTGGTCGGTCGACACGATGCCGGTCGTCACGACGAGATCGATGTTGCGTTCGAGCAGCCGGCGCCAGTGCTCGTCGAGCCGCGTGATCAGCTCGGCGACCGCGAAGATCGCGTCGTGCCGCAGGTCGCGCGGCACCGCGCCGGAGTGGCCGGCCTCGCCGATGCAGCTGATGGAGTTGTGCCGCACGTTGCCGCGAATGCCGGACACGACCGCGACCGGCAGCCCGCGCGCGACCATCACAGGCCCCTGCTCGATGTGGAGCTCCAGATACGCATGCGCGCGCCGCACGTCGAACAGCGGCTTGCGCGCCCGCACCGCGTCGATGTCGACGCCCGCCGCCGCCATGCAATCGGCCAGCGGGCGGCCGGTGCTGCGATGCTTCATCGCGAGATCGTCCGGCGTCAGCCGGCCGAACAGCGCGCTCGATCCCATGTAGGCCTTGCCGAACCAGGCGCTCTCTTCGCCGCGCAGCGCGATCACGTTCAACGGGTGCGGCGACGCGCGGCCGCCGCGCCGTTGCGCGACGAGGCACAGCAGCCCCGCGACGATGCCCGCGAGCCCGTCGTAGTTGCCGCCATGCGGCACCGAGTCGAGATGCGAGCCGACCCAGATCGCACGCGCATGCGGGTCCGCGTCGGGCAGGCTGAAGACCAGGTTGGCCGCACGGTCCACGCGCACCGCGATGCCCTCGCGTTCGGCGTGCGCCGCCAGCCGCTGCGCGGCCGCCGTTTCGCTGTCGCCGTAGCTCTCGCGCGTGACGCCGACGCCGTCCGCCGACAGCACGCGGATCTCGTCGAACCACTGCTCGGCGAGCGCCGTCAGTTCGGCAAGCGGCAGCGCCGCCGCGTCGTGCACTTCGAGGTCCGCCGGCGCGTCCGGCCTGTCGGTATGCGCGTTCATCACGCCCCCGCCGTCGTGCCGCCCGCGCGCGCCGGCGCCGCGCAAAAGCGCTGCCAGCGCTCGCTCAGCTCCGGGTCGAGCCTGACCTGCCCGGTCAGCGACGCGATCGCGCCGACGCCCTCGTCCGCGCAAAACTGCTCGAGCCCGTCGATGATCGTGCGCATCACGCCCGGATCGCGGAACGACGCCGTGCCCACCTGCACCGCGCTCGCGCCGGCGAGCAGGAACTCGATGGCGTCGGCGGCGCTCCGGATGCCGCCGCAGCCGATCACCGGAATCGACACGGCGCGATAGCACTGGTGGACGAGCCGCAGCGCGATCGGCTTGATCGACGGCCCGGACAGGCCGCCCATCACGTTGCCGAGCGACGGCCGGCGCGTGCGCACGTCGATCGACATGCCGAGCACCGTGTTGCCCATCACGATCGCATCGGCGCCCGCGTCCTGTGCCGCTTGCGCGATCTTCGCGATGTTGCCCGCGTTCGGCGTCAGCTTCACCCACAGCGGATGCCCGGTGCGCATGCGGATCGCGTCGACGACCTGCCACGTCATGCCCGCGTCCATCCCGAACGCCATGCCGTCCGCCTCGAGATTCGGGCACGAGATGTTCGCCTCGATCGCCGCGACGTCCGGCCGCGACAGCGCCTCGCACGCGCGCGCGAACGCGTCCGCCGTATCGGCGGACACCGACGCGACGACCGGCGTGCCGTGGCCCGTGTACGCGGGCAGCACGTGTTCGAGATAGTCGTCGATGCCGCGGCTCGGAATGCCGATCGAATTCAGCATGCCGTCACCCGCGTCGGCGACACGCGGCGTCGGGTTACCCGGGCGGCTGACGGGCGACACGCTCTTGATCACGAGCGCGCCGAGCCCGGTCAGGTCGAGCGCATCGCGATACTCGATCGCGAAACAGCCGGATGCCGGCATCACGGGATTGCGCAGGCGCAGTTCGCCCACGCGTACGCTCAGGTCAGCCAACTTCCACCTCCCCCTCCGTCACCACGTCGCGAATCGCGAATACCGGTCCCTCGCGGCACACGCGCCGGAATGCGCGGGTCGCGCCGTCGTCGAACATCCGCACGCACGACAGACAGACGCCCATCCCGCATGCCATCCGCTGCTCGAGCGCGACCTCGCCGCGCATCGACGGATGGTCGGCGAGCACGCGCTGCAGCAGCGCGAGCAACCGTTGCGAGCCGCACGTGTAGACCGCGTCCGGCCGATCGCGCGCGATTCTCGCGCGCAGCAGCGCGTCCACGTTCGCGACCGCCGACGAGCCGTCGCTGTCGAACACCGCATGCACGTCGGCCGGCGCGCCGCGCAGGAATTCCGCGGTCATCAGGTCGTCCGGCGTGCGCGCCGACATCACGACCGTCAGCGCAAGGTCCGCCCGCGCCGCGCGCTGCACGAGCGGCGCCATCGTCGCGAGACCGACGCCGCGCGCGACGAGCAGCAGCCGTCGCGCATCGGCGTCGAGCGTGAACGGGCGGCCGAGCGGCCCGACGATCGACAGCCGCGCGCCGACGCCGAGTTGCGCGAGCGCACGCGTGCCTTCGCCGGTGACGTTGTACAGGAACTCGATTTCGCCGGCGCCGGGGCCGACGCCGTACACGCTCATCGGGCGCGGCAGGAATGGCCGGTGCAGATCGCTGACGGGGCAGACGAGCTGATAGAACTGGCCGGCCTGCGTGACGCTCGCGAGCGGCGCGTCGGCGCGCACGCGCAGATAGCGATAGCGCCGGTTCACCGCGCGATGCGCGACCACGTCGCACGCGTGCGTGGCGACCGTGGCCGCCCACGGCTGCGCGCAGGCGCGCGCCCCGTCGATCACGTCCATCGTTCTCTCCTCGTTACGGTTGGGCGGAGGCACGCGCGTCAGTCGAGCGCGCGGTCCTTCAGTTCCGGAATCAGCGTGACCGTGACGATCATGTCGAGCACGTAAAGCGCGGCCAGCATCGCGATCGCGATCTGAAACGAATAGCGCGCGGCGAGCGCGCCGACGACGAGCGGCCCGAGCCCGCCGATCGCACGGCCGACGTTCCACAGCACGTTCTGCGCGGTCGCCCGCACCGCGGTCGGATACGCTTCGGACATCAGCGTGCCGTAGCCGCCGACCATGCCGTTCACGAACATGCCCATCAGCGCGCCAGCCCACAGCATCGTGGCCGGGTCCGTCAGCCGCGAATACACGAATACCATCGCCACCGCGCCGAGCTGGTACAGCAGGAACGTCGGCTTGCGGCCGATCCGGTCGGCCAGGTGTCCGAACAGCCAGACGCCGGCCATCATCCCGAGCACGGTCACCGCGGTCCACACTCCGGATTTCGTCAGCGAGAAGCCGAGCTGCTTCGACAGGAACGTCGGCATCCAGATCATGATCCCGTAGTAGCCGAAGTTCTGCACCGCGCACAGCACGACGATGCCGATGCTCGTGCGGGTCGTGCGCGCATCGGCGAACAGCAGCCGGAAACGCGCGCCCGTGCGCGCCGGCTGCTGGCTCCGGACGAACACTTCCGGCTCGTGCAGCTTGTTGCGCAGCACCCAGGCGACGATCGCGGGCAGCACGCCGATCGCGAACATGCCGCGCCAGCCGACGCTCTGCAGCAGCAGCGGCGTCAGCAGCGACGCCGCGAGCACGCCGCTCTGCCAGCCGAGCGCCACGTACGACGACACGCGGGCGCGCTTGGCTGCAGGCCACGCTTCGGCCGCGAGCGCCATGCCGATGCCGAATTCGCCGCCGAGGCCGATGCCGGCGATGGTCCGGTACGCGAGCAGATCCCAGAAGCCCTGTGCGAACGCGCATAGCCCGGTGAACACCGCGAAAAGCAGGATCGTCCAGGTCAGCACGCGTACGCGGCCGTAGCGATCGCTGAGCGTGCCGAAAATCACGCCGCCCGCGACCGCGCCGACCAGCGTCCACGTGACGAGCGCCCCCGCCTGCTGCGCGCCGAGCTGCAGCGACGCCGAAATTGCCGGCAGCATGAAGCCGAGGATCAGCAGGTCGAAGCCGTCCATCGCATAGCCGATGGCCGAGCCGGCCAGCACTTTCCACGCGTAGCGCGACACCCGTTCGGGCGGTGCGCCGGCGGGCGCGGCCGCGGAGGATCGAAGGTTCGCTTCCATGATTGTCCGTATCGTGAGGAGGAAATATCGATGCCGGCGGTCCGTTTCGCGGTCGTTTGTCGTTTTTTCTAGACGAACTGACCGCGACCCGATCGTCGGCATCGCACAGCTTAAGGGCGCGGCCCGGGCAGATTCGCGCCGGCGTCGCGCATCAGACGACCAGTTCCTTCGACACCTGCGCGGCGAAGCCGTTGAGCGCCGCGAGCAGCGCGTCGTCCGAGCGCCCGCTCGCATCGCTCAGCCGCCGCGCGTGCTCGCGCAGTTCGGCGAGAAACGCCTGCACCGTCTCCGTGCAGACCGCCACGCCCTCCTGCCGTTCGGCGAACGTCGCGGCCGCCTGTGCGAGCAGCACCAGCGCCGCCGATTCCCGCCCGTGCGGCGCCGCCGCGTCCCGGCAGCGCGTCGCGAACCGGTGAATGTCGGAAAAGCCGACGACGTCCTGTGCCAGCCACTGCGTGGCGTCCATAAGGTTCATGCTTTCCTCCTCGTCTAAATATTTAGACTACCCGCATCAAAAACGGAATGCAAGCATCCGATGTATCGGGGTAAACCGCGAAGCCTCGCATCGCGATGCCTGCGTCAGAAACGCGTGCGCAGGCCCGCGCCGTACGTGATGCCGGTCGATAGCCCGCCGACGTGATCGACCTTGATCGCCGAATAGAGGTCGGTGCGCTTCGACAGCAGATAGTCGTAGCCGAGCGCACCGGTGCTGCGATGCGCGCCGTCGGCGAGCGCCCCGCTCGAATGCGTATACGCGTAGCTCGCCAGCAGCGAACCCACGCCGATCGGCACGCTGACGCCGGCCTGCAGCGTATCGCCGTGGAAGTTGCCGCGCTGCGCGCGGTTCGCGACGTTCATGTACTGCGCGAACAGCTTCACGACACGCCAGTCGTACCACGCGCCGACCTGCACCGTGCGCTGGCTCGACAGGCCCGGCGCCGCGGCGAGCGCGCCGTCGAGATCGCCAGGCGTCGCGCTGAAATTCACGTACTGGAAGACCACGGCGGCCGCGAACGCGCCGCGCGCGTAGTTCGCGTTGACGCTCCATTTCTTGGCGCCGTTCCGGCCGGCCGTATTGCCGAGTGCATACAGCAGCCCCGCATTGAAGCCGCCGAACGTCGGGCTCGTATAGGCGAGCGCGTTGTTCCACGCCGAATCGCCGACCACGCCCTCGGCGCCCACGCCCTTGAACGTGTGGAAAATCATCGGCGAGAACGTGTACGAATTGAACAGCGGGTTGAACTGGATCGTCGCGAGATACAGCGGCGTCGTGATCCGGCCAAGACGAAGCTGGCCGAACCGCGTCTGCAATCCCGCGTACGCATTGCGCGAAAACAGGCTGTCCCCGGCGTAGCGGCCGTACGCGCCGCTTTGCGGTTGAAAGTAGCTTTCGAGCACGAAGAACGCCTTGTTGCCGTTGCCGAGATCCTCGCTGCCGCCGAGGCCCCAGAACGACGTCGTCATCCCGCCGCCCGACTGCACGAGCGCCGTGCGAGCGCCGGGTTGCTTCACCGAACCGACGAAAGCGTCGGCAACGCCGTACAGCGTCACGCTCGACTGCGCGTGCGCGAGCGGCGCGATGCCAATGGCGCCTGCCGCGCCGGCCATCAGGAATCCTGCCCGAAATCGGGCGCACGGGGTGCGCAACGTCATGCTTTTCTCCTCCCGGCGCAATGGGCCGGCACGTGGGAATGTCTGGAAGGTGCGATGCCTCTATCGCCGACGGCGTCTGCGCGCGCGCCGTTCGTCCAAATATTTAGACGGCGTGCCCGCACACGGACACGGGCCCGTCGCAGGCCGTTACCGCGCACAAGACGAGCGCAAGCCGCGGGTGTGCGAGCATCCGTCGTCGGCTACGTTAAAATACCCGATACAAAAAAATAGACAAACATCGATCTTCGCGATGCCCCCGACAGGATGGCGGCGCGGTCGCGCAACCGGTGTCTGTCGATTTTTCACCCGCCACCTAGAGGTACTTCATGTCCACCGCCGGTTCCCGAAAAACGCGTCTGCGCGGCGCGCGCTTCGACTTCGACAGCATTGGCGAGCGCTTGCGCGCGTACCGGATGGCTGCCGAGTTGCGCAGCGAGGATGTCGCCGAGCGCCTGAACATCTCGCGCGCGGCGGTCTACAAGCTCGAACGTGGCGAGATCGTCAAGATCGATACGCTCGAGCGGCTCGCCGCGCTGTTCGGCGTGTCGCTCGCGAACCTGATGGGCGTCGAGGTCGAGTATCACGATTCGGCGATCAGCTATTTCGAGCGCATGCGGCAGATCGAGAGCCGCTCGCAGCGGATCTTCGCGCATTTCGATCCGTTCTCGTTCCTGCTGACCTCCGACGATTACGAAGGCTGGCTGCGCCAGATGCTCGAGGAAAGCATCCCGCCGTCGCTGACCGATGCCGCGTGGCGGCAGACGCTGTCGAAAGTGATGGCGATCCTCGCGGACCGGAAAGCCGCGTTCCGACGCGCACCGCTGAACGTGACGAGCCTGATCGGGCTGCGCCAGATCGAGCAGTTCCTGCACCACGGCCTGGTCGGCCGCCTCGGGCTGCCGCCGGGCGTGCAGCTCGAGCGCAAACTGGCGGCGCGCCGGGAAGTGATGCGAATCGTCGGGATGCTCGAGGACGATGCGAAAGGCGTGCGTATCGGCATCGTCAGCGACAACCTGCCGAACGAGACCTTCCAGATCTTCGAGGACGACGACAGCGCGCATATCGCGGTATCGCCGTTCCGGCTCGGCGAGCTGCCGAACATCCGTACCGGCATCGCGACGATCACCACGTCGGCGGATGCCGTCGCGATGTACCGGAAGATGATCGACCGGCTGTGGACCGATTCCACGAAGGGGGCCGCCGGGGCCAGGCTGCTCGTCGACCTGCTCGACCGGGCGTAGTGCGGCGTCGCATCGACCATGCGCGGTCCGGTGGACCCGCATCGCGTGCGTTCCTGCACCGTTCTTCCTGACCTGGCCCCCTGAAGTTTCTACATAAAAACCGTCAAACTTCCGCGTCCACACGCGCATCGGCCGCCCGACGTGATGCGCAACCGCGATCCAACCACGCTCGTATCCCGATCCGATTCGACCGGCAAGCCCAAGTCCGGATTCATCACGCGGCTCGACGAACACTAAAAAGACAATAAAAACCGCGTCTCGAACAGATGCTCGGTCAACATCGGCCGCTCACCCGCCCGATGGCCGTTGCCAGCTGGCGCTTCGGCAAATTCCAGCGCACCGCGACGGAACATCCCGATCATCACGATTCGTTTAACTTTCCGTGAGGACTTCGACACCGGCCGCCGCCTACGATGAGCGCATGTTTTCAGCACCTGCTTCCAGGAGCCCATCATGCCCACCCGCAGACATCTGCTGTTCGCCGGCGCCACCGGCCTCGCCGCGCTCGCGGCGCTGTCGTCCGCCGGCCACCGCGCGCTGGTCGGCCGCGCGTTCGCCGCGCCGCCGGCCGGCTCGCCGAAGGCCGCCCCGTTCGAGATCACGCTCAGCGACGCCGAATGGCATCGCCGGCTCACGCCCGCCCAATACACGGTGCTGCGCGAAGCCGGCACCGAGCGGCCGTTCACCAGCCCGCTGAACGACGAGCACCGGCACGGCACGTTCGCGTGCGCCGGCTGCGACCTCGCGCTGTTCTCGTCGGCCACCAAGTTCGACAGCCATACGGGCTGGCCGAGCTTCTGGAAACCGCTCGACCATGCTGTCGGCACCGACACCGACGCGTCGTTCGGGATGGTCCGCACCGAGGTGCACTGCCGCCGCTGCGGCGGCCATCTCGGCCACGTGTTCGACGACGGCCCCGCGCCGACCGGCCTGCGCTACTGCATGAACGGCCTCGCGCTCGCGTTCCACCCGGCTGCCGCCTGATCCGGCCCCGCCCCATCCGACTGGAGAACGCCTCATGCTGCTCATCGTCCTTGCCTATCTCGGCGGCGTGCTCACGATCCTGAGCCCGTGCATCCTGCCCGTGCTGCCGTTCGTATTCGCGCGCGCCGACCAGCCGTTCGTGCGCACCGGCCTGCCGCTGCTCGCCGGCATGGCGCTCACGTTCGCCGTCGTCGCGACGCTCGCCGCCGTCGGCGGCGGCTGGGTCGCGCAGGCCAACCAGGCCGGCCGCTGGATCGCGATCGTGCTGCTCGCCGTGTTCGGCCTGACGCTGCTGATGCCGCGTTTCGCGGAACACCTGACGCGCCCGCTCGTCGCCGCCGGCAACCGGCTCACCGGCTTCGCGCAACGCGACGGTCGCCCGGCCGGCCCGGCGTCGTCGCTGCTGCTCGGCGTCGCGACGGGCCTGCTGTGGGCGCCGTGCGCGGGCCCGATCCTCGGCCTCGTGCTGACCGGCGCCGCGCTGCGCGGCGCGAGCGTCGGCACGACGCTGCTGCTCGTCGCATATGCGGCCGGCGCGGCGACGTCGCTCGGCGTCGCGCTCGTGATCGGCGGCAAGGTGTTCGCCGCGATGAAGCGCTCGCTCGGTGCCGGCGAATGGATCCGCCGCGGGATCGGCGCGGCGCTCCTGGCCGGCGTCGGCGCGATCGCGCTCGGCCTCGATACCGGCGCCCTCGCGCAACTGTCGACGGTCACCACGGGCGGGCTCGAAACGAAGCTCGTCGACCGCCTCGGCGGCCGCTCGAACGGCGCGCCGGCGGCACCGGCGGCACCGGCTGCGACCGCCGCTACCGACGACGCGACGGGCGGCGCGATGATGGCCGCCGCAGCCGATGGCGCACCGGCCGGCGGCGGTGCGATGGCCGGCAGCGCGATGATGCGCGCGGCCGGCGCCACCGCGTCCGCGCTGCCGGTCGAAGGCACGCTGCCGTCGCTCGACGGCGCGGTGCAGTGGCTGAACTCGCCGCCGCTGACGGCGGCCGGGCTGCGCGGCAAGGTCGTGCTGGTCGATTTCTGGACGTATTCGTGCATCAACTGCCTGCGCACGCTGCCGTACACGACTGCGTGGGCACGCAAGTACGCGCCGTACGGGCTCGTCGTGATCGGCGTCCACGCGCCGGAATTCGCGTTCGAGCGCGACATCGGCAACGTGAAGAAGGCCGTGCACGACCTCGGCATCGACTACCCGGTCGCGATCGACAACGGCTATTCGATCTGGCGCGCGTTCAACAACGAATACTGGCCCGCGCACTACTTCATCGATGCGCAAGGGCGGATCCGCCATCACCACTTCGGCGAAGGCGAATACGCGCAGTCGGAACGCGCGATCCAGTCGCTGCTCGCCGAAGCCGGCCACCCGGACGCGCTGAACGTGCCGCTCGGCCTCGCCGGCGCGCCCGCGAAGGGTGCGCTCGCGGCGGCCGACAGCGCGAACGTCCGCTCGCCCGAAACCTATGTCGGCTATGCACGCGCGGAAAGCTTCGCGTCGCCGGGCGGCGTCGTGCGCGATGCGGCGCACCGCTACGACGCGCCGGCCGGCCCGGATCTGAACGGCTGGGGCCTCGCGGGCACGTGGAACGTCGGCGCCGAGCGCGCGTCGCTGGCCGCGCCGGATGGCCGGATCGTCTACCGCTTCCATGCACGCGACCTGCACCTGGTGCTCGGCCCGGGCACGAGCGGCCGGCCCGTGCGCTTTCGCGTGACGCTCGACGGCGCCGCGCCCGGCGCCGCGCATGGCACGGATGTCGACGCGCAGGGCTACGGCACCGTCACCGGCCAGCGCCTGTACCAGCTCGTCCGGCAGACCGGCACGATCGCCGACCGCACGTTCGCGATCGAGTTTCTCGATCCGGGGGTCGATGCGTACGCATTCACTTTCGGCTGATCGCGCGCGCTACCGCCATCCCGGCGCCGCTTTTCCCAACGCATTCCGAAGGAGCAAAACATGAACCCGATCCCTATCCGCGATGCCGCCGGACGCCGGCGCGCCGCCATGCTGCGCCGCATCGGCGCCATCGCCGTCGCGGCGGCCGCCGTGTTCGGCTACCAGCGCATCGTCAATTCCGCCGAGCCGATGCGCACCGTGCCCGCGCCGACGCTCGACGAAACGCCCGGCGCGTCGCACGACGAGACGGCCGTGTTCGCCGGCGGCTGCTTCTGGGGCGTGCAGGGCGTGTTCGAGCACGTGAAGGGCGTGAAGCAGGTGACCGCCGGCTACGCGGGCGGCGCGTCCGAAACCGCGCACTACGCGCTCGTCGGCTCGGGGCTCACGGGGCACGCGGAATCGGTACGCATCGTCTACGACCCGACCCAGGTCACGTACGGCCGGCTGCTGCAGGTGTTCTTCTCGGTCGCGCACGATCCGACGGAGCTGAATCGGCAGGGCCCCGACGAAGGGTCGCAGTACCGCTCCGCGATCTTCCCGACCACCGCGCAGCAACGCACGGTCGCGACCGCGTACATCGCGCAGCTCGGCGGCGCGCATGTGTTTGCGGCGCCCGTCGTCACGCGCGTCGAAGCCTACAAGGGCTTCTATCCGGCCGAGGCCTATCATCAGAACTACCTCGAACTGCACCCCGACGCGCCGTATATCGCGTTCAACGACCTGCCGAAGGTCGCCGGGCTGAAGCAGCGCTTCCCGGCGCTGTACCGCGCCGACCCGGTGCTATGGCGCGAAGCCCGCTTATGATTCGTTCATGAATCGCTTGCGACCGTCTGCTCGCGGCATGACGGGGCTGCCGCCCGTCGCCCGGCAGAGCCGCCGGCACCACGCACCAGCGGCGTCCCGTTTGCGCCGGATCAACGAACCGGCGGACGCGATGCCGGGGCAAACCCGCATCGCATCCGCCGCGATCGGCAACTTCGCGTAGACTCTCCTGATTCCCGCCGCTTCTTGCGGCGTTCGACATTCAGTCCCGCCAGGAGGCGTCACGCATGCGCGCAGTGCCTTTGCCTGACAGCAACACCCTCGAAGAACCGTCCACCGGCGCGGTCGTGCGCGACCTGCGCCGCGTGCCCATTCACCCGGATCACTGGTACCCGCTCGCGTGGTCGCGCGAGCTCAAGCGCGGCAAGACGCTCGGCGTGCGCTTCGCCGGCGATCCGATCGTGCTCGTGCGCACCGAATCGGGCGCCGTGTATGCGCTCGAAGATCGTTGCGCGCACCGCCAGGTGCCGCTGCACGCGGGCGTCGTGAGCGGCGAAACGCTGCGCTGCTGCTATCACGGCTGGACCTACGCGTGCGACAGCGGCCGCTGCGTCGACGTGCCCTACCTCGGCCGCGAGCGCTTGCCCAACGGCGTGCGCGCGTATCCGTGCCGCGAGGCACACGGGCTGATCTTCGTGTTTCCGGGCGACGCGACGCTCGCCGACGAACGGCCGTTCCCCGCGCTCGAATCCGCGGACAATCCCGCGTACAAGACGCGCCGCTTCGGCCGCGAGGTCAAGTGCCACTACTCGTTCATGCACGAGAACCTGATGGACATGAACCATCAGTTCCTGCATCGCAAGCAGATGGGGCAGATGCGCGCGCGCTCCGTGGGCCGCCGCCGCGGCGACGACTGGGTCGAGGTCGACTACACGTTCGCGCGGATGGAGGGCAAGCAGCCGGTCGGCGAGGCGCTCGTGTTCGGCGCGAGCAAGAAGCCGGCCGACCAGTCCGACAAGAGCGTGATGACGGTGCGCACCGGCTACCCGTACCAGACGCTGCAGATCCGCTCGAGCGAAGGCACGCTCGTGATGGACCTGTGGATCGTCTACGTGCCGCTCGACGCCGAACAGCGCACCAACCGCACGTTCGGGCTGCTGTCGATCCACAAGCCCGGCATCCCGTTCGCGCTCGATCTCGCGTGGCCGCTGCTCGTGTGGTTCACCGAGCGGATCTTCCGCGAGGATCGCTGGATCGTCGAGCGCGAGCAGGAAGCGCACGACGCCCAAGGCGCCGACTGGAACCACGAGGTGTTTCCGGTCATCAACGAGCTGCGCGACCTGCTGCGCCAGTGCGGCGCACGCACCGTGATCCCGATCCGCGACGCGCGCGACAGCGCGTGACATGACGCATGCGACGCGCGGCGGCTCGCCGCCGCGCGTGTCGTTACAGCGTGAACGCGCCCGGCAGCAATGCGCGGGCCGTCGTGACCTCGACGGCCCCTTTCAGGTTCGCGAGGATCACCTCGATATCGGGCTTGCCGATCTCGATGATCACCTGACGACATGCGCCGCACGGCGCGATCGGGCCGTCCGTGTCGCCGACGACCGCGAGCCGCGCGAAATCCCCCGGCCGATGGCCGGCGGCGATCGCCGCGAACAGCGCCGTACGTTCCGCGCAATTGCACAGTCCGTACGACGCGTTCTCGACGTTGCAGCCGTGGAACACCGTGCCGTCGCGCGCCAGCAGCGCCGCGCCGACCTTGAAGCGCGAATACGGCGCATACGCGCGTTCGCGCGCCGCCTTCGCCTGTTCGATCAGTTCGTCTCGTTCCATCGTGGTGATGCCTCCGGGAGCAGGGTCAGCCGATCTGCTGGTAAAGGGTCGGCGGCGCTTCGCCGGTCTCGCCGAGCACGTAGCTGTGGCGCACGGCGTCCGCCGCGTGGGCCGCGGCCGCTTCGTCGCGGGCATGCACGAAACCGAGCGGCTCGCCCGCCTCGATGCGCTGCCCGATCTCTGCAAGCGCCGTCAAGCCGACGCTGACGTCGATCGCGTCCTCCGCGCGCGTGCGGCCGCCGCCGAGCGCGACCACCGCCAGCCCGAGCGCGCGGCAATCGACGCGCTGCACCACGCCGCTCGCGGGTGCCGCCACCGGCACGATCACGGCCGCCCGCGCCAGATGCCGCGCGGGCGCGTCGATCAGGTCGGCCGGGCCGCCGAGCGCGACGACCATCCGCGCGAAACGCTCGGCCGCCGCGCCGGAATCAAGCGCCTGCTGCAGCTTCTCGCGTGCGTGGGTGGCATCGCGCGCCAGCCCGCCGGTCACGAGCAATTCGGCCGACAGCGCCATCGTCACGTCGTGCAGACGCGCGGGACGCGACTTGCCCGTCAGGTAGTCGATCGCGCACGCCACTTCGAGCGCATTGCCCGCGCACGGCGCGAGCGACTGGTTCATGTCGGTGAGGATCGCGGTCGTCTTCATGCCGGCGCCGTTGCCGACGTCGACGATGCTGCGCGCCAGTTCCGCCGATTTCTCCGCGGTCGGCATGAACGCGCCGGAGCCGACCTTGACGTCCATCACGAGCCCGTCGAGCCCTGCCGCGAGTTTCTTCGACAGGATCGACGCGGTGATCATCGCGACCGATTCGACGGTCGCCGTCACGTCGCGGATCGCATAGATGCGCTTGTCGGCCGGCGCGAGCCGCGCGGTCTGCCCGATGATCGCGACGCCGACCTCGCGCACCGTGCGGCGAAACGCGTCCGTCTCGGGCATCACGTCGTAACCGGGAATCGCGCTGAGCTTGTCGAGCGTGCCGCCGGTGTGTCCGAGCCCGCGCCCCGAAATCATCGGCACGTAGCCGCCGCACGCGGCGACCATCGGCCCGAGCATCAGCGACACGACGTCGCCGACGCCGCCCGTCGAATGCTTGTCGATCACCGGCCCGCCGAGATCGAGCGCGCGCCAGTCGAGCACGTCGCCCGAATCGCGCTGCGCGAGCGTCAGCGCGACGCGTTCGTCGGTGCTCAGGTCGTTGAAATACACGGCCATCGCGAACGCGGCCACCTGGCCCTCGGTCACGCTGCCGTCGGTCACGCCGCGCACGAACGCGGCCATCCCGTCGCGATCGAGCGGCTGCCCGTCGCGCTTCCTGCGAATGAATTCCTGCGGTAGAAACATCGTTGCCTCGCCTTGATCGGTCGGAGTCTGCTGCACGGTTCAATGCAGCGAGAAAAACAGCCCGGCAATCGCCGCGCTCATCAGGTTCGACAGCGTCGCGGCCGTCAGCGCGCGCAAGCCGAGCCGCGCGACGTCCGAGCGGCGCTCCGGTGCGACCGCGCTGAAGCCGCCCGCGAGAATCGCGATCGACGAGAAGTTCGCGAAACCGCACAGCGCGAACGACACGATCGCGAGCGTCTTCGGGTCGAGCACCTGCAGGCCGGCCGCCGCCGCATGCGCGCCGCCCTTCAGGTACGGCGACAGGTCGCCGTACGCGACGAATTCGTTGAAGATCAGCTTCTCGCCGATGAAGTTGCCGGCCAGCGTCGCATCGTGCCACGGCACGCCGATGATCCACGCGAGCGGCGCGAACAGGTGGCCGATGATGCCGACCAGCGTGACCTGCGGAAAGCCCGCGAACGCGGCGGCGCCGCCGACGATCAGGTTCATCAGCGCGATCAGCCCGACGAACGCGATCAGCATCGCGCCGACGTTGATCGCGATGCGCAGGCCGACCGACGCGCCGGATGCGGCCGCCTCGATCACGTTGGCGGCGCGCTTGTCGTCGAAATCGAGGCCGTCGACCACCACGCGGCTCGGCTCGACGGTCGGAAACAGCAGCTTGCCGAACAGCAGCCCGCCCGGCACCGCCATGAACGACGCGGCGAGCAGGTACTCCATCTTCACCCCGAGGCCGGCATAGCCGACCAGCACCGAGCCCGCGACCGACGCCATCCCGCTCGCCATCACCGTGAAGATCTCGGCGCTCGTCATGTTGCGCACGAACGGCTTCACGAGCGCGGGCATCTCGCTCTGCCCGAGGAAGATCGTCGCGACGGCCGAGCACGCCTCGATGCGGCTCACGCCCAGCACTTTCGCGAGCCCCGCGCCGAGAATCGCGACGATCCACTTCATCACGCCGATGTAGTACAGCACCGAGATCAGCGCGGTGACGAAGATGATCATCGGCAGCACGCGCAGGCCGAATACGAACCCGCCATCGCCGAACAACTGGAACATCCGCGCGTCGACGAGCCCGCCGAACACGAACGCGATGCCGTGATTGCCCATGTCGAGCACGCGATTGACGCCGTTCGCGGCCGCGGCCAGCGCTGCGCGGCCGGACGGCACGAACAGCACGAGCGCGCCGATCGCGAACTGCGTGAGCAGCGCGGCGATCATGGTCCGCGCGCTGACCGCGCGGCGGTTGTTCGACAGCAGATACGCGACCAGCAACAGAAACAGCATACCGAGGAGACTGCGCAGAATATCCACCTTTGTGCTCCTTTCTCACTATTTGAACTGTCCGGCGGGCGGCCCGTGCCCGCGACCCGCGTGATCGGGTGGGTGGATGTTACTCGCTCGATATGCACGCCCGCAACGTCGCCAAAATCGCCGCGATCAATGGCATCGATCGTTTCTGTTTTCGTCTTCGAGAACTTGATCAGTTGTTCTATCTACGCCGCTAAAACACGCGCGGGGCGTGCCGTCAGAACGGACACGCCCCGCGCGACACGCATCGTTCAACCCGCGCGCTCGACCGGATGCGGCTCGCGCAGCCGGTTCGCGATCCGCGCGGCCTCGTAGTAGCCAGCCGCCGGCGGACGTTTCAGATAGCGGCCCGCGCCACGCACCGCGCGCAAGTCGCCGTCGGCCCATGCGAGTGCGCCGCGCGTGAGCGTGTGCGTCGCGACGCCCTGCACCGTCATCCCCTCGAACACGTTGAAGTCGACCTGCTGATGATGCGTCTTCACCGAGATCGTCTTGGTCGCGGCCGGGTCCCACACGACGAGATCGGCGTCGGCACCGACCTGCACCGCGCCCTTGCGCGGATACAGATTGAAAATCTGCGCGGCATTGGTCGACGTGATCCGCACGAACTCGTTCGGCGTGATGCGGCCGTGATTCACGCCGTGATGCCACAGCACCGACATGCGATCCTCGACGCCGCCGCAGCCGTTCGGGATCTTCGTGAAATCCTCGCGGCCCATCGCCTTCTGCGATGCGCAGAATACGCAGTGATCGGTCGCCGTCGTATGCAGCTGCCCCGACTGCAGCCCGCGCCACAGCGCCTCGCGATGCTCGGCCGAGCGGAACGGCGGGCTCATCACGTGGGCCGCCGCGCGCGTCCAGTCCGGATCGCGATAGACGGCCTCGTCGATGACCAGATGCCCCGGTAGCACTTCGCCGAACACGCGCAGCCCTTCGCTACGCGCGCGCGTGATCACGTCCACCGCGTCCTTCGCCGACACGTGCACGATATACACCGGCACGCCAAGCACCTGCGCGATGCGGATCGCGCGGTTCGCGGCCTCGCCTTCCACCTCGGGCGGCCGCGATAGCGGATGCGCCTCCGGCCCCGTGATCCCGCGCGCAAGCAGCGCCTTTTGCAGCTGGAACACGAGCTCGCCATTCTCCGCGTGCACGGTCGGCAGCGCGCCGAGTTCGAGCGAACGCGTGAAGCTGTTCACGAGCACCTCGTCGTCGGCCATGATCGCGTTCTTGTACGCCATGAAGTGCTTGAAGCTCGAGACGCCATGCTCGCGCACGAGCGTGCCCATGTCGCGGTGCACGCTCTCATCCCACCACGTCACGGCCACGTGAAAACCGTAATCGGAAGCCGCCTTCTCGGCCCAGCCGCGCCATGCGCGGAACGCGTCCATCAGCGGCTGCTTCGGGCTCGGAATCACGAAGTCGATGATGCTCGTCGTGCCGCCCGACAGCCCGGCCGCCGTGCCCGAATAGAAATCGTCGCTCGCGGTCGTGCCCATGAACGGCAGTTCCATGTGCGTATGCGGATCGATGCCGCCCGGCATCACGTACTGGTCGTGCGCGTCGACGACGGTTGCGCCGGCCGGCGCGTCGATCCGCTCCGCAATCTGCAGGATCGTGCCGCCGTCCTGCGGGTCCGCGCAGAGCACGTCCGCGCGATAGGAGCGGTCCGCATCGACCACGGTGCCGCCACGAATCAGGATTGCCATGTCGTTGCCTCCTCGTTGACTGTCGGGTGCCGCATGCCGCGCGCGAGTCGCCTCCGGCTCGCGCGTCATGCGCTCGCGATCTGCGCGCGGGGTCCGGCGCGCCACTTCATCCAGGTGCCGTACACGCCGGACGCCAGCACGAGGCCGACGAACCACGCGTACGTGTAAAGCGTGTTGAAGAACGCCGGCACGTTCGGAAACGACGCCGGAAACGCCGTATGCAGGAAGCCCGGCAGGTTCGGCAGCACGCCGACCGCGAGCGCGACGAGCGCGGCCGGGTTCCAGCCGCGCGCATAGCTGAAGCCGCCGCGCTCGTCGAACAGCGCGCGCGTGTCGAGCTGCGTGCCGCGAATCAGGAAATAGTCGACCATCAGGATGCCCGCGACCGGCCCGAGCAGCGCCGAATAGCCGACGAGCCAGGTGAAGATATAGCCGTCCGTCGTCGCGAGGATCTTCCACGGCATCATCACGATCGCGATCGTCGCGGTGATCATCCCGCCCGTGCGGTACGAGATCGCCTTCGGCCACAGGCTCGAAAAATCGTAAGCAGGACCGACCAGGTTCGCCGCGAGGTTGCAGCACATCGTGTCGAGCGTGAGGATCACGAGCGCGATACCCACGCCGATGCCGGTCATCCGGCTCGTCAGGTCGATCGGATCCCAGATCGCATTGCCGTAGATCACGACGGTCGCCGACGTGACGACGACCGACACCACCGACAGCAGCGCCATCGGCAGCGGCAGCCCGATCGACTGACCGATCATCTGGTCGCGCTGCGAATGCGCGAAGCGCGTGAAATCAGGAATGTTCAGCGCAAGCGTCGCCCAGAAGCCGACCATCGCGGTCAGTCCCGGCCAGAAGGTCGCCCAGAAGAGCCCGGCCTTCTTGCCGCCCGCCGCGAACTGCGACGGCGCCGACAGCATCGAGCCGAACCCGCCCGCCTTCGACGTCGCCCACCACACGAGCGCCACGCACATCACGACCTTGATCGGCGCGGACCAGCTTTCGAGCCAGCGGATCGAATCGGTGCCGTGCCAGATGAAGTACAGCTGCAACACCCAGAACACGAGAAAGCACGCGAGTTGCCCGAACGAGATGCCGACGAGCGGCAGCGTCGCGCCGTGCAGCGCGTTGCCGGTCAGGATGTTCAGCAGCGTGTAGATCGCGCTGCCGCCGAGCCAGGTCTGGATCCCGTACCAGCCGCATGCGACGATCGCGCGCAGCAACGCCGGCAGCTTCGCGCCCTGCGTGCCGAACGACGCGCGCACGAGCACCGCGTACGGAATCCCGTGCTTCGCGCCCGCATGGCCGATCAGCAGCATCGGCACGAGCACGATCAGGTTGCCGAGCAGTACCGTCATCACCGCCTGCCACGGCGACATGCCTTCCTGGATCAGCCCGGCCGCGAGCATGTACGACGCGATGTTCATTACCATCCCGACCCACAGCGCCGCGAAGTGGTACCACTTCCACGTGCGCTGCGCCGGCGTCGTCGGCGCGAGGTCGTCGTTGTACAGGCTGCCGCCGTGCGCCGCGGCGCTGTCGGGATCGGCGGGAATCGCTGCGTGATTCATCGAACACACTCCACGAAAACGTCAACGCCGGCATCGTGCGATGCCGGCCCGGGTGGAACGAAAGGCGGCGGTGCAGGATGCCCCGCATCGCCGGACGCCGGTCAGGCAGCCTGCTTCGCGTGCTTCTCGGGCGCCGCGGCGCCTGCACTCGGCCCCGCCTCCGCGCTCGCCGGATTGTTCGGATGCGTGGTCCAGTTCGCGTAGTCGCCCGCGTCGACGCGCTCCATCGTGATGCATTGCTCGACCGGACACACATGCATGCAAAGATTGCACCCGACGCACGCCGAATCGATCACTTCGAAGTGCCGCACGCCGTCCTTCGTCGCCGTGATCGCCTGATGCGACGTGTCCTCGCACGCGATATGGCACAGCCCGCACTGGATGCAGCGATCCTGGTCGATGCGCGCCTTGATGTCGTACTTCAGGTTCAGGTATTTCCAGTCCGTCACGTTCGGCACCGCGCGGCCGCGGATGTCGTCGAGCGTCGCGTAGCCCTTCTCGTCCATCCAGTTCGACAAGCCGTCGGCGAGATCCGACACGATCCGGAAGCCGTAATGCATCGCGGCGGTGCACACCTGCACGCTGCCGGCGCCGAGCACCATGAACTCGGCCGCGTCGCGCCACGACGAGATGCCGCCGATGCCCGAGATCGGCAGGTTCGGCGTTTCCGGATCGCGCGCGATCTCCGCGACCATGTTCAGCGCGATCGGCTTGACCGCCGGCCCGCAATAGCCGCCGTGCGTGCCCTTGCCGTCGACGGTCGGCATCGGCGCCATCTGGTCGAGATCGACCGCGACGATCGAGTTGATCGTGTTGATCAGCGACACGCCGTCCGCGCCGCCCTTGTATGCGGCGCGCGAGCCCATCCGGATGTCGCTGATGTTCGGCGTGAGCTTCACGAGGCACGGCAGCTTCGTGCCTTCCTTCACCCAGCGCGTGACCATCTCCACGTATTCGGGCACCTGCCCGACCGCCGCGCCCATCCCGCGCTCGCTCATCCCGTGCGGACAGCCGAAGTTGAGTTCGACCGCGTCGGCGCCGGTATCCTCGACGAGCGGCAGAATCCATTTCCAGTCGCGCTCGTTGCACGGCACCATCAGCGACACGATCAGCGCGCGGTCCGGCCAGTCGCGCTTCACCTGCGCGATTTCTCTCAGGTTCACGTCGAGCGGACGGTCGGTGATCAGCTCGATGTTGTTCAGCCCCGCGATGCGCTGGCCGTTCCACTGCACCGCGCCATAGCGCGAACTGACGTTGACGACGTGCGGATCGAGCCCGAGCGTCTTCCAGACGACGCCGCCCCAGCCCGCCTCGAACGCGCGATTGACGTTGTAGGCCTTGTCGGTCGGCGGCGCGGACGCCAGCCAGAAGGGATTCGGCGAAGTAATGCCTGCGATGGTGCAGCGGAGATCGGCCATGTTCGGCTCCGTGAGAAGGGGGTCGTGTTCGGTGTGCGTGCGGTGCGTCGCGCGTTCAGGCCGCCTTCGCGTCGCGCGCCGCGAGCGTCGCGTCGATCGACGCGGCCGCGCGCTTGCCGTCCTGCACGGCCTGCACCGTGAGGTCGATGCCGCCCGTCGCCGCGCAGTCGCCGCCGGCCCATACGTCCGGCAGCGCCGTGCGCCCGTCCGCATCGACCGCGATACGCGAACCGTCCGCGGTCAGCAATTCCGCCGCGATGCCGTCCGGCACGAGCGTCTGGCCGATCGCCTTCAGCACCATGTCCGCGTCGACGCTGAAACGCTCCCCCGACGCGGCCTCGAATTCGACGCCCGTGACCTGCCCGTCCGTACCTGCGATACGCACCGGCTTCGCGTGCGTGACGAGCGTGACGCCGCTCTTCTGCGCGAACTCGCGCTCGGCCCACGTCGCGCTCATCGCATCCACGCCGCGCCGGTACACCATCGTCACGCGCTCGGCGCCGAGCTTGCGGCTCTGCACCGCCGCATCGATCGCCGTGTTGCCGCCGCCGATCACGACCACGCGCCGCCCGACCGGCACGTTCTCCAGCCCGTCCGCCTGCCGCACCTGCTCGATGAAATCGACCGCGTTCATCACGCCGCCCAGTTGCTCGCCGTCGATCGCGAGCGTGCGCACACCGCCGAGGCCCATCGCGAGAAATACCGCGTCATGCTGTTCGCGCAATGCGTCGAGCGTGACGTCGCGTCCGAGCGCCATACCCGTTTCCAGCGTGATGCCGCCCACCGACAGCAGCCATTCGACTTCGCGTTGCGCGAAATCGTCGACGGTCTTGTACGCGGCGATCCCGTATTCGTTGAGGCCGCCGGCCTTCGGCCGCGCGTCGAACAGTGTGACGCGGTGCCCGGCGAGCGCGAGCCGGTGCGCACAGGCGAGCCCGGCCGGCCCAGCGCCGACCACCGCCACGTGGCGGCCCGTCTCGGGCGCGCGCCGGAACTGAACTGCGCCGGTCTGCATCGCCCAGTCGGTCGCGTGCCGCTGCAACGCGCCGATCGCGACCGGCTGTGCATCCTGATGGTTGCGCACGCAAGCGCCTTCGCACAGGATCTCGGTCGGGCACACGCGGGCGCACATCCCGCCGAGCGGATTCGCGGACAGGATGTCGGCCGCCGCGCCTTTCAGGTTGCCGTTGCCGATCTTGCGGATGAAGCTCGGGATGTCGATCTGCGTCGGGCACGCGTGCACGCACGGCGCGTCGTAGCAGTAGTGGCAGCGGCTGGCGGCAGCCGCCGCGGCGGTCGGATCGAGCAGCGGCGCGATATCGGCGAATTCGCACGAGAGTTGCGTGGACGACAGGCGATGCGCGGCGATATCGCCGGTTGGCTGGGTGGTCATACGCGTTCCTTCGACTGGGTGGAGACAAAGCCGTCCCCGCCGGCTGCGAATGCACAGTCGGGGCGGTCATGCTTAGGAATGCTATGGTCGAACTGTGCGCGGTCTACTGGCCGCGCTATATCCGATCCGTCATGAAGCCGGCTCGCACGCACGCGACAGCATCGCGTGCAGCAGCACATTCGCGCCGGCCTCGATCCATGCGGGCGTCGCGTCCTCGATCTCGTTGTGGCTGATGCCGTCGATACATGGCACGAACACCATCGACGTCGGCGCGACCTGCGCCAGATAGCACGCGTCGTGGCCCGCCCCCGACACGATGTCGCGATGCGAGTAGCCGAAGCGGTCGGCCGCATCACGCACGGCCGCCACGCAGGCGGGGTCGAACGCGACCGGCTTGTAGTAGAAAATCTGCTCGAGTTCGGTGTCGAGCCCGATGTCGCCCGCGATGCGCGCGACGCCGTCGCGCAGCGCCGCGTCCATCTTCGCGAGCACGGCATCGTCCGGATGACGGAAATCGACGGTGAAGAACACGCGGCCTGGAATCACGTTGCGCGAGTTCGGGTGGACCTGCATCATGCCGACCGTCGCGCAGCCGAACGGCGCATGATCGAGGCCGATCCGGTTGACGAGATCGACTACCCGCGACGCGCCGAGCAGCGCGTCGCGGCGGCGCGGCATCGGCGTCGGTCCCGCGTGCGCTTCCTGGCCAGTGAACGTGATCTCGTACCAGCGCTGTCCCTGCGCGTCGGTCACGACGCCGATCGTCTTGCACTCCGCTTCGAGAATCGGCCCCTGCTCGATATGCAGCTCGAACGCCGCGTGCAGCTTGCGCCCGCCGCACGGCACGTCGCCCGCGTAGCCGATGCGCGCGAGCTCCTCGCCGATCGTCTTGCCGTCGACGTCCTTGCGCGATAGCCCGTAGTCGAGCGTGAACACGCCCGCGAACACGCCCGACGCGACCATCGCCGGCGCGAAGCGCGAACCCTCCTCGTTGGTCCAGATCACGACCTCGACCGGATGCTCGGTCTCGATGCCGTGATCGTTCAGACTGCGAATCACCTCGAGGCCGCCGAGCACGCCGTAGATGCCGTCGAAACGCCCGCCGGTGGGCTGCGAATCCGCGTGCGAGCCCGTGACGACCGGCGCCGCGTCGGCCACGCGGCCCGCGCGGCGCATGAACACGTTGCCCATCGTATCGACCGTCACCGTGCAGCCGGCGGCCTTCGCCCAGCCGACGATCAGGTCACGGCCGGCCTTGTCGAGATCGGTCAGCGCGAGACGGCACACACCGCCCTTCGGGGTCGCACCGATTTTCGCGACTTCCATCAGGCTGTCCCACAACCGCCTGCCGTCGACCTTGATCGACGTGTCGAAAGCTGCCTGCTTCACTGTTTCCGATACCGCGTTCATTCGTATCGCTCCTGTGGGGTCGGTGATGTCGTCGGCCCGGTCTGTGCCGGTGCATGTGAGACCTGTTTCGGGGCACGCCGCCCGGATGCCGTGCATGCCCTGTCGGTTCGCGAAACGCGTTAAATCCTGTCCGATTGGACAGGTTTTAGACGATCAAAATGACCAGCGCAACGTCTTTCTTGCGCGACGCACCGGAGCGAGAAACGTGCCATCGCAACGCAGCATCGCCGCGGCGTGGCGGCATCCATCCGCGTGCGCGCGACGCGAATCAGCGGCTAGAATGAAGCCCAACGCGGCATGGCCGCCGCGCGAGGGTAACGATGAGACATGACGAGGCGACGATCGAAGCCACCGACCGGGACGAAACGCCGGCGCCTTTGCGGCGACGCAAGGCGCACATCCGCGAGTCCAACGAAGCGCATCTGCTCGCGTGCGCGGAGGCCGTATTCGCGGAACGCGGGCTCGCCGGCGCCAGCACCGCGATGATCGCGGAACGCGCGGGTCTGCCGAAGGCGAATGTGCACTACTACTTCCCGACCAAGCTCGCGCTGTACCGCCGCGTGCTCGACGACCTGTTCGAGGACTGGCATCGCGCGGCCGGCTCGTTCGAGGCCGGCGACGATCCGGTCGAGGCGATCGGCGGCTACGTGCGCGCGAAGATGGCGCTGTCGCAGCGACGCCCGCTCGGCTCGAAGGTGTGGGCCAACGAGATCATCCACGGCGCGGAGCACATGCAGGACATCCTGTCGCAACGCGTGAAGCCGTGGTTCGACACCCGCGTGAAGGTGATCGAAGGCTGGATCGCACGCGGGCTGCTCGCGCCGATCGACCCGCATGCACTGATGTACCTGATCTGGGCGACCACGCAGCACTATGCGGATTTCGATGCGCAGATTCGCGCGCTGAGCGGCAAGCGCGCGTTCACGAAGAAGGCGTTCGACGAAAAGACCGAGCAGGTCGTGCAGCTCGTGATTCGTGCGTGCGGCGCGGTGTCGCCGAACGCGAAGCCGTAGCGCGACACGACGATCCGCCGAATAAAAACGGGCGGCGCGCACCACACGGGATGTCCCGTGCGATACGCGCCGCCCGTGATGCCGCGTGCGAGCGTGCGAGCGAGCGATGCGATGCGATGCGTTACGCGATGTATTACGCGACCCGCTCGATCGCAACCGCCGTCGCTTCGCCGCCGCCGATGCACAGCGAGGCGATGCCGCGCGTCAGGCCGTACGTTTCGAGCGCGGCCAGCAGCGTCACCATCACGCGCGCGCCCGATGCGCCGATCGGATGCCCGAGCGCGCACGCGCCGCCGTGCACGTTCACCTTCTCGTGCGGCAGGTCGAGGTCGCGCATCGCGGCCATCGGCACCACCGCGAACGCTTCGTTGATCTCGAACAGATCGACGTCGCGCAGGCTCCAGCCGGTTTTCTCCGACAGCTTGCGCAGCGCGCCGATCGGCGCGGTCGCGAACAGGCCGGGCTTGTCCGCATGAGTCGAATGCCCGACGATCACGGCCTTCGGCGTGAGGCCGAGGCGCTCGGCTTCCGAGCGGCGCATCATCACGAGCGCGGCCGCGCCGTCCGAGATCGACGATGCGTTCGCGGCCGTCACCGTGCCGCCGTCGCGGAACGCGGGCTTCAGTGTCGGGATCTTGTCGAGTTTCGCCTTGCCCGGCTGCTCGTCGATCGACACGACGCTTTCCGTCTTGCCGGCCTTCACGGCCACCGGCGCGATCTCCGACACGAAATGCCCTTCCGCGATCGCGCGCTGCGCGCGCGTCAGCGACGCAATCGCGAACGCATCCTGCGCTTCGCGCGTGAACTGGTAAGCCTGCGCGCAATCCTCGGCGAACGTGCCCATCAGGCGGCCTTTTTCATACGCATCCTCGAGCCCGTCGAGGAACATGTGGTCGAGCACCTGCCCGTGCCCCATGCGCATGCCCGCGCGCGCCTTCGGCAGCAGGTACGGCGCATTCGTCATGCTCTCCATCCCGCCCGCCACGGCCACGCCCGCCGAACCCGCCAGCAGCAGGTCGTGCGCGAACATCGCCGCCTTCATCCCGGAACCGCACATCTTGTTGACCGTGGTCGCGCCCGCCGCGAGCGGTAGCCCGGCCTTCAGCGCGGCCTGGCGCGCGGGCGCCTGGCCCTGGCCGGCCGGCAGCACGCAGCCGAACACGATTTCATCGATGCGTTCGGCCGGCACGTTCGCGCGCTCGAGCGCCGCGCGAATCGCCACCGCGCCGAGGTCGCTGGCGCTGGCCGCCGCCAGGTCGCCCTGAAAACCACCCATCGGCGTGCGCGCCGCGCCCACGATTACGATCGGATCCTGAGTCGTCATGATTCGCTTCCTCCAGTGTCAGCGCGGTGCCATGCGCAACGCGCCATCGAGACGGATGACTTCGCCGTTCAGCATCGTGTTCTCGGCGATGTGGCGCACCAGCGCCGCAAATTCTTCCGGGCGGCCGAGCCGCGGCGGAAACGGCACGCTCTTGCCGAGCGCGTCCTGCACGTCCTGCGGCATGCCGGCCATCATCGGCGTCGCGAAGATGCCGGGCGCGACCGTCACGACGCGAATGCCGAAGCGTGCGAGCTCGCGTGCGATCGGCAACGTCATGCCGACCACGCCGCTCTTCGACGCCGCATACGCGGCCTGTCCGATCTGCCCGTCGAACGCCGCGACCGACGCGGTGTTGACGATCACCCCGCGCTCGCCTTCCGCGTCGGCGTCCTGCTTCGACATCGCTTCGGCGGCCAGCCGGATCATGTTGAACGTGCCGACCAGGTTGATCGATACCGCCCGTGCGAAGCGGTCGAGCGAATGCGGGCCGTCGCGGCCGACGACCTTCTCGCCCGGTGCGACGCCCGCGCAATTGACGAGCGCATCGACGCGGCCGAACGTGTCGCGTGCTGCCGCGACGGCCGCCTGACCGTCGGCTTCACTCGTCACGTCGGTCTTCACGAAGCGCGCGGCCGCGCCGAGTTCGTTGGCGAGACTCGCTCCCGCCTCGTCGTTGACGTCCAGCAGCACGGCCTTGCCGCCTTGCGCGACGACCATGCGCGCCACCGCGGCGCCGAGGCCGGAACCGGCGCCCGTAATCAGAAAAACGCGATCCTTGATATTCATTGGCAGTCCGTATTCAGGGTTGAGCGGCCTTCTCGGCTTCCATCTTGCGCAACACGAAGCGCTGGATCTTGCCGCTCGGGGTTTTCGGCAGCGCGTCGACGAAGTCGATCGCGCGCGGATAAGCGTGAGCGGACAGCCGCCGCTTCACGTGCAGACTCAATTCCTCGGCCAGTTCGGGCGTGCCGTCGAACCCTTTCGACAGGACGACGAACGCCTTCACGATTTCCGTGCGCTCCGGGTCGGGCACGCCGATCACGGCGGCCTCGCTGACGGCCGGATGCTCGATCAGCGCGCTCTCCACGTCGAACGGGCCGATCCGGTAACCGGACGACGTGATCACGTCGTCCGCGCGGCCGATGAAGCTCACGGCGCCGTCCGGCTCCAGCTCGACGTTGTCGCCGGTCCGGTAGTAACCGCCCGCGATCGCCGGCGTGTCCTGCTGCCAGTAGCCGCGGAACCACAGCAGCGGCGAGCGCCCGATGTCGATCGCGAGGTTGCCGGGCTCGCCGGGGCCAAGCTCGCGGCCCGCTTCGTCGAGCACCGCGACGCGATAGCCCGGCATCGCGAAGCCGGCTGAACCGACGTGCACCACGTGCGCGAGGCCGTGATGGTTGTTTACGACCATTCCGAGCTCGGTCTGGCCGTAGTGATCGTGGATCGGCGCACCGAGCGCCGCGTGGAACCAGCGCACGACTTCCGGATTCAGCGGTTCGCCCGCGCTGCTCACCACGCGCAGCTGGCCCTTCATGCGCGCGGCCGCTTCCGGCCCGGCCGCCATCAGCATCCGGAACGCGGTTGGCGAACCCGCGAGGCTCGTGATGCCGAGCCGTTCGATCACGTCATACGTGCTGTCTACCGTGAAGCTGCCCTCGTAGAGCGTCGTCGCATGGCCGAGGAGGAGCGGGCCGGTGATCGCGTAATAGAGGCCGTACGCCCAGCCCGGGTCGGCGATATTCCAGAACCGGTCAGTGGGGCGCAGATCGACCGCTTCGCGCATGTACGCGCCGAACGCGAGCAACGCGTACAGCGGCACCGGCACGCCCTTCGGCAAGCCCGTCGTGCCCGACGTCGACATCATCATGAACAGGTCCGACCCCTTGCGCAGCACGGGCTCGAACGTATCGGACCGCGCGTCGAGCGCCGCGCGGAAATCGATGTCGTGCGCCGACAGCGTCTCGCCTGCTTCGCGCACCGTCGCCACTGGCGGGCACTCGGCAATTTCGTCGAGCTTCGCGCGATTCGCGACGTTGGTCACGATCAGCCGCGCATCGCTCATGCGCAATCGGTGCTCGATCGCCTTCGGGCCGAACGCGGTGAACAGCGGCTGATACACGGCGCCCGCGCGCCACGTGCCGAGGATCGTCGCGACGAGTTCCGGCGTGCGCGGCAGCAGCCCGGCCACCACGTCGCCCGGCTTCACGCCCTGCGCAACGAGCAGGTTCGCGACCCGGGCCGACAGCGCCTGCATCTGCGCGAACGTGAAGCGATGGTGCTGCCCGCCGGCGTCGATCCAGTCGAGTGCGATAGCGTCCGACTTCGCGTGCCGGTCGCAGCATTCGATGCACGCGTTCAGGCCGCGCTCCAGGTCGCCGCTCAGTTGCGCGGCGGCGGTCTCGATACTGAATCGGGCCACGGCGTCGGCGTAAGCCGGCACCGCCCGGGCGGTAGCTCCTTCTGGCATGCGTGTCTCCTGTGCGTTATGGCCGCCGGCGAGCCAGGGGCGCGACGGGGATACATCGATAGTAGACAGCCCATACATTGCAATCAATGACAAACGGAATCTAGAATCGTGATCGTTTTTGCCATGTCGGGAGGACGCAGGAAAATGGGGCCGCAGATGATTTCGCCGGATTTCGTCGACGATGCGCTCGCCTGCCTGCGCCGGCACGACCTGCCGACGGCGCCGGTGCTGCGCACCGCCGGGCTGCCGGCCGTCGTGCGCGAGCCCGTCACGCCGCAGCAGTACGGCCGACTGTGGCTCGCGATCGCGGGCGTGCTCGACGACGAATTCTTCGGCCTCGCCGCGCGCCCGATGCGGCGCGGCAGTTTCACGCTGCTGTGCCACGCAGTACTGCATGCGGGCACGCTCGACAAGGCGCTGCGGCGCGCGCTGCAGTTCCTCCGGGTCGTGCTCGATGAACCGCACGGCGAGCTCGTCGTGGCCGACGGGCACGCGCAGATCGTGCTGGCGCAATCGGGCACGCCATACCCGGCGTTCGCGTACCGGACGTTCTGGCTGATCCTGCTCGGCGTCGCGTGCTGGCTGATCGGCCGGCGCATCCCGCTGCAGCGCATCGATTTCGCGTGCCCGAGCCCCGGCCAGCGCAGCGACTATCACCAGTTCTTCGGCGTCCCCGTGCATTTCGACAGGCCTGACAGCCGACTCGCATTCAACGCCGCCTATCTCGCGCTGCCGACGATCCGTTCGGAGCAGGCGCTGAAGACCTTCCTGCGCGGCGCGCCTGGCAATCTCCTCGTGCGCTACCGGCACGACACGGGCTGGGTCGCGAAGACGCGCGCGTATCTGAAGGCGCTGCCGGCCGCCGAGTGGCCCGACTTCGACACGCTGGCCGCGCGCCTCGACACGACGCCCGCGACGCTGCGGCGGCGTTTGCGCAGCGAAGGGCAAAGCTTCGCGGCGATCAAGGACGAGTTGCGCGGCGCGCTGGCCCAGTCGCTGCTGCGCGGGCACGCGCTCAGCGTCGCGGAGATCGCGGCCGAACTCGGCTTCACCGAGCCGAGCGCGTTTCATCGCGCGTTCCGGAAATGGACGGGCACGAGCCCCGGTGCATTTCGGCGCGACGTGCATGCGGCGAACGCGGAGTCTTGAGTGGCATGCAGGCGCGGAGCGTCTCGCCACGCGCCGCTGATACGATGCACCCACGTGGCTGCCGTCCGTTGTCCGCGGACCGCGGCGAACACCGATCCACCATCACCGCTCACGCTCCGATGCAAGCCACCCGCTTTTCCGACACCGAACTGGCCGATCTGCGCGCGCACGGTATCGTGCTGTTTGCCGGCCGCGTGATCTTCGACGCACAACCGCCGATGGCGGCCGACCAGATCGCAGCCGTGCAGGCCTGCTGTCATGGCGACATTCCGCTTCCGTTGCTCGAGCTATGGCGCGTCACGGCCGGCGGCAGCCTCGACTACGACCTGACGCTGGAGATGAACGGCAATGTCGAAGCGATCAGCTGGAGCGAGTTGTTCTACAACGGCAGCGACGGTTACCGCGACCTGCAGGGATGGATCGACCATGAACTCGAACTGGCCGAAGAAGCCGCGGAAGAGAACGCGCGCACGTGGAACGGCAAAATCGGTGCGCTGCCGTTCGGCGGCTTCGAATATTGCGACCGCATCTACGTCGTGACGGAGCCCGGCGCCCACGACTATGGCCATGTACTTGCGTGGAAACAGGGGTTGCCGCCCGCGTGGCGCGGCGCGATGCACGACGACGGTGTCGCGACGATCGCCCCCGATCTGTACGCGGCATTCGGCGCGCTGCAGCTTCATGTCGATCCGCTGGCGCCCGGCGGCGAACCAGGCACCGGTGTCACGCTGCTCGAATACGTCGATGAACGCCGCGACGATCATGGCCTGTCGGCATCGCTGGCGGACAAGCTGATCGCGTTCTATCGACAAGCGGTGATCGACTGGCGCACGCCGCTCGCCGACGGCACACTCGGCGCGCAGCCGGTGCTCGCACGTCACGCATTGCGCCATGCGATCGATCACGACGATGCGGCACTCATCGCGCGATTGGCGCCGCTCGTCGCCGATCTCGGCGTGGCGCTCGCCGGCAGTTCGATCCCGACGGATTACGCGCTGCGACGCCAGAAGTTTTCCGCCGCCGCCGCGTTGCTCGGAGCGGGCGCACCGGTCGTGCCCGATGCGCTGGCATCCGTGTCCGGCGCCATACCGGCCACGCTGATGCGCATGCTGCTTGACGCCGGCGTGCAGCCGGATGCCGACGCAATGGCGCGTTGCGTCGCGGGCGGCGGCACCGATAGCGCACGGCTGATCGGCGCAGCGCTGTCGGCCCATGGCGTCGATACAGCAGCTGCCTACCGCGCGGCGAGCGAGAAACTGCTGGACAAGCTGCAGGCCGACATCCGCAAGGTTCGCGCCGGCAAGCTCAGCCACTATCTCGGGCTCGACGGGCTCGAAGAACACGCCGAGCGCCTGCGGACATTCGATTGCTGACGTCAAGCAGGCGCCGATGCGCCGTGGGTTTGCCTGCAGCATCGCCGTCCGGGTGCCGTTTGTTTGGATCGGATTTCTCCCACGTTCCGGTGCGAATCTGCATGAAGCTCGCCGCACCGCAGCGCGCGTATGACGTTGCACCCCGATCCGTCAGACCACATACTGGTCGGCCGGTCTGAACGAGGTTGCGCCGATGGTGAATGTCGATGGGAGCGCCGCTTCGATCTTCGGCGTGATCGGAACGGCCGTGTCGTTGCTGGCAGCGATCCCTTACGCGCTCGCGATCTACCGGCGCACCGTTCGCCCGCATCTGTTCACGTGGCTCGTATGGTCGGTCGTCACGGCGATCGCGGCCGCCGGCCAGTTCGTCGCGGGCGCGGGGCCGTCCGCGTGGTGCACGGCGGCGATTGCCGTCACGTGCTTTTTGACGCTGATCGCCAGCCTGTTTCGCGGCGAGCGTGGCTGGACGGGCCTCGACTGGTTGTTCCTGTGCGCGGCACTGTCGGCCATTCCGCTGTGGATGCTGACCGACGATCCGACGGTGTCGATCTGTCTGGTCACGCTGATCGAGCTTGCCGGCCTTGGCCCGACCGTGCGCAAGACGATCCGCGATCCGTGGAGCGAGAGCCTCGCCTATTTCGCGCTGTGCGTGCTCAAGTACGCACTGGCGTTGCTGGCATTGAGCACGTGGAGTGTCGCGGTCGCGTTCTATCCGGTCGTCAATCTCATCGCGTCGATCGGCATCTGCCTGGTGATGCTGGTCCGACGTCAGTCGTTGTCAAATGCGCGGTAGGCTGCGTTTGTCGCCGCCGTGCCGCTTCCCTTCCGAAATGATGCGAGGTCTGACATGGATGCAATCCGTACCGTCATCGAACCCTGCGAAACCGCGCTCCGCGCAGCGATGCTGGCCAACGATGTCGAAGCGCTCGACGCGCTACTGGACGACGATCTGGTATTCACTGTCCCGACCGGCCAGATCATCTCGAAGGAGGACGACCTCACCGCGCATCGCGCGAAGCTTCTGCGTCTCGACACACTCGACGTCCACGAAATGCGTGCATGCGCGATCGACGAGATGATCCTGACCACGACGCGAGCGAAGCTCGCAGGCCATTTCGATGGCGCGGCATTCGCCGGTACGTTTGCCTATACGCGACTTTGGCGTCGATCGGACGCCAAATGGCGGGTCGTTGCCGGACATGCATCGCAGGTCATGTCATTGCGCCGGCCGTGCGGGGATCAATAGTGTCGGGCAAAGCCCCCGCGAGCATGCTGGCCATCAATCGGGCAATGCTACGCCGCGGTTCTGACGATGCACTGATGAAGACGCCGGCCGACGTGGTGTCGGCAGTGATGAGAGACGAAATGCACAACCTATTTGCCGTGCGTTCTGCGCGTGCCGCGGACGCGGACGAACTCGCGCGACTGGCGCGCCTGTCGAAAGCGCACTGGGGCTATCCAAAGGAATGGCTCGACTTGTGGCAAAAAGATCTTACGATTTCGCCGGAGACGATCGAAGGGGCGATTGGCTACGTCGCGGAATCAGGCGAGTCGATCATCGGGTTCTGGATCCGAGCATCATTGGATTCGGATCTGCCGACACCCGGATGGCTGTTCGTTCACCCCGATCATATGGGCCAGGGCGTCGCCCGTGCTCTGTGGGAATCAGTTCGGACCGAAGCCGCCGCGAGAGGAATTAAGCGCTTTGTGATCGAAGCCGATCCCAATGCTGCACCGTTCTATCTGGCGTTGGGAGCCGAAAAAATCGGCGAAAAAGAATTGGGTGTCATCCCGGGTAGATTCTTTCCGATCTTGCGGATTACGGTCTGATAGGAGCAGATGGCGGCAAGATCGCTCACCGCGTGCAATTGATGGGATTGAGCTACCGACTGCGGTAACAGAGGTTGCAGCGGAAACAGCGGAGTTGGATCAGTCCGGCCAGCGGGCTTGATAACGCCGTTTACGCCCCAGCTCGTGTCGCGAGGCACACCGAACATTTCCGCCGCCGAAATGCAAAAACCCCCGCCTTGTCGGGCGGGGGTTTTTGGCTTGAGGGAGCCTGACGATTACCTACTTTCACACGGGAATCCGCACTATCATCGGCGTAGAGTCGTTTCACGGTCCTGTTC
>NZ_JAGIQE010000036.1:0-61251 GCF_017815075.1 Burkholderia sp. AcTa6-5 | reverse complement strand
GCAGCGCTTCGCGACCGACTGGATGTGGACTTACAATCACGACCGCCCGAACATGGCCCTGGGCGGATTTACGCCGAGGCAGCGGCTGGCCATGGCCGCTTAGTTTCTACTTCTGAACCCCGTGGAAAACGGGGGGATTACCCTTGCAGCTACCCACCAACAAAAATGCCGCTCAGTAATTTACTGAACGGCACATGTAGGTCGATCAGCCATCCGGTCCGATTGGCGCGAGGGTATCAAGCCGATCCGCCCGACACGACGCGCCTTGGCACACTTTGCAACACCGGCGCCACCGCCGTCTGATACTCCGGCACCCAGCGCCTCAGGTCGCGCCGCACTTCGTCGTCGCTGAGCACGCGGTGCTGCATCAGCCAAGGCAATAGCTCATCGAGCAGATGGTCCGGCACTTCGCGCGCACGCGCGATTCGCAGCTTCGGATGCGGCGTGCGTGTGGTCGTCTCGTCGTCCGCGAGCAGTTCCTCGTAGAGTTTCTCACCGGGACGCAGCCCCGTGAATTCGATCCGGATTTGCCCTTCAGACAAACCGTACAGACGAATCAGGTCACGCGCGAGATCGACGATCTTGACCGGCTCGCCCATGTCGAGAATGAAGATCTCGCCGCCGCGCCCCATGCTCGACGCCTGCAGCACGAGTTGCGATGCTTCCGGAATCGTCATGAAGAAACGCGTGATTTCCGGGTGCGTGACCGTCACCGGCCCGCCCTTCGCGATCTGCTGCTGAAACTTCGGAATCACGCTGCCGGCACTGCCGAGCACATTACCGAAGCGCACCGTCTCGAACTGCGTGCGCTCGCTCGTCTGCTGCAACGCTTGGCATGCCATTTCGGCGAGACGCTTGCTCGCGCCCATCACATTGGTCGGATTGACGGCCTTGTCGGTCGAGATCAGCACGAAGTGACGCACGTCGTGGCGAATCGCCGCGCGGGCCACGCGATAGGTGCCGAGCACGTTGTTGCGCAGCGCCTGCCACGCGTTGTGCTCTTCCATCAACGGCACGTGCTTGTACGCAGCCGCGTGGAACACGATGTGCGGTGCGTGACGCGACATCACCTGGTCGAGCAGCAGCGAGTCTTTCGCATCGCCGATGATCGGCAGGACGGACAGATCGGGGAAGCGCTCACGCAGTTCCTCGGTCAGCCGATACATCGCGTATTCGGACAGGTCGAACGCGACGAGCTGCGCCGGCGCGAAGCGCAGGATCTGCCGGCACAGTTCGGAGCCGATCGAGCCGCCCGCGCCCGTCACCATCACGACGCGGCCGCGCAGCAACGCCTCGACGTGCGGTGTGTCGATCGTCACCGCGTCGCGGCCGAGCAGATCCTCGAGATCGATGTTCCGTACCTGCGACAGGAAGCCCTGCCCCGGCATCAACGCAGTCAGCGACGGCAGCACCATCGCCTTGATGCCCGCGCGCACGCACAGCGTCGCGACGCGGCGCTGTGTTTCGACCGAGGCCGACGGAATCGCGATGATCGCGTATTCCACCTTCAGCGCGTCGGTCCAATGCTTCAGGTCGTTGAACGAGCCGAGTACCTTGTAGCCGTAGATTTCGCGGCCCTGCTTCGTGACGTCGTCGTCGAGCAGGCCCACCAGACGCCATTCGCCGGAACGCGACAGCTCGCGCGCAAGGCTCGCGCCGGCCGTGCCGGCACCGAGCACGAGCACCGGTTTGCCTTGGCCGACCAGCCCGCCGTACAGGTAGAACTCCTTCGTCGCGCGGTACAGCGCGCGGGCGCCTCCCATCGCGAGGAACAGCATCAGCGGCGACACGAGCAGCACCGAGCGCGGGATGATCGGGCTCGGCTGGAACATCACCGCGCCGATCATTACGATCACGCCGCCACCGATGACGGCCTTGGAGATCCGCATCAGATCGGGAAGGCTCGCGAACACCCACAGCCCGCGATACAGCCCAAACAAGTGGAACATCAGCGCGTAGACCGGCAACACCCAGACGAGCGCCGTCAGCGCGCCGCCCATGAAATCGGATGGAACGCTGCCGTTGAATCGGACGAGATAGGCGAACAACCACGCGGCGGCGACCGCCGTCAGGTCAAACAGGAAAGCGCTCAGCGAAAGCCATGATGCTTTGGATCGCAACATCGGCAGGAAACCTCAAGAGTTATTTTCGGCGGCGGACTGAAACCGGCGCCAACGCATGTCGATCACCCATCCGAACCATGCCAGGACGCCGTACCACGCGAAGAACGACAGCCACTGCTGCAGTTCCGGGCGGCCCGTTGCCCACACGGCGACGATTATGCCTGCGAGCATGATGAGGTACCAATAAAGAGCTGTCCGGCGGTGACCTACGCCCGCGCGGACCATCCTTTGATAATAGTGCTCGCGGTGCGCCTGCCAGAACTTTTCGCCACGTAACAGACGTCTCAAAAGTGTTACAGATGCGTCAGCAATAAAGGGCGCGAACACCAGCGCCGGAAACCAGATCGGCCAGACGTCGCCGCGCCAGCCCCAGTAGCCGAGGGCGCCGGCCAGGAATCCGAGCGGAATCGAACCGGCATCGCCGAGAAACAGTCGGGCCGGGTGGAAATTCAGCAGCAGGAAGCCGAGCGCGGCGCCGGCTACGGCCGAGCCGGCCACGGCCAGATCCGGCGACGGCGTCGGGGCGATCAGCGCCGCGACCGCGTACGCACCGAAGCCGAACAGCGCCATGCCGCCCGCGAGGCCGTCGGCGCCGTCCATGAAGTTGTACAGGTTCGTCAGCCAGACCATCACGAAGCCGATGCCGACCAGCAGCCACCACGGCGCGTCGGCCGGAAACACGACGATCAGCGCGACGACCGCCGCGAGGTGCGCCGAGAACCGCACGCGGGCGGGCAGCCCGCGCCGGTCGTCGATCTGGGACACCGCGGCAAGCCCGGCAGCACCGATGGCGATCAGCCACAAGTGCGGCGCCAGCACGAGCAGCGCGACGACGCCAACCGGTACGATGCCCCACCCGCCGACGCGCGGCGTCGGCAGCGTGTGGAGCGAACGGTCGTTCGGAATATCGGTGGCAAGGCGCCACGCAAGGCCGGTCGCGAGCAGCATGCGCAGGATGGCCGTCGACGCGATGGCAGCAGCCAGCGCCACCGCGGCCGCTTCGGGCCACGTGGATATCAGGAAATGCATGTCGGCTATTGTTGTGTATCGCGCGAACGATACCATGCGGCGGTCGCTTCGAGGCCCTGTCTGGTCGTATAAGGCGGGTGCCAGCCGAGCACGCGCGTGATCCGGCCCGTATCCAGTTGGAGGCTGCCGGTCAGGCGGTCGATCGCCGCGCGGCGGCCGGTCAGCGTACCGAGCGCGCGCAGCACGGCGGACGGGACGGCGATCAGGCGGGCCGGCTTGCCAAGCGCGTCGCCGACCAGACGTAACAGGCCCGTGACCGACGGCGCATCGTCGTCGGCGACGTGGAAACATTCGCCGGCAGCTCGCGGATCGATCGCGCATTGCAGCAGTGCATCGGCCAAGTTGTCGACGTAGACGATACTGCGACGTGCCGCGATCGAGCCGAGTGGCAGCGGTATCCCGCGTGCAACCGCGTCCATCATGCGCAGGAAGTTCGCACGGACCGCCGGACCGTAGACCAGCGGTGGCCGAACGACCACGACGTCGAGCCCGTTCGACGCACCGAATTGCGCGAGTTCGCGCTCCGCACGCAGCTTCGAGCGACCGTAGGCGTCCTGCGGGTCGGGACTCACCGCTTCCGACAACGGCGCGCCGCCGTCGCTCTCGCCGACCGCCTTGATACTGCTCGCGTAGACGATGCGGCGCACGCCGTGCTGGCGTGCGGCTTTGGCGAGACGCAAGGTACCGGTGACGTTGGTCGCGTCGAACGCGGCGTCGGGATCCGGCGACTCGTCGTGCATCACGTGTACACGTGCGGCGAGGTGGATCACGCAATCGGCTACAAGATCCGTTGGCCATCCTTCGTCGAGGCCGTCGAAATCGGCGGCGTCGTGCACCCATTCACGCACGCCGTCGATGGATCCGCCCGGGCGCCTCACCAGTGCGGTGACGGTGTGCCCAGCCTCCAGCGCGCGACGGCATACCGCGCGGCCGACGAAGCCGTTTGCGCCCGTGACGATGAGGTGGCTCACCACAGCCTCCAGCCGAAACGGTTGTAGAACTTGAAGGCCGACGCGGCGAACATGCGGATGTGGGCGAAGCCTTTACGGGACGCGCCGCCGCCGTGGTGGATCACGCGGACCGACGGGACGTACGCGACGCGCGCGACGTCATGCGTACGCAAGCTCAGGTCGTAGTCCTCGAAGTAGAGGAAGTAGCGCGGGTCGAAACCGCCCAACTTCTTCAGCACTTCCGTGCGGAACAGCATGAAGCAGCCGCTGACGATGGGTGGATCCCAGACGACGTCGCGGTCGTTTATCACGTCGCGCATTTCGTAGTGGGCGAGGCGCCGACGGAACCATTTGCGCCACGCTACGGGTATGAACCCACGCACTGCGAGGTCCACCAAGCTCGGAAAGCGTCGACAAAGGTGTTGCAATGCGCTGTGCTCATCACCGATACGCGGCGCAAGCAGACCTACCTCCGGCTTGTCATCAAGAAAAGCTATCGCGTCGGCCAGTGCGGATGGCTCGATATCGACATCCGGGTTAAGAATGAGATGGTATCGGCTGCCAACGCTTTGTAAGGCGATGTTGTGACCACGACCGTATCCGACATTTCCATGTCCGCTTAGGACTGCCACGTCTGCGCCGACTGCATGTAGTGACTGAACCGCACTCCCTACGTCCGGTAGTCCGCCGTTGTCGACCAAGAAGATTGTCGTCCCATCCGGGCCTCTCTCATCGTTCAAGGTTGAGATCGCACTCCTCAGCGTGTCGAGAGTCCTGATCAGAGCGGCAACGTCCGGCCGAAACACGACAACGGAAACCGAAAGTCGCGCGCCATCATTCCGTGCGCTGCCTATCACCGCCAATGCCCTTGAATTCGGTACTTGACCATCCGGTTGACATCTCCTAAAAGCGGTAAGTGTGGCCATAAGCCACCATATTGGCAAGCGATGGCCTCGACCGCGGTTACGGTTACTTACACCACCATGCTTACCGCTTGCTAGACTCGACCCCATTGCCTCAAGAAAGGGCATCAGAATCCCCGATGTGCGTTAACATTGCGGTACCTCCCCAACCGCACCAACGAAGCACCATCCGTACACTTCCAGCATACCGCCGGGCCCCGAACGCTCAGCGCGACGCTAGCGGGCCGGCAACAGCACGGCTTTGAGTTCGCGAACGAACATCCGTCACGACGAGGCTACCAACACCGTCGCTCAATGACCCCTGTATGACCTCACGTACCGCCCCTGTCGGCAGAGAAAGATCTATGAGTCAACCAAAATTCCGCGTCCTCTTGCTTGACACGAAATATCGCAACCCAAACCATTACATTTGTCTCGCGATTCTTCATGCCTTGCAGCGACACCCGGATGTCGAATTCGTCGCCAAAGTAGACCCGATCGATGCTGCTGCAACCGCAATGCGCCAGAAATGTGACCTGTTCATTGCGTTCGATGGCGAAGAACTTCGTAAGGACCTGTGTGCGACGCTTGCAACCATTTGCGGTCGCTCGGTGCTCTGGGTTACAGAAGATCCGTATGAGCTTCCAATCAATCTGAGAAACGCCGAGTTGTTCGATGTCGTGTTTACGAACGATTCGTCCAGTGTTTCAGCTTACGGAAGTCGTGGTCGGCATCTGCCACTGGCCGGTGCCTCAGAATTTCATTCGTTGCCGGTTCTCCCGCTACAGCAAGAACTGCGCTACCACATGTTTTTTGCGGGAACCGCCTGGCCCAACCGAAGCCAGTTCCTGCGCTCGGTCCTGAAGCAGTTGCCTGATGATTGGAAATTTAAGCTTGCGCTTCCGACCAATCCCTTTCTGCCACCGCACGGGATTGACTTACCACCAAGCGCACTGTCCTGGCGAACGTCGCCCTCAGATTTCGCACGTTTCGCAAATCGAAGCGCAATTACGTTGATGTTGCCTCGCGTCTTTACCGCGTCCGGTGGTCGGGAATTTGCGGAGACACCACCCCCTCGCTTGTTCGAGGCTGCTCTGGCCGGCTCGGTTCAGATCATTCACGATTCGTTGACGGAGGCCAAAACCTTCTTTACGCCGGGGAAGGAGCTTGTCTTCTTTTCGGACGAGCATGATTTCATCGCGAAAGCGACGCAGATAATTAACGATCGTGCCTATCGCAACGAAATTGCGGAAGCCGCTCGCGCGAAGGCCACAGAATTGCATACGTATGACCGACGTGTCGATACCATTCTAACCGCCGCATCGGAGATTCGCTCCTCTGCCTCCAGTTCAGTCGTATCTGATCGACGAACAGTTTTGTTCGTCACGCATAACGTAATCGGAAGCAAAAACTTCGGCGGCGTCGAAGTATATCTTGATCGCCTGCGTGACGCACTCAAAGGCGACTACCGCGTATTGTTCTATGTTCCGGACAATCGAACCGGGCGATCTGCCCAGCTTCTGTCAGAAACGTACGAAGCACTTGAGACTATAAATTTCGCTCACACCTACGGTACTGATCTGCTTCGATGTGAGGAGAGGGAAAATGCATTTCGAAATATCCTAAGCAAATACCATGTAGATCTCGTTCATTTCCATCATTTTATCGGCCACCCCCCGTCACTTACCCTCGTGCCGCGCCTCCTAGGGATTGCGAGCGCGTTCACTGCACATGATTTCTACGGCGCCTGTCACGAATTCAATCTATTGTCGTTCAAGCAGACGTTCTGCGGCGCACCAGACATCCCGTTATCGCAATGTGACGTCTGCTTGTGGCAAAAACATCATGTTGCGCCGGGTTCCCAGGCACTCCGACGGAGTTTCTGGAATGACACATTAAGTCGTGTCGACATGCTTGTCTTCAATACAAGCCACAGCAAGAACATATACGAGCGCATCTATCCGTCAGTCAGACTTCACTCCAATGTGCAGGTGCTTCCCGTACCCATACCTGACAGTACGGCAACTGCCACGACCCGCAACCATACAAAATCGACACCTTTGAAGATAGCGTGGCTCGGCAATATCACGCATCAGAAAGGTGGCGACGTATTGTCGCGTGCTCTTCCACTACTCGCAAGCGCACCGGTGGAACTGCATTTGTTTGGTCGAATTGATCCACAGTATGCCGATCTTGCCGACCCCGCCCGCTATCCGAACGTCGTTGTTCACGGAGGCTACCGATACGACGCTATGCCCGAAGCATTGAAGGAGTGCGATGTCTCATTGCACCTATCGATCTGGCCCGAGACTTATTGCCTTACGCTGTCGGAAGCACTTCAGATGAGCCTCGTTCCAATTGTCACAAACATCGGAGCGCTCGGCGAGCGCATAGACCATGGCGTGAACGGACTGAAAATCGCTCCCGATAGCGAAGGAGATCTGATCGACGCGATCCACACCCTCGTCGACTCGCCCTCAATGCTTTCGAAGTACCGATCGAATATCTCTCCAACACTATACGCTCAAATTTCGAGTCATGTAGCTTCTTTGAGCGATGTCTATTCGACGTTGTTGAAAAATCGCCCTCATGGCATGCCACAATTCGAGGCGGAATTGAATCTCGCAGATGCAGGAATCGCGCCCCATCCATTCAGTTGGCACCATGGGACGCAGTTTTTGCCGCTTGGCGGAAAGATGTTCTCCGGTGCAATACGGAAGGCGCATAAACTGGCTGCCTTCTACAAGATTCACGGCGTACGTCCGACGCTGCGCATCATTGCAAACAGAATTCGGGTACCGAGGTAAAAATGAAAGTACTAATTGCGGGAGCATCGCCCGACGCAGTTAACAACAATGCAATCCTTAGAGGATACGTTGCGAACGGCTTTCGCGCTCTCGAAAACGTCGCCGATGTAACCGCATGCTCCCTTGAAAGCGCAACGTTGATTGCACAGGCCACATCACCAGATCTGATCTTAGTGTTCGGATCTTGCATGCCTTCAGAAGCATACTACCTCCCGTTAAAGCAGGCCGCAATGGATGTCGACGCCACAATGGCATTCTGGCTTCATGACGATCCCTATGAATTCGATCATGCAGCAAAAATTACATCGATAGCCGATATAGTTTTTTCCAACGACAAATGGACATCTACGCACTACCAGCACCCGCATGTCGTGCATCTTCCGCTCGCAGCAGATTGCGAGGCTCATTTTCGAGATTTCAAAACAGAAAAGACACGTGATTTATTTTTTTGTGGAGTCGGGTTCAACAATCGGATTCAACTCCTGAGGGACTGCGCACCTTATCTCCAACATATTAATGTTGAAATATTTGGCGACGGCTGGCCGCAAGACTTGAGTTTCACTTCGAATCAGCGCATACCCAACAATGTTCTTCCGGATATGTATGCATCCTCGCTCATTACACTAAATGTCGGTAGGCGACATAATTTAGCAAACGAGCGCTTCAATTTAGATGCCTCAACCCCTGGACCGCGAACATTTGAAGCAGCCGCAGCCGGTACAGTACAGTGCATGTTCGTCGAAGGTCTCGAAATTAGCGACTACTACGATGAAGCAAGCGGAGAAATTCTCCTATTTGATTCGCCAGTAGAGTTGCGTCGACATTGGGAAATGCTGAAAGACGATCCCATCTCCGCAAAAAGAATTGCACAGGCTGCACAAGCGCGCACTCGGCGAGATCACACATATAAGAATCGTGCGCAGACTATTCTCGATTCGATTCAGCACCTCTACGTTGCTTAATTTCCTCTTTGCCAAACTTGCATTTGGCAAAGAGGAAAAATACCCAATCGAATCAAAGAGGCGATACGACAAATGCAGGCATTTGCGCCCGCTCCGTACGAGCGGTGAGGAAAGTGTCCGCCACATCTAGAGCTTCGGCAATAGTGACATCCATATCGAGATAGCGATATGTGCCCAATCTACCAACAAATGTGACGTTACGCTCCGTCTCGGCCAGATCAACATAGTCGCGCAGCATTTCCTTATCTTCGACCAAACGGATCGGATAGTACGGTATATCACCTGGCTGACATTGACTACTAAACTCCTTGAATACGATAGTTTCCTCGTGATCCTCCCAGGGAGTGAAATGCTTGTGTTCAGTAATGCGCGTATACGGAACATTCTCCTCTGGATAACTCATCACCGCGCAGCCTTGGAAATCTCCCGTGTCATAAATTGGCTCGAACCTCAATGTTCGATACGCGAGATGCCCCAACTTATGTTCAAACCAACTGTCCAGTGGACCACTGAAGAATACATGATCATATTTTGACGTCGATGTGCGATCAAAGCTACAGTTCAAATGGACGTCAATATTTTCATGATCGAGAATCCGCTCGACCATGAGCGTATACCCCTCGACCGGCATTCCTTGGAAACGATGGCCAAAGTAATTGTCATCGTAACTAAATCGCACCGGCAATCGTTTCAAAACAGATGCAGGCAACTCGCTCGGCGGCAAACCCCACTGTTTGATCGGATAGCCACGGAAAAACGCGTGATACAAGTCTTTCCCCAGAAAGCGCAACGCCTGATCCTCGAAGCTTCGCACCTCTGAAATTGACTTTTCCGCGTTTTGCTCGATAAATTGCTTCGCCTCTTTCGGATTAAATGTCTTTCCGAAAAATTGATTGATTGTGTGCAAATTTATCGGAAGCCCATAAACGCGCCCACCGGTTGTCGCCTTCACTCGACAAATATATGGCGCAAATTCTGCAAAGCGATTTACATATTTCCAGACTTCCTCGTTATCAGTATGGAAAATATGAGGGCCGTGGACATGAACCATCACTCCAGTTCGCGCGTCCCGCTCGGTATGACAATTACCGGCCACATGATTACGCGACTCTACCACCGTAATCTTCATTCCCTTTTCGGCCAATTCACGGGCGATCACCGCCCCAGAGAGGCCCGCGCCGACAATAAGTATTTTTTCCATATCAATTCTTCCACCGTTGATCCAATGTCGTGGCTAGCGGAAAGATTGCACGGCGGATAAAACCAGGCAATCGCCTCCACACTGCCGAAGCAACCCGTCGCTTCATGGTATTACTACGCAAAGACAAGGGTGCCGCCGAAGAACTTAGCTTTAGCAAGCGATCTTCATACCAAAGCGTCATTCTCAGATAAAACCAATAATATTGCGCAAACTCTGAACCCGGATCGTTCCACGGCTTAATCGCTCCTGCATAATGCAGCATGGAAGGATTCTTTCGTGATTCGAGATACGCGTTGTAGATGTCGACCGGCAGCGCATTTCCATGCCCCGGCGGCAAACTCACACTATTCCAAGTTAAATCCAGAAACCGAACATCACCAACAAGATATTTGTTTAATATATCTTGATCAAGAAACCAATATCTATTACGCCGAAGATCAGAAATCATTTTCTGACACAACCGATTTTCTCGAAGCTTCTCGAGATTAAACAAAATGAGTCCTGCTTGAAAGTAGTCCCGATACCGCTCCTTCATTCCGACCACGTCGGACAAGTATTTCGCAGTCGGATAGCCTCCTGTCTCCGCCATTGAACGAACTCCCATCGCAACAAACGATGCCATGATGACGTCCTTTACCGCGGCCGCTGACTTGCCATCAAGCTCAGTGTCAAAAATCTTGGCGACATCATCGATGACTACAGCATCGGTATCGAGAAATAAGATCTTATTGCGGTTGTAGACGATCTCAGGCAACGCAAGCCGATAGAACGTGGCGCGCGTGAAGTACATATGAGCATCGATGTCAAGAAACTGCATTGACATATCAACAAACGAAATCTTTGCATGTGGATGCAATCGTTCCAGCGCGCGAAGACCTCGACGCTCAAGTTCGGTCATCCCTCCATCAAGAATCAGAAAATCGATGAACCTATCGTGTGCCGCGTTAGAAAAAACCGAAGCAACGAGCGCAGCCATATGAGCAACGTAGTGCGAATCCGTAGCGGCAACAACCGATACCGGCTTGAGATCGGTAACCGGCAACGGTGGACATGACGCGATCGGGGACGTATCTTTTACAAATACACGGCGCAAGTACTTAATCTTCAAATCCTTGTCGTCCGCCGATTTCTTCGAGACGAACACGCCAACCATGCGTTCAGCGATATACCCAATGACGCGACGCTCGGCGGGGCCATAGTTTGAAACATCGATACGCTTGTCTAGCTCGGCGAGCAACGGGAAAAGCCAAGCGGAATATTCCTCAAATATTTCACGCTTAAAAATGAACATGTTGGTGAATAAACCCGATTCCGAGCTCATCACTTTTTTGAAATGCCCATAGTACTCCGGGCATGTTTCATAAATTATCTCACCAGCAAGATCAAGATCTTTGATGTGATGAAATGTGGCGTCACGATATTGATCGTAAATTGTTGTAGCACCGCAACCCGCGACATTCCAGGGCTCCGGCAAAATCATGTCGACACCCTCCACGCAGCGCTCGATATCATGATCGGTCAGACCATATTTGGCGAGCACTTCCGCGGACAGACGATCCTCAATGACGAGCCCACTTGAATCTACATTTCGATCAATTCGCTCCGGGAAAAAATCAAAAAAACGACGATAATGAACAAATCCAACATAATCCGATTCTTTGTCGTTTTTCCAGACCCAATATTGCCCCGTCAATTCACAATACGACGCGTTTTTCCCGGAAATATTTTCACCGACATTATCTTTGAGCGTCGGCAAGTCGTGCTTTGATATCGCACATCCAGTCTGAATCGGCTTCATCACCCTGCTCTTCACCATGTAAGCAGGGTTGAAATAATTTATGTAGAGAGAAATTTTCATTGAAGTAACTCTTGACTCAGCATGGCCAGTATTTCTTGATGCTTTTTTTCGCACGCGGCAATAACTTTCACTGACCACGGGCCCACGTCAAAGTGGCTTCAATGCCACTCTTGACATCAATTTCAGGTCGCCAGTTTAATCTATTGACTGCCTTTGCAATATCAAGGATATTAACAGGAACATCCACACTTCTCGACGCCTGATATTTTACCTCGAACGGCAATCCAAAGTCGTCGCGAAGAATTTTCACTATTTGATTCAGGGAAAGACCTACGCCCGAGCCAATATTGAATATTTCATTTTCCGCGTCGCTTTCTGCGGCAGCCACGATGGCCCTCACCACATCATCTATATAGATATAATCGCGAACAACAGATCCGTCCCCCCAGATTTCGATGGGGACGTTATTGATGATTTTTCCAATAAAGTTCGCAATTGCCCCTTGGTTGTAATTTAGGCGCTGGCCAACCCCATACGGATTTGCAAGGCGAATAACGTTGTAGCGCATCCCGTGAATTTTGCTATAAAGATGCAAATAATACTCAACCGCCTTTTTTACAATTCCGTATGAACACGTCGGGAAGCCATGTTGATTTTCCGAAATCGGTACACTCGGCACCGTGCCATAGACGGTACCTCCCGATGAAATATAAACAAATCGCCGAATTTGCTTCGGCGAGAGCGCATCAAGCAACGAGACAGTTCCGATTAAATTCGTCTCAATATCGAATACGATCTTCTCGTTCGACAGCGCGGGCCCAACGCTAGATGCGAGATGAAAACACACGTCGATCTCTCCACCGCATTGCGCAATCACCTCCGGGGCGTAGTAGGGCCCGTTGATCAAAGTCAACTTATCCATCGGCAGCGCCACACACGGTGTAGCACCTTCCAAGTCGACAACGGTAACGTTCCAACCCTTGTCAAGAAGGTGGCGTGTCAAATGGGAACCGATGAAACCGAATCCCCCAGTGATTAGTGCTCTCATCTTTCTAAATCCACAAGATTTTCGATATTGCAGTGCATCGCCGCGTGGCCATGAACGAAGTCCGGTACCACTTGCTTTTACTGGGAAGTTCCAAACATCGACTCGATCAGGGTATAGTCAGCCGCGAACCTGGCTCGAATACGTCCAACGAGCTCTGCGTCGCGAAACTGTGACGATGCCGGAAACTGTCCGCAAATTTCCTTGAACCCGAGGAACACCTCACCGTTCACGTCTAGCACGTTGCTGCCAATGCCTATGTCTGACCTAGTCGCGTGTGGGGCGTAAGTTTTGAGTTCGATCTCTCGCAACCGCGGATGGCCACTCCATTGCTCCTGCAGTGTTTCCATCCAGAGCCAGATCGTCGGCTGCTCGGTCAAGAACGCGGACTGACTGCGCCAATGTGGGTCGAGTTGTTCGTCTGGAAAAGCACAGAGATGCGTTACAAATTCGCGAAATGTAACCGATGAAGTCGACGATGGTCGTGCCTTCCCTCTTTGCACCCGCCAGATGTATTCGACGAGTTCGTGGACAAACAATTCGTCCGGCAAGATTTCCGTAAACTTGTTTAAGTACGCGGAAACAACTCGCTCAAAAGGATCTCGCAGAACAATAAGGCACGGCCACTCGTGGGCGTCCGGCGAAGCGCCGGCGAACGATTCGCCAACGTGATGCGGGTTCCTTCCTTGAATTTTCGAGAAACCCAGGCTATTAATGACCGTCGAGCACGCATTCTTGGGAATACGAATGAATCTAAGCTGGTGGTCATTGAAGTACATCATCGTCATATTTGCACTACCGACTATGCTCCTACCGGTTCTTCGTGAGAGACGCGTCGCGTTCGACCGCGTCCCCTCTTCCACAAACAACATCGATGCGTGGTAACTCAGACCTGCGCCTCATATTCTTGAAGCACTTCCTCCACGCCCCCGAACCGATGGACGCGGCCTCTTTCCATCCATAACACCTTATTGCACACGCGACGAATTTCGGTATTCGAGTGCATTGCGAGGACTACAATCTCGGCCCGACCGTGCAGGTCTTGTAGACGAGTCTTCGCCTTTTGCATAAAAGATGCATCCCCCACCCCCATGACTTCGTCGAGCAACAGGATTTCCGCATCAACCGCCGTAGACACTGCGAATGCGAGGCGAACCCGCATCCCGCTCGAGTACGTTCGAATCGGTAAATCTAGGTAGTCGCCAAGCTCACAGAAATCGGCAATTTCTTCTTGCTTTGCCTTGATTTCCGTATCCGACATACCGAGCAGCAATCCCCGGAGACGAATGTTCTGGAGGCCAGTGGAATTCTCATCCATTCCCAAGCTGATATCCAGCAACGGCACGACCTTTCCGCTTCGCTGCACTTCGCCCGACGTGGGTGTATAGATCCCGGCCATCGTACGCAACAAAGTCGATTTTCCTGCCCCGTTATGACCGATTAGCCCAACTCGGTCCCCGCTCTCGAACCGCATCGAAACGCTATCAAGGGCTCGAACGACGATTACTCCATCGTTGTCCTCAGCAATAGTATTCCGTCGCCCCATTCGCATCACCTTTTTCTTCAGTGACCGACCTTGGAGATCGTAGATAGGCAGGTCAAGTGTCGCGTTCTTTAGTTCAATGTAAGCCACTTTCTGCCCCTCAAATCCAGTACGGGATACGCTTCAGATATCGCCCTGTCAGCATCAACGCGAGGGGCCAGCCCACCAGAGCCATCCCGCCCACGACGATCCATGTAGTCGCTCCCGGTATCTCACCAATCAACGGTGCACGAACGATATCGATCATGTATGCAAGAGGATTCCACTCCACGATGAACGAGAACCGATTTAACGAAGTCGGCTTGAAGATGATCGGCGTCACGTAGAATGCCACCTGCAGAAAAGCACCGATGATCTGAGGCAGGTCTCGAAATCGAGCCGACAAAAGCCCGGCTACCATTGCAATCCAAACAGCGTTCAGAACGTAAAGGCCGAATGCGGGTACAAAAAAGATCAGCGATACCCAGTCCTTTACGCCGAAAACAACAAGCAGGACAAGGATGATGACAAAGTTGTGAGTCAAAACCACCAGATTCCGCCAAACGACCTGCAATACAAAAATGAGTTTTGCAGTTGGGGTCTGGCGGATATAAGAGCCGCTGTTGATGTACGATAGACTTCCCTCTTGAACGACTTGCGAAAAAAAACCCCACATAACAATGCTTGTCGCAAGGAAGGGCAGATAGTCGCTCATCTTTTGACCGAAAAGCGTGCCGTATACGACGCCCAGAGAGCCCACCATCACCCCCATACTGATGGTGAGCCAGAATGGTCCCACCCGTGAGCGAGCATATCGCTGACGAATTTCGAGCCACCCCAACAACATCCAGAGCCTCCAAGAGGCCAGACTCTGCCACAAGTCAATTAGTGCACTATTGAACATAAGAACCATCAATCGAAATCAGAATCGCTGTGTAATACTTCATTGCCGCTCTAACCTCCCGCTACGCCCCTTCAGCCCATGCCACAAGCCCAGCAAAGATAGGCGAAGATGCTCCATTCTGGGAGTCATGAATACGCCATAGATGGCCAGCCTAAACGGGAATTTAATTAGTTCCGTACTCTTCCAACTCAACGGAACATAGTCTCGCTTGATTAGAAGTACAGCATTTCTAAACAAGTAGTAGTGGCGTAGCGCGCTATGACTCGGATAGAGTCGACCAAGAACCCTAACAGGCTCGCCCCCCAATTCGTGCACGAGCGTGATGTCCGGTATACCTAGAATGAGGCACCCACGCGCACGCGCACGAACGCACCATTCAAGGTCGACAAAATCAATAAATAGTGAATCGTCCATCGGACCAATTTCACGCCACAACGACAAATTGATGCACGATCCTGACGTAATCAAAAAATCGACAGACACCGGCTCATTCGATGTCGGTCGAATGCGTTTGAGTGAAAAATGTCGAAACTGAATGAATGGGGCGACACCGCCAAGCCTAGCATCTGCATACGCGGGGCCGACAAGCGCAACGCGTGGATTCCGTCTAACGGCCGCATCGATCCGCTTTGGCAAACCGGTAAGCAACTCCGGTGTCGGCTCGCTGTCTTGGTCAAACAGCAAAGCCCATCGGCAACCGTGCTCAAGCAGTCGCTCGACACCTTGGTTCAATGCAGTTGCGATCCCTAAATTTCGGCCATTTGTGATGTACTCGATCGCCGGATCAAGTCTAACGCCGCCTGCGTTGGCGCTGCTTTCTGTATTATCTACAACAATACAATGGCCAAAACCAGCAAGTCGATTGGCGTTACGCACGCAATCAGCGTTGGGTCGATAAAACACGACGACAATGCCGATTTTTTGGGATGTCGCGGAACGCTCGCTCATTCGATCAATCACCAAGACACAGGCCCAGCGCCTCGTCCCACGCGGGCATGTGCAGACCGAATATCTTGGATATTTTGTCGATACTCATCCGCGAATTGGAAGGTCGCGCAGCAGGTGTCGGATACTCACTTGACGTGATCGGCACCACCACCGTATCGGCATGATGGCCATCGCGTTCAAGAATGGACTTCGCAAAGCCGCACCATGATGTCTCGCCTGCGGCTGTAAGATGGTAGACACCAGAGCGCTCCCGCCACCATTCCGAGCGATTTGCAGCGATTCCTTGTGAAAGGATCTGCGCGGTCGCCTCCGCGATTGTCCGAGACCACGTCGGCGCGCCAATCTGATCGGCAACCACCTTCAACTCTCGACGTTCGGTTGCAAGTCGCTGCATCGTTCGCAGAAAATTCTTTCCCCGCCGTCCATAAACCCAGCTCGTACGCAAGATCAGGTGTGCACAACCTGCTGCGGCAACACTCAACTCTCCGGCGAGCTTGCTCTTTCCGTATATGTTTTGCGGGTTCGGCTGATCATCTTCAACATACGGACCGGACTTCTGCCCGTCGAACACATAGTCGGTTGAATAATGCACAAGCACTGCACCCAGCGCCGCCGCCTCTTGAGCGAGAGTAGCAGGTAACTCCGCGTTGATCCGCATGGCCATCACTTCATCGGTCTCGGCGCGATCCACCGCTGTATAAGCAGCTGGGTTGACAATGATCGATGGTGCCGTTGTGCGAATGAATTCACGCACACGCGCCAGATCAGACAGGTCTAGAGCAGCGCGATCGCAAGACACGACACGCCCTAGGCATTGAAGCGTGCGCTGAAGTTCGAAGCCAACCTGGCCGCTCACGCCTGTGACAACAATCGTCGGCCTATCCACAGTACCCCTCACGCGAAGACATCCGCTTCGCTCAGACGCTGGCCTGCCACATCTTTCGCCGCCAGCGTTGGCTGAAAATCGATGGGCCACTCAATGCCGATTTCCGGATCATTCCACGCAATGCTCCGCTCATGCTCCGGGTACCAGTAATCCGTGGTCTTGTACTGAAAATCCGCCGTTTCTGATAACACAACAAATCCGTGTGCAAAACCGGGCGGAATCCAAAATTGGTGAAAATTCGATGCACTCAGGACCGCCCCCACCCATTTTCCGAAGGTGGGTGAACTTTTCCTAATGTCTACAGCAACATCGAACACTTCCCCATCCACAACCCGCACGAGCTTGCCCTGTGGATGCTGAATTTGATAGTGCAGACCACGCAGCACTCCCTTGGTCGAGCGCGAGTGATTGTCCTGAACGAACGGTGCATCGACACCGAGCTTCTCGGAGAATTCACGCGCATTAAAGCTCTCAAGGAAAAATCCGCGCGCGTCCCCGAATACACGGGGAACGATCAATTTGACGTCTGGAATCGCTGTCGCCTTTACTTCGATGCCCATGCAACCTGATCCGTGAGAATGTTCTTGAGGTATTGGCCGTAACCATTTTTGGCAAGCGGCTGTGCAAGCCTAGACAGTTGCTCCCCATCGATCCAATGCTTCCGATATGCAATTTCCTCCGGACATGCCACTACCAAACCTTGTCGCTTCTGCAGCGTCGCAATAAAGCTCGCTGCCTCGATCAATGAATCATGGGTTCCCGTATCGAGCCACGCGTAACCACGCCCCATGATTTCGACGTTCAACACACCGTCTTGAAGATAGCGCGAATTGACATCGGTGATCTCCAACTCACCACGCGCAGACGGTTTGATGTCCGCTGCAATGTCGCAGACTCGATTGTCGTAGAAGTACAATCCCGTCACTGCATAGTTTGAGCGCGGCTGTGTTGGCTTCTCCTCGATAGAAATCGCCCGAAACGATTTGTCGAACTCGACGACGCCATATCGCTCGGGGTCATGCACGTGATAAGCGAATACAGTTGCTCCCGACTCTCGTGCATCCGCCCGTTCGAGTTGTCCCGCCAGGTCGTGCCCATAGAAAATGTTGTCACCCAATATCAGCGCCGACGGATCGTTGCCGACGAATTCCTTGCCGATGATGAATGCTTGCGCGAGACCGTCGGGCGAAGGCTGCACCGCATACTGGATGTTCATGCCCCACTGGCTGCCGTCGCCGAGCATCGATTCGAAGCGCGGCGTGTCCTGCGGCGTCGAGATGATCAGGACATCGCGGATGCCGGCGACCATCAGCGTCGACAGCGGATAGTAGATCATCGGCTTGTCGTACACCGGCAGCAGCTGCTTCGAGACGACGTGGGTGATCGGATACAGCCGCGTACCCGAACCGCCGGCGAGGATGATGCCTTTACGTGCCATCGCGTATCTCCTCAAGCGCGCTTCGCGTAGTTGGTCTCGACCCACTTGCGGTACTCGCCCGACGCGACTTCGTCGGCCCATACCTGGTTGTCGAGATACCAGTCGACAGTCTTGGCAAGACCCGTCTCGAACGTTTCCGCCGGCTTCCAGCCGAGTTCGCGCTCGAGCTTGCGTGCATCGATCGCGTAGCGGCGATCGTGGCCGGGCCGGTCCGTCACGTAGGTGATCTGGTCGCGATACGAACCTGCTGCCTTGGGACGCGCCTTGTCGAGCAAATCGCACAGCGTATGCACGACTTCGAGGTTCTTCTTCTCGTTCCAGCCGCCGACGTTGTACGTCTCGCCGGGCACGCCGCGCGCGAGCACCTCACGGATCGCGCTGCAGTGGTCGCCGACATACAACCAGTCGCGCACGTTCTGACCGTCGCCATACACCGGCAGCGGCTTGCCGGCGAGCGCATTCGCGATCATCAACGGAATCAGCTTCTCGGGGAACTGATACGGGCCGTAATTATTCGAACAGTTCGTCGTCAGCGTCGGCAGGCCATACGTATGATGGTAGGCACGCACGAGGTGGTCCGAGCCGGCCTTCGTCGCCGAATACGGGCTGTTCGGTGCATACGGCGTCGTTTCGGAGAATTGCGGATCCGTCGCGGACAGCGAACCGAAAACTTCGTCGGTCGAAACGTGCAGGAAACGGAACGCTGCTTTGTCTGCGTCGCTCAGGCCGTTCCAGTATTGACGGGTCGCTTCGAGGAGGGTGAATGTGCCGACGACGTTGGTCTGCACGAAATCAGCAGGGCCGTGGATCGAGCGGTCGACGTGGCTTTCGGCAGCAAAGTGCAACACTGCGCGTGGCTTGTGCTCGGCAAACAACGCATCAAGCGCCGTGCGGTCGCAAATATCGGCGCGTGCGAACACGTGCTTGGGGTTGCCGTCCAGCGACTGCAGCGTGCGGAGGTTGCCCGCATACGTGAGCTTGTCGACGTTGAGCACGGCTTCGTCGGATTCACGCAGCCAGTCGAGAACAAAGTTGGCACCGATAAAACCCGCGCCGCCCGTAACCAGGATCATGAGGCTCCCTCTAGTAAAGCGCGGCAAGTCGCCAACCGACGCTTGCCGCTGAGAATCGCAAGTGACAATGACAGTCACATCAGGCCGAGGATTTTACCCGGTCGTCCCTACCGTCAAAGTCATGAAGTGCTAATTTTGTTGGGGAAAGAAGCAATTATAGGGATCCGCAGTGCGCAAAAGCCATGCCGCTAACAACTTGATACAGCGCTCCGCCCCTCTCGGTCTTAAAATTTTTTCGTCCCGATGGCACGCTCTGACGGAATAAAATTCTCAACCGTAGCGTTTTTTGGCCATCACTTTTCTTGAACGTCACAAATTGTAACAGTCGCCCTTCATGACGCACACCCCCCTCGCCATCGGCGACATCCAAGGCTGCCATTCCGCTTTCCAGTCGCTGCTCGACCAGCTCGCGCCCTCCGCCGACACGCCCCTCTGGATCGCCGGCGACGTCGTCAACCGTGGCCCGGGCTCCCTCGCCGCGCTGCGTGCGGTCGTCGACCTCGGCCCGCGCGCGACCGTGGTGCTCGGCAACCACGACCTTCACCTGCTCGCGGTTTCCGCCGGCCTGCGCACCGAACGCCCCGGCGACACGATCGGCGAGATCCTCGACGCCCCCGACGCCGAAGCCCTGCTCGACTGGGTCCGCCACCGCCCGTTCGTGCATGTCGAAGACGGAAAGCTGCTCGTCCACGCGGGCGTGCTACCGCAATGGGACGCCACGCTCGCGCTCGAACTCGCGGACGAACTCCAGCGCGCACTCCGCGCCCCCGACTGGCGCGACACGCTGCAAGGCCTGTACGGCAACGAACCCAACCAATGGAACCCGAACCTGAAAAAGCGCGACCGGATGCGCGTCGCGTTCAACGCGTTCACGCGCCTGCGCTTCTGCACGCCCGACGGCGTGATGGAATTCAAGGCGAACGGCGGCCCCGACAGTGCGCCGCCCGGCTACCTGCCGTGGTTCGACGTGCCGGGGCGCCGCACCGCGGACGTGACGGTCGTGTTCGGGCACTGGGCCGCACTCGGCCTGATGCTGCGCGACAACGTCGTCGCGCTCGATTCGGGATGCGTATGGGGAAACCAGTTGTCGGCCGTTCGGCTGACGGCCGATCCGGCACAGCGCACGGTCACGCAGGTGCAGTGCGAAGCGTGCCGCTCGCCGGGCGGCGAGTGACGGCACGCTGATTCACGCGCCCCGCCGGCGCGTCAGCCTTCGCGCCCCGGCACGGGCGCATCGGTCGTCGCCGAGCCCGCCGCGTCTGCGCCGAGCTCGGTCGCCGGATACGCATGCTTCTGCAGCTCGGCGAGCGACTCGGCCGTCGGCTTGCCGACCTTCTCCTGCAGCGTCGCCAGCGCGGCCGCGATCGCGTCGCGCGCCGCCGCCGACGTCGCCCGCCGGTCCCCGCCCGGCGGAATTGGCTCGCACACGTACAGATGCGCGACGAGCGGCCCGCCGCGCAGCACCATGTCGAGCGACTTGCCGAGCGACAAATCGCCCGTATAGGCCGGCGCGACCGACTGCCGCCCGTGCGCGTCCTCGTACATCAGGCAGATCGGCTGCACCGCGCAGCCGGCCGATACCGCGGCCTGGAACAGGTTCGCATGAAATGGCAGCAGATCCTGGCCGTCGGACGTCGTCCCTTCCGGAAACACGCACATCACACCGCCGGTGCGCAGGCGCTCGGCCATCTCGTGCATGATCCGCATCGCCTCGGTGCGCTTCTCGCGCTGCAGGAACACGGTGTCGAGCTTCTCGGCGAGCCAGCCGACGACCGGCCACTGCCGCACCTCCGCCTTCGACACGAACGGCGTCGGCCGCCACGCGTTCACCGCATAGATGTCGAGCCACGACACGTGATTGCCCACGACGAGCGCGCTCGCGTCGAGCCGCACGCCGTCGTTGTGGACGACGAGGCGCATCCCGCAGATGCGCAGCATCTTGACCGACCAGCGGCGTATCAGCTCCGCGCGGCGCGCGGGCGTGACGTGCGAAAAACGCAGCGCGACGATCGCCATGCCGCGCAGCAGATGAAAGACGAGACGCAGCTTGCGAAGAGCGGTCATGGCGAGGATCCGGCGTGGTTCAGTGGCGCTCGAACGCGACCTGCCCGGCCACGAGCGTCGTGCGCACCGTGGCCGGCAGTTCGTAGCCGAGGAACGGCGAGTTGTGGCCCTGGCTCTTCAGCGCTCGCGGCTCGACGCGCCAGTGCGCGCGCGGATCGAACACGCACAGGTCGGCCGCACTGCCTTCGGCAAGGCGCCCCGCCGGCAGTTGCAGCACGTCGGCCGGCGCGGACGTGATGCGGCGCAGCGCCTGCGCGAGCGGCGTGCGCGTCTCGTCCGCCCACTTCAGCGTCAGCGACAGCAACAGCTCGAGCCCCGTCGCGCCCGGCGTCGCTTCGCCGAACGGCAGCAGCTTCTCGTCGTCGTCGACCGGCGTGTGATCGGAGCAGATCGCGTCGATCGTGCCGTCGGCGAGCGCCACGCGGATCGCTTCGCGGTCGCGCTCGCTGCGCAGCGGCGGATCGAGCCGGAACTGCGAATCGAAGTAGCCGATGTCGACGTCGATCAGGTGGACGTGGTTCACGCCGACGTCGCAGGTCACGGGCAGCCCCTCGGCCTTCGCTTCACGCACGAGCGCAAGCCCGGCCGCCGACGACAGCCGCGCGAGGTGCACGCGCGCGCCCGTCACGCGCATCAGTTCGAAAATCGTGTGCAGCGCGATCGTCTCGGCCGCGACCGGCACGCCGGACAACCCGAGCCGCGACGCGAGCGCGCCGCTCGCGGCCACGCCGCCGCGGCCGATGAACGCGTCGAGCGGACGCAGCCACGTCGTGTAGCCGTAAGTGCTTGCGTATTGCAGCGCGCGCAGCAGCACCTGCGTGTCGCGCACCGGCACGTTCGCATGCGTGAAGCCGACGCAGCCGGATTCGGTCAGCGCGACCATCTCGGTGATCACTTCGCCCTTGAGGCCGACCGTGAGCGCGCCGAGCGGATGCACGTTCGCCTGGTGCAGGTTGCGCGCGCGGAACTTGAGCATCTCGACGAGGCCCGGCTCGTCGAGCACGGGATCGGTGTCCGGCGGGCACACGAGGGTCGTGACGCCGCCCGCGACGGCCGCGGCCATCTCGGACGCGAGCGTCGCCTTGTGCTCGTAGCCGGGCTCGCGCAGCCGCGCGCACAGGTCGACGAGGCCGGGCGCGACGATCAGGCCCGATGCGTCGATCGTCTTGTCCGCGTTGAAACCGGCCGGCGCGCTGCCCAGCGCGGCGATCTTGCCGTCCGCGACGAATACGTCGGCCTGCCGTTCGGTGCCGGCGACCGGGTCGATCAGCGTGCCGCCTTGGATATGAATCTTCATGCGCTGTCTGTGAATACGTTGATTGCGTTGAATGCCCGAATGAGGACGCGCGAAAGCGGGCTCAGTCGCTGTTGCCGGCGACGATGCCCATCACCGCCATCCGCACGGCGATGCCGAACGTGACCTGGTTGAGGATCACCGACTGCGGGCCGTCTGCGACCTGCGAATCGATCTCGACGCCCCGGTTCATCGGGCCCGGGTGCATCACGATCGCGTCGGGCGCGGCGAGCGCGAGGCGCTCGGGCGTCAGGCCCCACGTCTTGAAGTACTCCTGCGCGGACGGCAGCAGCGCGCCGCTCATTCGCTCGTTCTGCAGGCGCAGCATGATGATCACGTCGACGCCCTTCAGCCCCTCGTCGAGGTTGTGGAACACCTTCACGCCCATCTGCTCGAGGCCGCCCGGCAGCAGCGTGCGCGGGCCGATCGCGCGCACTTCCGGCACGCCGAGCGTGGTGAGCGCGTGGATGTCGGAGCGCGCGACGCGCGAATGCAGGATGTCGCCGACGATCGCCACGCGCAGCTTCGTGAAGTCGCGCTTGTAGTGACGGATCGTGTACATGTCGAGCAGGCCCTGCGTCGGATGCGCATGGCGGCCGTCGCCGGCGTTGATCACGTGCACGTGCGGCGCACAGTGCTCGGCGATCAGGTACGGCGCGCCGCTCGATGCGTGACGCACGACGAACAGGTCGGCATGCATCGCCGACAGGTTGTTGATCGTGTCGAGCAGCGATTCGCCCTTGCTCGTCGACGACGCATTGATGTTCAGGTTCAGCACGTCGGCCGACAGGCGCGTCGCGGCGATCTCGAAGGTCGTGCGCGTGCGCGTCGAATTCTCGAAGAACAGGTTGAACACGGACTTGCCGCGCAGCAGCGGCACCTTCTTCACTTCACGGTCCGTCACGCTGACGAACTGCTCGGCCGTATCGAGGATGTGATTGACGATCGAGCGCGGCAGGCCCTCGATCGACAGCAGGTGCTTCAGCTCGCCGTTTTTCGTGAGCTGCGGGTTGCCCTTCAGGAAACCGTAGCGGAACCGGTCGGGGCTCGCGGCCGCCGCGGGATTGCCGGTGCGGCCAGTGGTGTCGGTGGTCATGGTGTGCGTGATTCCAACTATGCAAACGGGCCGCGGTGCAAACCGGCGGCCCGGGATACGGTTCGCGTGTCGTTCAGGCGCCGTGCGATTCGACGCGCAGCGTGAAGCCCGCATCGTCGCGCGCGAGCACGAGCGTCGCGTCGGCCGGCACGTCGAGCGTGCCGCCCGCGAAGCGTGCGGCGACCGGCAGCTCGCGGCCGCCGCGATCGGCGAGCACCGCGAGCTCGACCGCGGCCGGACGGCCGTAGTCGAACAACTCGTTGAGCGCCGCGCGCACGGTGCGCCCGGTGTACAGCACGTCGTCGACGAGCACGATGCGCGCGCCGTCGATCTCGAACGGCAGCGACGTCGGGCTGGCCTGGCTGTGCAGCCCCTTCTTCGCGTAGTCGTCGCGGTGCAGCGCGACGTTGACGACGCCGAACGCCTGAGCGCCGAGATCGCGCGCGAGGCGCTCGGCGAGCCACGCGCCGCCGCTGTAAATGCCGGCGAGCCGCGGGCCGCCCGGTTCGGCGAACGCCGTGCCGTAGGCTGCGCGGATCTGGTCGAGCAGGACGCGGTAAAGCGCCTCGGCGTCAATGGTGCTCATGGTCGGACAATTGATCGAGATACTGTTGAAGAATGACGCGCGCGGCTTCGGCATCGAGCATGTCGGTGCGGGCGCGGCCGCGCACGTTGCGCTCGCGCAGCCCGGCCTCGGCCTCGACCGACGAATAGCGCTCGTCGACCCACGTGACGGGCAGCCCGAAGCGGCCGTTCAGCTGGTTGCCGAAACGCTTCGCCTGCTGCGTCATGTCGTGCGGCGTGCCGTCCGGATGCATCGGCAGCCCCACGACGAGGGCGTCCGGCCGCCATTCGGCCAGCAAGTCGCCGACAGCCTTGAAGCGGTGTTCGCGGTTCAGGTTCTGGATCACGACGAGCGCGCGGGCCGAGCGCGTCAGCGCGTTGCCGATCGCGACGCCGATCCGTTTTTCGCCGTAGTCGAACGCCAGGAGCGTCGCATCGCGCGCGCTCGCGCCACTCATGCGTGCCCTGCTTCGCCGGACAGCATCGACGAGCTGACGCCGAGCAGGCCCAGTGCGGCTTCGAAGCGCTCTTCGGCCGGCGTGTCGAACACGATGCGCGGATCGGCGGCGACCGTCAGCCAGCCGTTGCGGGAAATTTCTTCCTCGAGCTGGCCGGCGCCCCAGCCTGCATGGCCGAGCGTCAGCAGGAAGCGTTTCGGGCCGGTGCCCGTCGCGACCGCCTCGAGCACGTCCTTCGACGTCGTCATCTCGAGCCCGCCGTCGACGGACATCGACGAGTTGTAGCTCGCGCCCTCGACCGGCTCGTGCAGCACGAAGCCGCGCTCGGTCTGGACGGGGCCGCCGAAGTACACGGGAATGTGCAGCAGCGGCTCGATGTCGAGCTTCAGGTCGATGCGGTTGAACAGCGATTCGAGGTCGATGTCGGTAGGACGGTTGATGACGAGGCCGAGCGCACCGCGCTCGCTGTGATCGCAAAGATAGATCACCGTTCCCGAGAACGTCGGATCGGCCATGTTCGGCATGGCGATCAGGAACTGGTTGGTGAGATTGATGCGATCGGAAGGCTTTGACATGGTTTGAATTTTAGCAAAGACGCCGCGACCTGACCGGGCCGCGATCAACAAGCAACGCCGCGCCGCGCTGGCAACGGCGCACGCGGATCACACGGCACTCTAACACGCGCGCGGGCGCTGTCGGCAGCGTGTTGCAGGCCCGTGCGACAAGGGCCGCCGTCGCGTGTCCGTCCCCTTGTTCGTCAGGTCCGGCCGAGGGCCGTGCCGAGCGCTTCGGACGCCGCCGTGAGATCCGGCGGCGCGACGCCGGCCGCGATCTTCAGGAGCGCCGCACGCAGCATGTCGGACGCGTGGCGGTGCGCATCGAGGCCGCCGTCGGCGAGCGGCACGCCGTGCGCTGCACGGCGCCACGCGAGGCCCAGCGTGTCGGCCAGCAGCGCCGCGTGGCCGAGCCCGAGCGCGCACGCGGCCGTGCCGACCCGGTAGGCGGCGGCGGACGCGTGCCATGCGGCGCCGGCGTCGGCGGTGGCCGGGTTGGCCGCCAGGTCGGCCATCGACGCATCGGCGGTCTGCAGGAAATCCTCATAGGCATGCGCGTTGACGGTCACGACGCCGAGCGCACGGGTGGGCGCGGCGGCGACCGCATCGTGCTCGGCCCGCGCGGCATCGGCCTCCCACAACGCTTCGGATGCGGGCGTGCCGGCGACGTGCCAGTCGACCGTCAATCCGTAGTCGTGCAGCACGTCGACGAGCGCGACGTCCTCGGCGGCGGCGCCGAACAGCGCGAAATCGCGCCACAGCAGCGCCACCGTCTCGCGCACCAGCTCGGGCGGCGCGCTGCGCCGGCCCTGCGCGTGTTCGCCGAGCAGCAGGTTGATCCGCGCGAGAAAGCGCTTCAGCTCGGGTGCGCCGCTTGCGCGCAGCGCGCGCACGCACGCGGCCGCGAGCCGCCAGAAATCGTACGGCCCGTCGTCGGTGAGCGCGGCCAGCATCGCGTCGACTTCGTCGAGCGCCGCGCCCGGCACGCCGTGCTCGGCACGCAGCACGTCGAGCAGCGCCTGCTCGTAGCGGGCGCGAATCCGAGGCGCGAAGGCGTCGGGTAGCGCACGCAGCGTGGCAGGCGGCACCGCCCGGCCGACCAGCGCGAGCGCATCGAGCGGCGTGCTCGCGCGCAGGTCGGCGGCGCTTTGCGCGCGCAATGCACGGAAATGCTCGAAGAGAACCGGCGAGCACGCGAGCTCGCGCAGGTTGTGGCGCCCGACGGCCGCACGAAAATCGTGCAGCGCCGCGCGCCAGCCGGCCGAAGTCGGCTCGGTGGCGACGAGCGGCACGGCGGCCGACAGTTGCCCGGCAAAACGCGCGGCCGGCAGCCAGCCGGCTTCCGCGAGCACGGCCGCGGCCGCCGCCAGCGGCGCCGCGGCGGCGTCGCGCCGCTCGAATGCGTCGGCGGCGGCCGCCAGCCACGCGTCGGCCGCGCGTACGGCGCCGCCGCGCGGGTTGGGCAATGCGTCAGGGTGGGGAACGTTCGCCGGATCGGACGTCATGGACACGCGCGCCTGTCATCGTCAAGTCGCTCGCGCGAACCGCGGCGCGCGAGCGCCGGGCCGGTGCGAGGCCTGAGCGGGGTGTCCGTGGGCCAGCGGTCCGATCAGATCTGGACCATCTCGAAGTCTTCCTTGCGGGCACCGCATTCGGGACACGTCCAATTGATCGGGACGTCTTCCCAGCGCGTGCCCGGGGCAATGCCCTCTTCCGGCAGCCCGGCTTCTTCGTCGTAAATCCAGCCACAAATCAGGCACATCCAGCTCTTGTATTCCATCTTAAGCCGCGTCGGGGAAAAGTCGGTAAATTCGGGAGCCATGATGGTACCGTGTCGGGGCCGGACTGCCTAGCAATCGCGCTGGAGGACGGCAACTACGTTGCGCTGCGCTAAAAAATCCGTCGTACCGGCCGGATTCCACCGCATAATGGTTGAAAAGTGCGGCCTGCCGGGCAACACAGGGCCAAACAAGCCCATTCGCCTCGCGGTCCGCATCTCCGTCGCTTGTCCGTTTTTCTCTTGCCCCATTTTTACATGTCCAGCAACGCCCCTCCGATCGTCCTCACCTTCGGCCTGTCCGATCCCACCGGCGGCTCCGGCCTCCAAGCCGATCTGATGACCCTGGCGAGCATGGGCTGTCACGGCGTGTCCGTCCTGACCGGCTATACCGTGCGCGACTCGGCCGCCTGCGATGAAGTGACCGGCCTCGACCCCGACGTCGTCGCCGCGCAGGCGCGCATGCTGCTCGAGGACATGCCGGTTGCCGCGTTCAAGATCGGCGCGGCGACGCGCGCGGAAGTCGTCAGCGCGATCGCCGAAGTCGTCGCCGACTACGACGGCGTGCCGCTCGTGCTCGCGCCGGACTTCACGCTCGACGACGAACACGTGCTCGCCGCCGACGACCTGCGCGAGTCGATCGCCGACCTGCTGGCGCCGCAAACCACGTTGCTGGTCGCCGACCACGCAACACTGATCGCGCTTGCGCAGCCGGACGGCGATGCCGAGGCGCCGAATCTCGACGCGGCTGTGTCGCACCTGCTGTCGCAGGGCTGCGAATACATCCTGTCGTCGGAAACGGGCTCGCACCGGCTCGTCAATACGCTGTACGGCGAGGAAGGCCAGCTTCGCGAAGACATGTGGGATCGCTCGCCGCACCGGCTGATGGGCATCACCGATACGCTCGGCGCGGCCATCGCGGCGCTGCTCGCGAACGGCCAGGAGCCGCCGGAAGCCGTGCGCGAAGCGCAGGAATACCTGTACCAGGCCGTGCGCGACGCGTTCCGGCCCGGCATGGGCGCGTACCTGCCCGACCGGTTCTTCTGGGCGCGCAGCAACGACGAGTCGGACACGCCGCCGGCCGTGAAGGCCGATCTGGTGTCGAGGACGTCGCATCGGCATTGAGTCGCCGGGGCGGGCCGCCCCGCCGCCGCGCACGCCGTGCCGCGCCGCATTCCACGCACGCATAAAAAAAACCCGCATCGCTGCGGGTCTTTTCTTTTGGCTGGAACGCGCATCGCTGCGCGCTCCGGACAATCGACCGAAGTCGATTACATGTCCATGCCCATGCCGCCCATGCCGCCCGGCATGCCGCCCGGCATCGGTGCATCTTCCTTCGGCAGTTCTGCGACAGCTGCGTCCGTCGTCAGCAGCAGGCCTGCAACCGAAGCTGCGTTCTGCAGTGCGGTGCGCGTGACCTTGGTCGGGTCGACGACGCCGGCTTCAACCATGTCGACGTACTCGCCCGTTGCTGCGTTGTAGCCGTAGTTGCCCTTGCCTGCAGCAACCGCCGCCACGACGACGCTGGCTTCTTCGCCGCCGTTCGTGACGATCTGGCGCAGCGGCTCTTCCATTGCGCGCAGCACGATCTTGATGCCGGCGTTCTGGTCGGCGTTCGCGCCGGTCAGGCCTGCGATCGCGGTGCGTGCGCGGATCAGCGCAACGCCGCCACCTGCAACGATGCCTTCTTCCACAGCTGCGCGCGTCGCGTGCAGTGCGTCTTCGACACGTGCCTTCTTTTCCTTCATTTCGACTTCGGTCGCAGCACCGACCTTGATCACTGCAACGCCGCCTGCCAGCTTGGCCACGCGCTCTTGCAGCTTTTCACGGTCGTAGTCCGACGTCGCTTCTTCGATTTGCGCGCGCACTTGCTTCACGCGTGCTTCGATGTTCACGGCTTCGCCTGCGCCGTCGATGATCGTCGTGTTTTCCTTGCCCACTTCGATGCGCTTCGCCTGGCCCAGTTCTGCCAGCGTTGCCTTCTCGAGCGTCAGGCCGGTTTCTTCCGCGACGACTTGACCGCCGGTCAGGATCGCGATGTCTTCCAGCATTGCCTTGCGACGATCGCCGAAGCCCGGCGCCTTGACCGCAACGGTCTTCAGGATGCCGCGGATGTTGTTGACGACCAGCGTGGCCAGTGCCTCGCCTTCGACGTCTTCAGCGATGATCAGCAGCGGACGGCCAGCCTTCGCGACTTGCTCGAGCACCGGCAGCAGATCACGGATGTTCGACACCTTCTTGTCGTGCAGCAGCACGAACGGGTTGTCGAGGACGGCGACTTGCTTGTCCGGGTTGTTGATGAAGTACGGCGACAGGTAGCCGCGGTCGAATTGCATGCCTTCGACGACGTCGAGCTCGTCGGCCAGCGACTTGCCGTCTTCGACGGTGATCACGCCTTCCTTGCCGACCTTGTCCATCGCTTCAGCGATGCGATCGCCGATCGACGAGTCGCTGTTCGCCGAGATCGAGCCGACCTGTGCGATTTCCTTGTTGGTCGTGCACGGCTTGCTGATCTTCTTCAGCTCTTCGACAGCCGCTGCGACTGCCTTGTCGATGCCGCGCTTCAGGTCCATCGGGTTCATGCCCGATGCGACGTACTTCATGCCTTCGCGAACGATCGATTGCGCGAGGACGGTTGCCGTCGTCGTGCCGTCGCCTGCGTTGTCGCTGGTCTTGGAAGCGACTTCCTTGACCATTTGCGCGCCCATGTTCTGGAGCTTGTCCTTCAGCTCGATTTCCTTCGCGACCGACACACCGTCCTTGGTGACCGTCGGGCCGCCGAAGCTGCGCTCGAGCACGACGTTGCGGCCCTTCGGACCCAGCGTGACCTTGACTGCGTTGGCGAGAATGTTCACGCCTTCGACCATCTTCGAACGGGCGGAATCGCCGAATACGACGTCTTTAGCTGCCATCTTCTAACTCCTTGAATTCTTGGGAATATGTACCGTCGGAGGACGCTTACTTGGCGTTGACCACGGCCATGATGTCTTCTTCGCGCATGACCAGCAGTTCCTGGCCGTCGACCTTCACGGTCTGACCTGCGTACTTGCCGAACAGGACACGATCGCCGACCTTCACGTCGAGCGCGATCGGGGCGCCCTTGTCGTCGCGCTTGCCCGGGCCGATGGCCAGGACTTCGCCCTGATCCGGCTTTTCAGCAGCGGCGTCGGGGATCACGATGCCCGAGGCGGTCTTGGTTTCCTGATCCAGGCGCTTGACGATCACGCGATCGTGCAAAGGACGAAGGTTCATATTCACTCCTCTCTTGACTGAGATTGAAGAACGCTTAGGGAAACTGCCCGGCTTGGCGCCCGGCAGAGAATTGTTAGCACTCTCGTGCAGCGAGTGCTAATTATATGGACGGGTTTTGACAAATTCAAGAAGGGAAACCGGAGGAATTTTCGGGGCGGCGACGCGGCGGGAAAAACCCACGAAAACAACAAAAACCCCTTTTAAAACAATGCCATGTCGAATGCGACCGACCCGCCAGGCGGGCCCATGCGGCCCGCTGATCCCATCCAGCCCCGTTTGGACACCGGGTAAGCCCGGAGTTGCCGGGACCGGTGACATCGCATCGAAAAAACCGCGCGGACGCCGATTTCGTCTGCCGCGCCGTGCTCGCTCGCCGGCGTCGCCGGGCCGATTTCACGCGTCGGCGCAGTCCGCGCCGGACAACGGCCGGAAGGTCCGGCCGTCCGTCTCGACGGTCGCGCCCAGCCGCCGCGCGAGCCCCTTCGCGCCTTCGCGCATCACGACGTCGTGGTTCCACCGGAACAGCGGCCGCGCGAGCGGCTCCAGCCAGTTCATCCAGCCGTGCGTGCGGATGTGCCAGTCGTAGCGCACGACGGTGCGCGCGCCGTCGGCGGCGAACGACCAGCAGCCGTCGCCCTCGATCGCACCGCTCGCATGGCCTTCGAGCGCATGCGGCCGCTCGACGCGCCGCACGCGCATATCGAAGGTCAGCCGGTACGGCAGCGCCCCCTTCCACGTATACCGGTGCAACGCGCCGACGCCGCGCGCGTCGCCCGGTTCCAGCTCGACGGTGCGCACGGCGCCCTTCCACCAGTCGGGCCAGCGATCGACCTGGTAGATCGCGTCCCAGACCGCCGCGAGCGGCGCATCCACCCGCCAGGTTGTCGAAAACCGGTACTCCGCCATGCAGCCTCCGGCATGCGCGTTCAGGAACGCGGATCGGCGCGCCGTCAGGGCGCGAAGAAACGCTCGGGAAACGCGACGTCGATCTCCACGTCGTCGAGCGTCACGGTTTCGAGCGGCACGTCGTCGTCGCCCGCATAGCTGACGACCTTCAGCGGAAAGCCGTCCGCGGCGTCGAGCCACAACCGGTAGCGATGCACGCCGTCGATCGCGTGCGCGGGTGCGCCCGTGACCAGCACGCGCTGCGCGGTCCGGCCGCCGACGGCCTCCTCGCCTTCGGTCACCGTCGCACCGCCCTGCTGCAGCGCATGCACGTTGCGCAGCAGTTCGCCGACGTCCGAGCGGTCGACCCGGTGGCCGGTGCGGTCGCGCACGAGCGGATTGGACGGCGACAGCGTCAGCGCGGGCGGCGCATGCGTGCCGAACGGGCGCAGCCTGACCTTGCCGTCGCCGGGATCGTACGCGAGCACCGCGCCGCGATGCGGCGACACGAAATCCATCCGGACGAAGCCCGGTTTCAGGTACGCGTAGCGGATTTCGGTGCGCTCGCCGTCGCGCGCCGACGAGCGGATCGTCGCGCGGTACGAGCGGACGTGGTCGAAATGCGCCTGCGCGACGGTCACGGGATCGGCGGTCATGCTCGCTCCTATCAGGCTCGCGGCCAGCAACGCGGCGATCACGGCGCCGCCTCGACATCGATCACGCCTTCCATTCCGCGCTCCCGATGGCTTCTGAAAAACAGTAGCCGGTGCGTGCAATAGTAGGCGAATCGCCCCGGCTGCACCGGCGTGAAACGAAACGTCTTCGGCGTCGTGCCGAGCTCGGTGCGTACCGCGATGCCGGCCTGCGGCGCGTCGATCTCGAAACTGTGCGGCACCACGCCGGGCTCGGCCGACACGGTCAGTTCGACCGGCGCGTGCGCACGGACGATCACGTGATTCGGCCGGAAGAAATAGCTGCCACCGACGATCGTCGCGCGCTGCACGCCGTCCGCGTCGATCGGCACGCGCAGGGGCGTGTCGGCATCCGCGTGCGCAAGCACCGTGCCCGCGGCGAACACCGCCAGTACGAGCCCCTTCATCGTCGCCATCTTCATCGCCTGCTCCCTGCGGGCGCCGCGCGTCAGCCCTTCCACGCGTCGGTCGGCCCGCCCAGCGCACCGCATGCGTCGATCGCGAGCTCGCGCAGACGCCGTTCGTCGCCACGGCCGGACAGCGCATAACCCATGCCGCGATCCGACCAGAAATACGTGTAGCGGCCGTTCGCCGACAGCGCGTGCGGCGCGAGACGCCGCGCATCGTATGCGGTCATGTACAGCGTCACGCGCGCACCGTCCGCGCGCTGGTACATGAGCTGCGCGGCCGGCCCCGCGTCGCCGGGCAGCAACCGGCCGCCCAGCAGCGCGTAACCGTATTCGTCGAGCGACGGCGCGCGCACCGGCCGGCCGACGCGCGCCGACAACCACGCGGCGAGACGCTCGGGATCGTTCGCGCCGACTTCCACCGGATGCTCGCGGTCGGCCGCGTACACCGCGTAGGCGACATCGGCGCGCGCGGCGAACGCCGGTTCGCGGCCGAATGCCGCCCAGCCCGCATGCAGCGCGACACCGATCAGCAGCCCGGCCGCCAGCCCCGCGAACGCATGCGCGACCGCGCGCCAGCGCGGCGCGCGGCGCTGCACGAACAACGCGGGCGCCGCGCCCGGCAACGGGAACAGCGCCTTCAGCGCATCGCGCTGCGCGCGGTAATGCGCGAATCGTTCGGCTTCCTGCGGATCGGCCTGCAGGCGCGCGAGCACCTCGCGCCGCTCGTGCCCGGACAGTTCGCCGTCCAGCAGCGCGGACAGCAGTTGCGCCGACGCATCGTCTCCCTGCTCGTTCGAAGGCTTGCGCGGATCGTCCATCATGGCTTCCCGATCACCCGTAACGTGGCCGTGCCGTGCGTCGACGGCGCGTCCGACAGCAACGCGCGCATCTGCGCGCGCGCCCGCGCGAGCCGCGACATCACCGTGCCCACCGGCACGCCGAGCACCTGCGCGGCATCGCGATAGCTCAACTCCTCCAGCGCGACCAGCAGCAGCACCTCGCGCTGTTCGACCGGCAGCCGGTACAGCGCACGCTGCACGTCGCGCAACTCCAGCCCGCCGACCTCGCCGGCCGGCGCGGCCATCGTCTGCCACGGTGCCGTCGCGTCGTCGACCGCGATCTCGTGCCGCGCGCGCAACTGGTCGATGAAGCGGTGCCGCAGCAGCGTCAGTAACCATGCGCGCAGGTTGCCGCCGTCGCGCGGCGGCCGGTTCAGCGCACGCTCGAGCGTGTCCTGCACGAGATCGTCGGCCCACGCGCGCTCGCCCGTTAGCGCACGCGCATAGCGCGTGAGATGCGGAAGCCATACCAGCAGATCCGATTCATAGCTCATCGGGGCGCCTCGCGCGTCGCCGCGCGGTCACGGTCACGGTCACGGTCGCGCGACGTGCCACATGCCGCCGATTCCATCGCCGCTCGCGTCGCCGGCCTTGCGGTCCATCTTCCAGCGATACAGCGGGCGGCCGCGGTATGCCCATTGCTTTTTGCCGTCGTCGCGGGCGACGAGGCTCAGCGCACCCGACGCCCTGTCGTACGCGTCGGCGAGCGCGGGCGGCCAGTTCGCTGCGCATGTGCCGTCGCACATGCTCTTGCCCGGCGCATCGCGATCGAACACGTACAGCGTCATGTGCGCTTCGTCGACCAGTTTCCCGTCGCCGACCTGGGGCGGTTCCGCGGCCGCCGGCCGCACGATCGCCACCGTCAGCGCGGCAGCGAAGAGCATCCGTTTCATTCCCGTTCTCCTTGGCGTCGTGTCGCGACACGGTGCCGCCGAACGGGACGATCGGCTGCGTCGCGATCATTATCCCGCCGGCCGGCTGTGCCGGAACTCGGTATGTAAACGGACGGCGGCGGCCGGTTATTCCATGCGGCGGCGCGACGAGTGGTGGCGATCATTCATGCGACGAAAGCACGCGGGAAGCCTGAATGTCTTTCTTGTCGATTGGCAGATCATTTTCGACGGCGCGGATTTCGACCACCCGGGCAGCAGAACGAAAAACCGTGAGATACGCGCATTGCCATCGGCGCGTGCCGGCGACCGACGCCGCAACTGCGCGCGGCCGGTTCAACTGAAGCGTGCGGGCCGATACGGATGCGGATCGATATAGGTCGGCGCGCCCGTCATCATTTCGGCGAGCAGGCGGCCGGTCGCGGGCCCAAGCGTGAGCCCGTGATGGCAGTGGCCGAACGCGAACCACAAATGGCGATGGCGCGGCGCGGGCCCGATCACCGGACGCATGTCGGGCGTGCACGGCCGCATCCCGAGCCACGGTTCCGGATCGAGCCGCTCGCCGATGCCGAACGCGTCGCGCGCCAGCGGTTCGGCGCGCGCGAGTTGCACGCCGGTCGGCGGCGCACCACGCGGCGCGATCTCGACGCCCGTCGTCAGCCGCAGGCGGCCGCCCTCCATCGGCGCGACGACGAAACCGGCCTCGGTATCGCACACGGGCACGTTCAGCGGCGTGCGCGTCGGCCGGTAATGCATGTGATAGCCGCGCTTCGCGCGCAGCGGAATCCGGTAGCCGAGCGGCGCGAACACCTGATCGGACCACGGCCCGAGCGCGACCACGGCCGAGCGCGCCGAGATCGGCCCGTGTTCGGATCGGACCTGCCAGCCGTCATCGACCTGCACGAGCGTCGTCGCGTCGCCGTGCACGAACGTGCCGCCGTCGCGCTCGAACAGTCGCGCATAGGCCTTGGTCAGCCCGCCCGGGCTCGACACGGTCTTCGGATCCTGCCAGTGGAAGGCGCCGCAGAAGGCGTCGCCGATACCGGGCTCTCGCGCGCGCAGCGCATGCGCGTCGAGCACGGTCATCCGCAACCCGTGCGCGGCGGCGACCTGCTGCTGCGCGCGCGCTTCCGCGTCGAACAGCCCCGGTGAACGGAACGCCTCGATCCATCCGCCGTCGTGCACGAGCGGCTGCGCGTCGGTGCGTGCGAGCAGCGCAACGTGCTCGACGACGCTCGCCGCGACGAGCGGCAGCAGGTCGCGCGCGGCGGCCGCGAGCCGCTGCGGCGACGATTCGCGCCAGAAGCGCGCGAGCCAGCCCGCATACGCAGGTAGCGCGCGGTAATCCCAATAGAGATCGACCGAACGGTTGCGCGCGTAGCGCAGCAGCGTGCCGAGCCGGCGCGGAAACGCATACGGCACGACCGACGAGCGCTCGATCAGCCCCGCATTGCCGTGGCTGGTTTCCTCGCCGGGCGCGCGCCGGTCGACGAGCGCGACGCGCAGCCCGCGATCCTGCAGATGCAGCGCCGACGACACGCCGACGATGCCGGCCCCCAGAACGATGACGTCGAAATCCATGGTCCCCCGCACTGCGTCGAGATGGGATGCGCCGTGCGCCGGCCCGGCGGGCGGCACGCGGCGGCGCTTACTTCGCGATGATGTCGCGCTTGAAGTACTTCTGCGACAGCGCGCTCAGCGTGCCGTCCTTCTTCAGCGCATCGAGCGCACCGACGATCTTCGCCTGCAGCGCCTTGTCGTTCTTGCGCATCCCGAAGCCGGTGCCTTCGCCGAGCGTCGCCGGATCCTTCAGCGGCTCGCCGACGATCCGGTAGTCGCGGCCGGCCGGCTTGTCGAGGAAGCCGTCCTGCGCGGTCTGCGCTTCCTGCACGGCCGCGTCGAGACGCCCCGCGACGAGATCGGCGTAGATCTGGTCCTGATCCGGGTACGACACGACGTCCACGCCCGCATTGGCCCAGTGCGCCTTCAGGAAATCCTCCTGCGACGAGCCCTGCAGCACGCCGACGTGCTTGCCGCGCAGGCTCGCGACGTCGGGCTTCAGCGGCGAGCCGTGCTTCGCGACCATCACGATCGGCACCACGTAGATCGCCGGCGTGAAGTCGATGCTTTGCTTGCGCTTCGCGGTGATGTTCATCGCCGAGTTGATCGCGTCGAACTTGCGCGCCTGCAGCGCCGGGATCAGCCCGTCGAACGCGTTCTCGACCCACACGCACTTCATGTTCAGCTTCGCGCATACCGCATTGCCGACGTCGACGTCGAAACCCTGCAGCTGACCGGCCGGCGTCTTGCTCTCGAACGGCGGATAGGCGGCTTCGATCCCGAAGCGCAACATGGTCTGTTCCGCATGGGCCGTGACGGCCGCGCACGCGAGCGCCGCAGCGGCGCAGAGGGAAAGTTTCCAGTTCATGACGGTCCTTCTGTTCTGGAATGAGGCGATGAAGATCGGTCGCACGACGCCCTCGGTCGGACGCCGGGTCGGGATTCGGCGCAGGCGGCCGCCGCATGGCGACGTGTCGGGCTCTGCATGCGAAATATAGACTCAAAGTCTACTATAGACTATAGGGGATACGAGGAGATCGCCGTGTTGCTCGACGCCGAAATTTCGTCGTCCGAGCCAAAACATCGTTGATTCTGTGGAATTTTTCATGATCCCAGCACCGCCACGACGTCTCGAAAAGAAAAATTATCCCGATTTCGTTTGTCTATATTAGACTTTTATTCCACAACGAACCCCGCCGGACACCGTCTTTCGAGACTTTCTGTCCAGCCCGCACCGGAGATGTCCCGATGACGCAACCCTGCCCCACCCTGCCGCTGACCGTCGACGAAGCCGCGGTGCGCGCGGCGCTGCCGTCGCTCGACGTGCTCGGCACGCTGCGCCGCATGTTCGCGTCGCTCGCCGCGGCGCGCGCGGTGCAGCCGCCGCAGACGCTCACGCCGTTTCCCGACCAGGCCGGCGACTTCATCACGTATCTCGGCGCGCTCGCCGACCAGCAGGTATTCGGCGCGAAGCTGTCGCCGTATGTCGTGACAGGCGGCAAACCCATCGTCACCGCATGGACCGCATTGATGTCGATGCAAACCGGCCGGCCGCTGATGTGGTGCGACGCCGGGCTGCTGACCGTCGAACGCACGGCCGGCACGACGGCGCTCGCGGTCGACTGCCTCGCGCCGCGCAACGCGCGTCATCTGGCGATCGTCGGCGCGGGCGCGGTCGGCCTCGCGCACCTGCGGCACACGGCGGCGCTGCGCGACTGGGACACGATCCGCGTGTACTCGCCCGCGCTGGCCGGCGATACGGCACTGCAGGCGAGCCTCGCCGCGCTCGACCCGCGCGCACGCGCGGCGGCAAGCGTCGAGGCGTGCGTACGCGACGCGGACGTGGTGATGCTGTGCACGTCGTCGGGCACGCCCGTGCTCGGCGACGGGATGCTCACGCGCGCCGCGCTCGTCACGTCGATCAGCACGAACGTCGCGCGCGCACACGAAATCCCGCCCGCGTGGCTGCCGGACATGGACGTCTACTGCGACTACCGGCACACGACGCCCGCGAGCGCCGGCGAGATGCAGATCGCGGCGGACGAGCACGGCTGGGATGCCGGCCGGATCGCCGGCGACCTGCCCGCGCTCGTCGCCGGCACCTGCGCGGCGCCGTCGCGCACGCGTCACGCATTCTTCCGCTCGATCGGCCTCGGGCTCGAGGACATCGCGATCGCGCACGCGCTGTACACGCATCTGACGCGCGGATGAGCGCCCCGCGCGCGCGGGGCCGATACAATGGCGCAACCGCCGCGGCGGCCGCGCGCGGGCGCACGGGCATGCCGGCCGACGGTGCGCCGGCCCGCCGGCCCGACACGCTGCCCGGCTCCCGCCCACCCGAGATCGCGATACCGATGCGCAAGAAGAAATCTCCCGTCAAAGACCTGCTGCTCACCCGCTATGCGCCGATCGCCGACGGTATCGCCGCGCTGTTCTTCCCGTACGCGGAAGTCGTGATCCACGACCTGCACGACCAGACGGTGCTGTATCTGGCGAACAACCTGTCGAAGCGCGAGGTCGGCGACGATTCCGCGCTCGAGGAAATCGATCATTCGGCGCGCGAGCGCGTGATCGGCCCGTACGAGAAGCTGAACTGGGACGGCCGGCGGATGCGCTGCGTGAGCAACGTGCTGTTCGACGACGAAGGCCGCCCGGCCGGGATGATGTGCATCAACTTCAACATCGCGGTGTTCGACGAGGTGCGCGCGACGCTCGACCTGTTCATTAAGGGCGCGGGCGTCGTCGCGCAGCCCGACGAGCTGTTCCGCGACGACTGGCAGGAGCGCATCAATACGTTCCTGCACGGCTGGCTGCGCGAGCGGCAGGTCGGGCTGAACGGGCTCACGCGCGAGCATCGGCGCGAACTCGTCGAGGCGCTGTACGCGGAAGGCGCGTTCCGCGGCAAGAGCGCGGCGAACTACGTCGCGAACGTGCTCGGGATGGGGCGCGCGACGGTCTACAAGCATCTGAAGCATCTGAAGGAAACGCAGGGCGACGCCTGAGCGCGCAGCGGCGGGCGTGATGACGGCACGCTCCGTTCACCGGTACCGGGCTGCCGATGCCGCGTCCAGGCTTCGCGATGCGCGGGCGCGGCCCGGATTCCGCACGGGCCTGCGGACGACGGAGCCCGGGAGCATAAAGTGATATAGTCACAGTTACATTTTTGACCGCTCCAACCGCCATGACGACCGCTCCCGCCCCGACCGACCGCCCGACCCTGACCGTCGAAATCTGGTCCGACCTGATCTGCCCATGGTGCTGGATCGGCAAGCGCCGTTTCGACGAGGCGCTGGCCGCGTTCGCGCACGCCGACCGCGTCGACGTCGCGCTGCGCGCGTACCGGCTGATGCCCGGCCAGCCCGTCGAGCCGGTCGAGGCGATGCTCGCAGGCAAATACCGGATGGCGCCCGCACAGGTCGACCAGATGCTGCGCCAGGTAACCGAGGCGGCCGCGAGCGTCGGGCTGCGCTACGACCTGCCCGGCACGCTCGTCGGCGACACGCTCGACGGCCACCGGCTCGTGAAGCTCGCGCACGCGTCGGGCCGCGCGCATGCGCTGACCGAGCGCCTGTATCGCGCGTATTTCTGCGAGCACGGCTCGCTGTTCGATCATGCCGCGCTGACCGAATTCGCGGTCGAAGCCGGGCTCGAGCGCTCGGCCGTCGAAGCGGTGCTGCACAGCGACGCGTACCGCGACGAAGTCGAGGCCGACATCGCGCGCGCCGCGCAGATCGGCGGGCGCGGCGTGCCGCTGTTCGTATTCGGCGGCCGCTACGCCGTATCGGGCGCGCAGCCGGCCGACGCGTTCGCGCAAGCGCTCGACCACGCGTGGCGCGACGGCGTCGTCGAACTCGACGGCAGCGACGCGGCCGCCTGCGGCCCCGACGGCTGCGAATTGCCGGGGCGCGCGTAACGCAACATCCCGCTTCACGCGCGCCGGGCCACACGCGCCGCTACGCGACGCTCCTGCCACAAACCGACAGGAAGCCCGCGCCGGTGGCATCTACAATGCATCCTTCCATATAACGAATAGAAGGCTGCGAGCCCATGACCCACGGGATTCACGGCGAGAAGCGCTGGTACGCGCTGATCGTGCTCTGCCTCGGCGTGCTGATGATCGTGCTCGACAGCACGATCGTGAACGTTGCGCTGCCGTCGATCAGCACCGATCTCCACTTCACCGAAACGGCCCTCGTGTGGGTCGTCAATGCCTACCTCCTGACATTCGGCGGCTGCCTGCTGCTCGGCGGCCGGCTCGGCGACCTGTACGGCCAGCGGCGCATGTTTCTCGCGGGCCTCGTCGTGTTCACGCTCGCGTCGCTCGCATGCGGGCTCGCGCAATCGCAGGCGATGCTGATCGCCGCGCGCGCGGTGCAGGGGCTCGGCGGCGCGGTCGTGTCGGCCGTCTCGCTGTCGCTGATCATGAACCTGTTCACCGAGCCCGGCGAACGCGCTCGCGCGATGGGCGTCTACGGCTTCGTGTGCGCGGGCGGCGGCAGCATCGGCGTGCTGCTCGGCGGGCTGCTGACGAGCTCGCTGTCGTGGCACTGGATCTTCCTCGTCAACCTGCCGATCGGCGTCGCGGTCTACGCGATGTGCGCCGCGCTGCTGCCGCGCACGCGTGCGGCGGCCGGCACCGCGCGGCTCGACGTGGCGGGCGCGATCACGGTGACGGCATCGCTGATGCTGGCCGTCTACGGAATCGTCGGCGGCAACGAGGCCGGCTGGCTGTCGACGCAGACCGTCGCGTTGATCGGCGCGGCCGTCGTGCTGCTCGCGCTGTTCATCGCGATCGAGTCGCGCGCCGCGCACCCGCTGATGCCGCTTACGCTGTTCGCCGCGCGCAACGTCGCGCTCGCAAACGCGATCGCCGTGCTGTGGGCGGCCGCGATGTTCGCGTGGTTCTTCCTGTCCGCGCTGTACATGCAGCGCGTGCTCGGCTACGGGCCGCTGCAGGTCGGCCTCGCGTTCCTGCCGGCGAACCTGATCATGGCGGCGTTCTCGCTCGGGCTGTCGGCGCGGATCGTGATGCGCTTCGGGATCCGCGGCCCGATCGCCGCCGGCCTGCTGATCGCGGCGTGCGGCCTTGCGCTGTTCTCGCGCGCGCCGGTCGACGGCGGTTTCGTGTGGCACGTGCTGCCCGGCATGACGCTGCTGGGCATTGGTGCAGGCGTCGCGTTCAATCCGGTGCTGCTCGCCGCGATGAACGACGTCGATCCGGCCGATTCCGGGCTCGCGTCGGGGATCGTCAACACCGCGTTCATGATGGGCGGCGCGCTCGGGCTCGCGGTCCTCGCGAGTCTCGCCGGCGCACGCACCGATGCGCTCGCGGCAGCGCAAGCGGCGCCGCTCGACGCACTGAACGGCGGCTACCACGCGGCCTTCGCGTTCGGCGCGGCGTTTGCGGCCGTGGCCGCGCTGACCGGTTTCGCGCTGCGCATCCGGCCGCCACGCACGGTCGAAGGTGCCGGGCCCGCGATGCACTGACCGTCGATGGGCGGCCCGGAACCGGCATCGAGTCGGGGCGCGCACTGTCGCGCCCTTTTTATGCGCGCCCGGATACACGGCGTCGGCCCCGGTTCGTCATCGCTTTCAGACCGGTCGTCATCGTCGGCCGCGCCCCATTCAAACGCCCGTTTTACGTCCCGCCGGCCGCCTGCGGTGCAGACCTTCCCGGCCGATTTTTAACGCAGTCGTACATTGACGCGCCACTTTTGCGACAATGGCGGACTTTGACGCGCGCGCAGCGCCGCGGCCGCGCGCCGCCGCCGAACGCCACCTAACCGCCTGCCTCCGATGTCGCTTCCCCATATCGATCTGCTGTACTCGCTGTCCGGCCTGTTCGTCGGCATTCTCGTCGGCCTGACGGGCGTCGGCGGCGGTTCGTTGATGACGCCGATCCTCGTGCTGCTGTTCGGCGTCCACCCGGCGACGGCCGTGGGCACGGACCTGCTGTACGCGGCCGCGACCAAGGCCACCGGCACGCTCGTCCACGGCCTGAAAGGCTCGGTCGACTGGCGCATCACGGGCCGGCTCGCGGTGGGCAGCGTACCGGCCGCGGCGCTCACGCTGTGGTGGCTGCACACGCACGGGATGAACACGCCGGGCACCGCGCGGATGATCCAGCTCGTGCTCGGGGTCGCGCTGCTGCTCACGTCGCTCGCGCTGATCTTTCGCCCTCAACTCACGGCATTCGCCGCGCGCAACCCGCTCACGCCGAACCCCGCGCGCACGCTGTGGTCGACCGTGCTGACGGGCGCCGTGCTGGGCGTGCTCGTGTCGATGACGTCGGTCGGCGCCGGCGCGATCGGCGTGACCGTGCTCCTGCTGCTGTATCCGCTGCTGGCGACGACCCGCATCGTCGGTTCCGACATCGCGCATGCGGTGCCGCTCACGCTGGTCGCGGGCATGGGCCACTGGCTGCTCGGCTCGGTGGACTGGTCGATGCTGCTGTCGCTGCTGCTCGGTTCGCTGCCCGGCATCGTGATCGGCAGCCTGCTGTCGGCGCGCGCGCCCGAGCGGCTGCTGCGCAACCTGCTCGCGTCGACCCTGGTCGCGGTCGGCGTGCGGCTCGTGCTGGCGTAAGCGGGCGCCGCTCCGCCCTTCCCACGGCCACGTCTTTTCCCGGCCGGCGCAATCACACGCCGCGCCGTCATCCGTGACAAAAGCAAAACAGCCCGACCGGCCTGCGCCGATCGGGCTGTCGTCCATCCGGGGCGGCGTCCGCCGCCCTCGCCGCTTACTGCCCCTGCTGCTGCAGTTTCTGCTGCTTCATCTGCTGCGTGCGCGCCTGCAGCTTCAGCACGCGTTGCAGCGCAGTACGGTTCGCGAGAATGCCGTCGTAGAAGTTGGCGAGATCGCCCTTCAGCGCGGTCCGCGACGCGTCGTTCAGGTAGATCATGTGGCCCGACGGGTAGTTCTTGATCGTCAGGTTCTGCGCCTTCAGCGTCGGATCGAGCGGCATCTGCGCGAGCGTCAGCTCCGTCTGGTGGAACGGCGTGACGGCGTCGAAATAACCGTTCGCCGACAGCACCTTCAGGTCCGGGTTCACGCTCATCGTCGACGCCAGGTCGCCGGCCGTGTACAGCGTATTGCCGCCGCCCTTGTTCGCGCCGGTCGGGTCCGTGTGGCTGAAGTCCCAGTTGTTGAAGACCTGGTCGTTCAGGTCCACGAACGACGACGTCGACGTGTACTTGAGATCGGTGTTGATGTAGCTGTTCCACAGCACCGTGTACGCGCCGCCGACGTTCGTGATCGACGGATCGTTGCTGCCCGAGTTCGGCAGGATGTACGGCGCGATGCCCTTGCCCGTGAAGTTCGCGCGACCGTCGTACTGGCCGATCTGCGTGCCCGGCACGAGCGTCAGGAAGAACGTGTACGGCGGGTTGTCGTTCGACGACGGCACGTTGCCGAGCGCAGCCGGGTTGCCGAAGGTCTGGATCAGCGACGTCGGGTCCGTGCCGATGTACGCGCCCATCTGCTGCGCGGTCGAGAGCTTCAGGTTCAGCCGCACGTTCACGAAGCCGCCGTCCTGCGGATTCGGCTTCTGCGCAAGCGGCGCGAGCGTGTTGTCCGCGTAGTGGCGGGCCTGGACCATGTACGCGTCGAGATCGGTCGGCGTCGGGTTGAGCGTCGTCTTCTTCCAGTAGAACGCATCGGCCGCGAGCGTCGGGAACGTGCCCGGCGCGGACAGCGCGTTCGCGTAGTCGAGGATCGACGACTGCAGCGTGATCCCGTTCAGGTCGATGCCGTCCTCGTGCAGCACCCACGACACGACCGCGCTGCGCGCGGTGCCGTACGACTCGCCGTACAGGAACTTCGGCGAATTCCAGCGCGAGTACTTGGTCAGGTAGCGCTGGATGAAGCGGTCGATCGAGCGCGCATCCTGGTCGGTGCCCCAGAAGTCCTTGTTCTTCGCCGGCGCGATCGCGGTCGAGTAGCCGGTGCCGACCGGGTTGATGAACACGAGGTCGGTGCGGTCGAGCAGGCTGTCCGGGTTGTCGAGCAGCTTGTACGGCGCGGGCGGCGTGAAGTTCGGGAACGACGACTGCAGGCGCTTCGGCCCGTACGAGCCGAGCAGCAGGTAGACCGACGACGAGCCGGGGCCGCCGTTGTAGAAGAACGTGACCGGGCGCGGCTTCGACGGGTCGGGATTGTCCTGCGTGTACGCGACGTAGAACATCTTCGCGTTCGGCGCCGACGTGATCGGATCGATCGTCGTCAGGTGGCCCGTGGTGGCCGTGTACTGGATCGTCTTGCCGCCGATCGCGACCTGGCGGTGCACGACCGCCGCGCCTTCGGTCGAATCCGTGACCGCGTCGTTCGGCCCGGTGCCGTATACGTCGGTGTCGACGTACGGCTGGTCGGCCGCGGTGGCGGCCGTTGCGTCGGTGGTGGCCGACGTGCCGCCGCTGGACGTCGCGGCCGCGGTGGCGGCCGACGCAGCCGGGCTCGGCCCATCGTCGCCGCCGCACCCCGTGACGAGCAGCGCCGCGGCCGCCGCGGCGGCGAGCGGTACGCTCAAGGTCGTTCCGAATAGCGCGAAACCGTCTTTCAAGGACTTGCGTGTCGTCATTATTGCCTCTCGAACAGAACGATAAATACCGCCGGTCGCAAAGGATCATTTGCGCCGGCGCTCCGCACCGGGAATGCATTCGTTATGCGACGCATTCCGAGTTTTTTACCGGATCGGCAAATACCGATCGGCACGATTTACCCCACCCATGTTTTTTGCAACCGCACAATGGCATCCATTCCATTGCCAATGACAATTCAATGATTCGACGCAATACGGATTCATTCCGCGGATTCGCACGCACAACGAAAGTGTCGGACAAAATGACGCCTCGCAAAGCCTGCTCAGCAAAGCGTCTTCACTTCGACCAGACGAACGATCCCCATCGGCGAGATACCGATTAATCGCGAAACCGCGACCAATCGCGACTCGAGCCGATTGAATAAAATCGAAAGAATCGATTAATTAAATAGAAAGAAATATTTTCGTAATCTGATTTATTAAAAATTAAGTGAAAATACCGGCGCATAATAGGTTCCGGATTTATCGCCGTAAAGTAAGAATTTGTTACAGCGCTCGTCATTCGGATAAAAGGCAGTCCGGGACCGATTCCAGAAACGCATAAAAAAAGCCGGACGGCTGTCCGGCTTGCTGGAGGCGCGTGACGGGCGCCGTCAGAGCGGCACGTCGATCGTACCGACGCCGACGGAAATCGCGTTCGCGCCCGGCGCGGCCGAGATCGGCGGCAGGTTCGCGCTCGTCAGCGCGGGCGCGGCGCCCGGCGTGCCGCCGCGCGGCACCGTGCGGATCACCTGCGACGGCGGCAGCGGCGCGCCGTTCTTCAGGCGCTTCCACATCAGGTTCAGCGCCTGCACGTTGTAGTAGTGAACCGGCACGAAGCGCGTGTCGAAGCCCGGCACCGACAGGAACGCGTCGAAGTGCTGGCCGTTCGTCACTTCGTAGAACACCAGCTGGCTGCGCCCGGCTTCGCTGATGCCGTTCTGCGCGACGTACGCGCGCGACGCGTGGTTCACGGGCACGAGCGCGTCGCTGCGGCCTTGCACGATGATCGCCGGCTTGCCGTGCAGGTTCGCGTTCACGCGCACCGCGTCGACGTTCGCGGGCATCCCGAGCATCCCGTTCGTCCACAGCTGGCGCAGGCACAGCGCGCCCGCGAAGCTCGCATCGGGCGTCGCGAGCCGGTGGTCGACGCCCGCGCCGTTGTTGAACACGAGATTGATGCCGGCCGTCGGCGGCACGCCGTTGCCGATGCCGAACACGGCCGGCATCGGCGACGCGGCGGGCGCCGCGACCGCGCCCGTCGCCGCGTTCGTCGTCGCGAAGCTGAAGTTGCACAGGTTGTCGGTGACGCGCGAGCGCGTGTACGCGTTCGCATAGGTGACCGCGATCGCGGGAATCGCCTGCGAATCCCACATCGCCGCCTGCAACTGGTCGGAATCGGCCAGATAGCCGGCCGCATGGAGCTGCGCGAGCGCGTCGGCCGCCTGGCTCTGCGTGTCGGCGCCCGCCACCAGCCCGGCCGCGGCGAGCGTTGCGCAGCGCTGCGTGCGGATCGACTGCGTGGTCGCGGACGGCAGCGCGCTCAGGTACGGCGCGCCGGCGAGCGACGCCGACGCGGCCGCGCACGGTTCCAGCAGGTTCGCGAGCGTCGCGTAATCGGCCAGCGGCCGGCCGAACGACGGCGCCGGCTGGCCGCCCGTCCGGACGACCGCATTCGGCGCCATCCGCACGTTGATTTGCGGCTCGCCGACCACGACCGCGGTAATCCAGCCGCGGCTGTCCTGCTCGGCCGCCGCGAGCGACGCGCCGCCGCCGTTGCTGACCGACGCGGCGATCGTCGTGATGTCGCCCGCGCGATAGCGCACGGCGTGATGCGTGCCGTCGATCAGCGGGCCGAACTGCTCGTTGAGCGCCCAGTATGCGAATTCGACCGCCTGCAGCGTCACGCGCCCCCAGTCCTGTTCCGGATTCTGTTGCGAATGCGCGTGCTTGAACGCATAGCGGTTCGGGAAGCGGCCGTTGAACGCGGCGAGATCGCCGCTCGTCACGTTCGCGGTGAACAGGCTCGCGGTGCCGGCCAGCACCGCGTCGGCGAGCGTGCCGTCGATCAGCGTGACGGTGTCGGAGCCGAGCTCGTGCGCGCCGTTGCCGCCGCCCTTGTCGTTGTAGGCGACCGCGCAGCCGCGCTTGAGCGCCCATTCGCCGGCCGCGGAAATCGCGCCGTACACGCCCCGCGAGCCGGACGACGTCGCGGTGACGATGCAGGGCTGTGCGGGATTGAAGCTGGCAGGCACCTGCACGAGCAGCGTCACGTTCTTGGCGCCGCTGCCGTCGTCGGCATACGCGAGATATTCGGTGCCGGGGATCTTGCCTTCACCGAGCGTGTCGTTGCCGTCGAGGTCGACGTTCGGCCCCCAGAAGCGGCCGTAGCCGCCGTTCGCGCTCATGTCGACGAGCGCGCGGTAGTTCGACCAGATCGCGAGGCGGCGCAATTCGGCGCTCGTCGGCCGCGACGGGTTCGCGAAGCCCGGCGCGGTCGCCGCCGCGAGGCCCGTCTTGCCGAGGCCGGCCGTCAGCAGGTCGTCGCTCGCGCCGTCGTAGGCCGTCGTGCGCACGCTGCCGGACACGAAGCCGGGCAACCGGTTGCGCTCGGCCGACTCGTCGCCGTTGCAGGCGCCGAGCATCGCGACTGCGGCCAGCGCCGCCCCCCACACCACCCGCTTGCCCCACCCGAACTTCGTCATCGCCGCCCCCTCGATATCGTTATCGGTCCGTCGCCGCGCCGCGCGCGGCTGTCGGCCCCCTGAAGCGCAAACGGGCCCCGGCATGCCGGGGCCCGCCTGAAACGGGCGCGCGCGGCGCTCGCGCGCCGCCGCCCGGCGTTACTGCTGCTGAACCGTCAGCTTGTTCGTGACCGACGTCACACCGCTCACGCCCTTCGCCGCCTCTTCCGCCTTGTCGATCTGAGCCTGGTCGGGCACCGTGCCCTCCAGCGTGATCGCGCCGCCCTTCGAGCGCACGACGAGGTTCGCCACGTCGATGCCGCCTGCCTTCGTAATGGCCTTGCGCACCGCATAGCCGAGCTTGCGGTTCGCCTTCTTCGCGGTTTTCGCGGCGGCTTTCGGCGCGCTCGTCGCGGCCGCCGGCGCTTCCGTTGCCGCTGCGTCGCTCGACTGCGCATATACGCTGCCCGACAGACAGGCCGCCACGGCGGCGACGCCCAACGCTCTCAACACGATCGACTTCATGCTATCTCCTTATCACTCCGGAACGGCCGTGCACAGTACGGCCGGATACCCCCAAAAACAGCCGGCCCGCGCGCGAACGGGCGGGACAGCCGGTGTTTTCCACGGCGATACGAGAGAGGCGTCACGGGCCGGCGGCCGGCGCACGCAAAAGCGGGCCGGTCGGGCCGGGCAGCCGCCGGCCGGACGCGCCCGGCCTCATGACGTGCCGGGTCGCGCGCGAATCGGGCGCGGCTGCGTCGCACAATGTAATCCAGCGCCCGCCGAAGCGCAAAGCTTTTGACGCCGGGATGCCCGCCGCCGTCGCGGTGCCGCGGTGCAATACCGCCCCGACTCGCGCAGGCGCAGGGAAACCGGGTACCATCGCCGCGAGAATCCGCATCGTCCCGCGACGACCGTCACCGATGCGTCACGCCAGCGTCATCCGCCGATCCCATGAAGCCTGCCCGTCCCCGCCCGCCGCGCCGCATCCTCGCCCGCTTCGTCGCCGTGTCGTGGCGCGACCTCGCGCTGTCGATCGGCCCGACCGTGCTGCTCGCCGGCGCGGCCGTCTGGCTCGCGGTCAAGCTGATCCAGCCGGCGCCGCCGTCCACGCTCGTGATCTCGGCCGGGCCACCCGGCAGCACGTACTGGAACGCCGCGCAGAAATACAAGACGATCCTCGCGAAAAACGGCGTCACGCTCGACGTTCAATCGTCCGAAGGTTCCGCGCAGAACCTCGCGCGGCTGTCGAACCCGAACGCGCCGGTCGACGTCGGCTTCGTGCAGAGCGGCATCGGCCCGAAGGAGCGCGACGAGCATCTGGTGTCGCTCGGCAGCATCGGCTACGTGCCGCTCGCGATCATGTACCGCGGCCCGGTCGTCGCGCGCCTGTCCGATTTCAAGGGCAAGCGGCTCGCGCTCGGCGCCGAAGGCAGCGGCGCGCGCGAACTGAGCCTCGCGCTGCTGAAGATGAACGGCATCGTGCCGGGCGGCCCGACCGAGTTGCTGCCGACCGCCGGCGAGGACGCCGCGACCGCGCTGCTCGACGGCAAGATCGACGCCGCGTTCCTGTCCGGCGACTCGACGCAGATCCCGGTGATGGCAAAGCTGTTCCGCGCGCCCGGCGTGCACGTATATTCGTTCACGCAGGCCGAGGCGTACGCGCGGCGCTTTCCGTATCTGACCGCGATCACGCTGCCGATGGGCGTCTACGATCTCGGCCGCAACCTGCCGCCGGCCGACATCCACACGGTCGCGCCGACGATCGAACTCGTCGCGCGCGACTCGCTGCACCCGGCGCTGTCCGACCTGCTGATCGAGGCCGCGCGCGAAGTGCACGGCCACGCGACGATCCTGCAGCACGCGGGCGAATTCCCGTCGTCCGTCACGCGCGGCTTTCCGCTGTCCGACGACGCCGCCCGCTACTACAAGTCGGGCAAGAGCTTCCTGTACCGGCGGCTGCCGTTCTGGGTCGCGAGCCTCGTCGACCGGCTGCTGGTCGTGGTCGTGCCGCTGATCGTCGTGCTGATCCCCGGGCTGCGGCTCGTGCCGTCGCTGTACGGCTGGCGCGTGCGCTCGCGCATCTACCGCTGGTACGGCGCGCTGATCGCGCTCGAGCGCCGCGCGCTCGGCGAACATACGGCCGAGGAGCGCGTGCAGTTGCTCGACGAGCTCGACGACATCGAGGAAGCCGTGAACCGGATGAAGATGCCGCTCGCGTACGCCGGGCAGTTCTACGTGCTGCGCGAGCACATCGGCTTCGTGCGCGAACGGCTCACCGCGCACGACCAGGATGCGCCGGCGGGCCCGCCCGGCGCCGGCAATTCGCCGGCGCGCGCGGAAACCGGCCCGCCGCCGGCCGGCGATGGCCCCCGGGCGACTCCCGGTTCCGCGTGAGCGAACGATCCGCGATCATTGCTGCATGCGCGCGCTGCCGCGTAACATGGAGGCCGCCGCCAGGCGCCGCACGCCCCCCCTTCTGGAGAACGACATGACAACCGGCCTCGATACCGCCCAACCCGCCTGGTTCTTCGACTTCGTGTCGCCGTTCTCGTATCTGCTGCTCGAGCAGCACGACAAATGGCCGGACGTGCCGTTCAACCCCGTCGCCGTATCGCTGCCCGACCTGCAGCGCCACTGGGGCCAGCGCCCGAGCGCCGACGTGCCGGCCAAGCGCGTGTTCACGTACCGTCACGCGCTGTTTCGCGCGGAACAGCTCGGCATCCGCTTCAAGATGCCGCCCGCGCATCCATTCGATTCCGACAAGGTGCTGCGCCTCGCGATCGCGCTGCGCGCCGATATCGTGACGGTGCTGGAAATGTTCCGCTTCGTCTGGCGAGAAGGCAACGATCCGTCGACGCCGGACGGCTTCGCGGCGCTGTGCGAACGCGTCGGCGTGAGCCACGGCGACGAGCTGATCGAATTCGAGGAAACCGCCGCGCAATTGGCCCGCAACACGGCCGATGCGATCGCGCTCGGCGTGTTCGGCGTGCCCACCTTCTGGATGAACAAGCAGCTGTTCTGGGGCGAGGACGCGCTGCCGATGGTGCTGTACTGCGCGCGCACGCCGAACTGGCTCGAATCGCGCGAGGTCAAGCGGATCAGCACGCTGCCGAAGGGCCGCGCGTGATGGGGTGCGTGATGGGGTGCGTGATGGCCGGTATCACGCACGGCAACGCGCGGCTGCGGTAAGGTTACGCGTCCCCCGAATCCCCCCCACCAATGGACGACGACGACCGTACCGCCTCGCTCGACATCTGGCTCGTGCGCGTATTGCGCACGCTGCTGCTCGAGCGCAGCGTCACGCAGGCCGCGCTGCGGCTGAACCAGACTCAGCCCGCAATCAGCACTGCGCTGCGCAAGCTGCGCGAGACGCTGAACGACCCGATCCTCGTGCGCGGCAAATCCGGCATGGTGCCGACCGAATACGGCGCGTCGCTGCTCGAAGCCGCGTCGCGCGCGCTGCGCGAGGTCGATTTCATCGCGACGCCGCACGGCGACTTCGATCCGTCGTCCGCGCGGCGCACGTTCCGCGTCGCCGCACCCGACTACCTGAACGATTTCTTCATGCCGACGCTGATCGAGCGCTTTCGCGACGCGGCGCCGCATGCGCATCTGGAAATCGATTCGCTGAATCCCGCGCTCGACCACGCGGGCGCGCTCCAATCGGGTGCGCTCGATCTCGTGATCGGCAACTGGCCGAAGCCCGACCCGCAGTTCGCGCGCCAGGACCTGTTCTCCGACACGATCGTGTGCCTGATGCGCGACGCGCATCCGCTCGCCCGCGAACCGCTCACGCGCGACGCGTATGCGTCGGCCGCGCACGTCGCGCCGACGCCGTACACCGGCGACAAGCGCAACGCGATCGAGATCGGCCTCGCGCGCGCACGCCTCACGCGGCGCATCGTGACGACGCTGCCGTATTTCGGGATCGTGCCGCAGGTGCTGCTGCAGTCGGACCTGATCTTCACGACGACGCGCCGCTTCGCGACGCACTATGCGCAACTGCTGCCGCTCGTCGTCGTCACGCCGCCCGTGCCGTTCCCGCGCATCAAGAGCTACCTGCTCACGCACCCGCAACCCGATCGGCCGACCGACATCGCGTGGCTGTGCGCGCTGATGCAGAGCGTGTCCGACGAACTGACGGTCGCCCGCACGCGCAAGCGCTGACGCGCGGCCAAAGCGCGGCGCGGAGTGGTCAGGCAGCGCGGCCGCTCAGGCCGTGCAGAAGGTTTCCTGCAGATGAGTCCAGCGCACGACGCCCGCCGCGTCGCGCGCGAACACGGCGGTCGCGCGGCGCGCCGGCAGTTCGCCCGCTGCCGCATGCTGCGTTTCGAGATAGGTGATCACCGCATGCGCTGCATCGGCCGCGAGCACGCGGATCTCCGACAGCGCGATGTGCAGCCCCGGCTTCGCGCCGGCCAGCGTCGCGAACAGCGCGCGCATGCCGTCATGGTCGACCACGCGGCCGTCGGTCAGGATCATCGTGAAGTCGACGGAAAACGCGGCGAGCAGCGCATCGAGCGCCGCCGGCGCGGTATCGACGCCGGACAGCCAGCGCTCGATGGCGACGAGGCTCGCATCGAGCGCGTCGAGATAGACGGAGTGATCGGACATGGGGCGTGCACGGTGACGTGAAGCGCGGCCCGCTGCCGCGCGTTGTCGTGCAGTGTAGGCAAAAACGCGCGGTCGTGCGCCAGCCGCGCGGCATGACCGTTTTACCGCGCGTTTTAGCGCGCGCAGGACAGGTCGTCGCGTGCGCGCCCGGCCGCGGCCGCCTTCGCATTGGCCACCGGCATGCCCGAGCGGGCCTGCAGCAGCTCCGCGCAGACGGCCACCGCGATCGCGCCCGGTGCCTTGTCGACGATGCCCGCGACGCCGATCGGGCACACCATCTCGACGAGCCGCGCCGGATCGACGCCGCGCGCGGCGAGCCGGCGCTCGAACTTCACGCGCTTGGTGCGCGAGCCGATCATCCCGAAGTACGCGTAGTCGCGCCGCCGCATGATCTGCGCGGCGAGCGCGAAGTCGAGCGCGTGGTTGTGCGTCATCACGAGGAAGTACGCGCCGGGCGGCGCCGCGTCGACGACGGCCTCCGGCGTGTCGGTCGGCTCCGGCTGCACGTTCGGCGGACATTCGTCCGGGAACAGCTCGTCGCGCGTGTCGACCCACTGCACGACGCACGGCAGCGCGCCGAGCAGCGTGACGAGCGCGTGGCCGACGTGCCCCGCGCCGAACAGCACGATGTGCATCGGCGGCGGTGCTGCGGTCACGCGGTTGCGCTGGCCGGAGCCGGGCGCGAACGGCTGTCGTTGCGACGACGCGCTGCCGCACGCGCCGTCGCATCCGGCGGCGGACGCCTGCGACGCGGCACGCGGCGAACGAGCGGGGCCGTTCATGCCGGCCTCCGTCGGGTCGTGCCGCCGTGAGCGAGCAACGAACGAAGCAAGCGCAAAGAGCGTTTCATCTCAACCTGCCCGGCTCGCGCTCGCCGCACGCACCGCGCCGATCGCGCGCAGGATCGACTCGCCCGTGGCCGGCGCGTCGAGCGGCGGATTCACCTGGTAGTCGCCGACCGCGGCCACCGCATCGCGCACCGCGAAGAACACCGAGAACGGCAGCAGCAGCGGCGGCTCGCCGACGGCCTTCGAGCGGTGGATGCTGTCCTCGACGTTGCGGTTCTGGAACAGCCGCACGTTGAACTCGGGCGGCGTGTCGTTCACCGTCGGGATCTTGTACGTGGACGGCGCATGCGTCATCAGCTTGCCGCCCGCGTTCCACCACAGCTCCTCGGTCGTCAACCAGCCCATCCCCTGGATGAACGCGCCTTCGACCTGGCCGATGTCGAGCGCCGGGTTCAGCGACGCGCCGACGTCGTGCAGCGCATCGACGCGCAGCGTGCGCATCTCGCCCGTCAGCGTGTCGACCACGACTTCCGACACGGCCGCGCCGTACGAGTAGTAGTAGAACGGCCGGCCCTGCAGCTTCGATTGATCCCAGTGCAGCTTCGGCGTCGCATAAAACCCGTCGGACCACAGCTGCACGCGCGCGAGATACGCCTTCGCGACCACCTCGCCGAACGGCACGCCATGGCCGCCGACCCACACGACGTCGTTGCCGAACTTCACGTCGGCCGCCTCGACGTTGCCGTCGCCGAACTGCTTCGCCGCGAACGCCGCGAGCCGCTCGCGCAACTGGCGCGCCGCGTCCTGCGCGGCCTTGCCGTTCAGGTCGGAGCCCGTCGACGCGGCGGTCGCGGACGTGTTCGCGACCTTGCTCGTGTCGGTCGCGGTCACGCGGATCCGGCCGAAGCGGATGCCGAGTTCGTGCGCGACGACCTGCGCGACCTTCGTGTTGAGCCCCTGCCCCATCTCCGTGCCGCCGTGGTTCACGAGCACCGAGCCGTCGGTGTAGATGTGCACGAGCGCGCCGGCCTGGTTGAAGTGCGTGACGTTGAACGCGATGCCGAATTTCACCGGCGTGAGCGCGATGCCTTTCTTCAGCACCGTGTTGCGGGCGTTGAAGGCGCGCACGCCCGCGCGCCGCGCGCGATAGTCGCTCGTCGTCTCGAGTTCGCCGAGCAATTCGTGCAGCACGTTGTCCTCGACGGTCTGCCCGTACGGCGTCACGTTCCGTTCGGTCTTGCCGTACAGGTTCGCGTAGCGGACGTCGAGCGGATCGCGGCCAAGCGAACGCGCGATGTCGTCGAGGATGGTTTCGATCGCGAACGCGCCCTGCGGGCCGCCGAAGCCGCGGAACGCGGTGTTCGACTGCGTGTTGGTCTTGCCGCAGTAGCCGGCGATGTCGACGTCGCCGAGCCAGTACGCGTTGTCGAAGTGGCACACCGCGCGCGTCATCACCGGGCCCGACAGGTCGGCCGAGAAGCCGCAGCGCGACGTCATGTCGAGCGCGACGCCGTCGATGCGACCGTCGTCGTCGTAGCCGACGTCGAAGCGGTAATGGAAGTCGTGCCGCTTGCCGGTGATCATCATGTCGTCGTCGCGGTCCGGACGCAGCTTCACCGGGCACAGCAGCTTCCATGCGGCGAGCGCCGCGCAGCACGCGAACAGGCCTGACTGCGACTCCTTGCCGCCGAAGCCGCCGCCCATCCGGCGACATTCGACCAGCACGTTGTGCGACGCGACGCCGAGCACGTGCGCGACCAGGTGCTGCATCTCGCTCGGGTGCTGCGTCGAGCAGTACACGTGCATCCCGTCGTCGTCCTTCGGCACCGCGTACGCGATCTGCCCTTCCAGGTAGAACTGCTCCTGGCCGCCAAGCAGCATCTCGCCCGACTCGCGGTGCGGCGCGGCGGCGAGCCGCGCGGCCGCGTCGCCGCGCGCGAGCTTCAGCGGCGGGATCACGTAGGTTTCGGCCTTGCGCGCTTCCTGCGCGGTCAGGATCGCGGGCAGTTCCTCGTAGTCGACCTGCGCGCGCCGCGCGGCGAGCCGCGCGGTTTCATGCGACGTCGCGACGACGATGAACATCGGCTGGCCGACGAACTGCACGATGCCGTTCGCGAGCACCGGATCGTCGTGGATGATCGGGCCGCAATCGTTGACGCCCGGGATGTCGTCGGCCGTGAACACGGCGACCACGCCCGGCGTCGCGCGCACCGCGTCGAAGTTCATCGACACGATCTTCGCGTGCGGCTTCGCGGACAACCCGAGCGCCGCGTGCAGCGTGCCGGCGACGAGCGGGATGTCGTCGGTATAGGTCGCGCGGCCGCTCACGTGCAGGTGGGCGGATTCGTGCGCGCGCGACACGTGCACCTGCGCGGCGTCGGCCTGCGGGTCGAGGGTGCTCAGGAACGGTTCTGCTTGCTGGTTCATGTTCGGTGTTCTCCGTCGTCAGACGCGTGCCGCGTCGTCGGCAACTTCAGCGCCTGCTTCGGCGGCCACTTCGCGCACGTTCAGCGCCTGCGGCGGCAGCGGGTCGTGCGGGCGCGTCTCCAGCCAGAATCGGAACATCAGGTTCTTCGCGGTATCGAGGCGATACGTGCTGGTTGCGCGCATGTCGGACAGCGGCTGGTAGTCGCGCTCGAGCGCCTGCATCGCGGCCTGCGCGGTGGCTTCGTGCCACTGCGCGCCGTCGAGCACGGCTTCCGTATGGGCCGCGCGCTTCGGCGTCGCGGCCATCCCGCCGAACGCGATGCGCGGCTCGCGGATCCTGTCGCCGTCCGCGATGAACGCGAACGCCGCGCACACGGCCGAGATGTCCGAATCGAACCGCTTCGACAGCTTGTACGTGCGGAACTGCAGCTTTGCACGGGCGCCGGTGCGGGTCGGCACCTTCACGCCGACGACGAATTCGTGCGGCGCCATGTCCTTTTGTTGATAACCGGTGTACAGCGCCTCGAGCGGCAGCTCGCGCACCGTGTCGCCGCCGCGCAGCACGACGCGTGCGCCGAGCGCGATCAGGCCCGGCATCGAATCGCCGATCGGCGAGCCGTTCGCGACGTTGCCGCCGAGCGTGCCCGCGTTGCGGATCGGCAGCGACGCGAAGCGCTTCCACATCTCGGTCAGTTCCGGATACGTGCCGGCCAGCGCCGCATAGGCCTTTTCGACCGTCACGCCCGCGCCGATCCCGATCCAGTCGTCGCCGTGCACGACCTGCTGCAGTTCGGCGATCTGGCCGACGTAGATCAGGTCGTCGAGGCGGCGCATCTGCTTGGTGACCCACAGGCCGATGTCGGTGCTGCCCGCGAGAATGCGCGCGTCGGGACGCTCGGCCTTCAGCGCGGCCAGCGCGTCGAGCGTGCGCGGCGCCGCGAAGCGCGCGCCGTTGACCGTCGCGTAGTCGAACGTGTCGTCGCGCTTGAGCGATGCGAGCGTGCGGGCGAGCGCGGCCGTGTCGACCGGCGCGGCCGGCTGCGGCGCGGCTTCGCCGGTCGCATCGAACATCCGCACCGCCGCATCGACGATCGGGCGATAGCCGGTACAGCGGCACAGGTTGCCCGTCAGCGCATCGGCGATCTCGGTGCGCGTCGGCACGTCCTTCGCCTTCGCGCACGCACTGCCGCAGCCTTCGTGGCCGTGCTTCTCGTACAGCGCCCACATCGACATCACGAAGCCGGGCGTGCAGAAGCCGCACTGCGACCCGTGGCAATCGACCATCGCCTGCTGCACCGGGTGCAGCGAACCGTCCGGCCGGCGCAGGTCCTCGACCGTGAGCAGCGCCTTGCCGTCGAGCGTCGGCAGGAACTGGATGCATGCGTTGACGGCCTTGAACTCGACCGCGCCGGCGTCGGTCAGCTCGCCGACGACGACCGTGCACGCGCCGCAGTCGCCTTCCGCGCAGCCTTCCTTGGTGCCGGTGCAATGCGCGTCCTCGCGCAGGTATTGCAGCACGGTGCGGGTCACGTCCGCGCCGCTGACTTCGCGGATCGCGTGACGATGGTAGAAGCGGATCGGCTCACTCATGTCTCGGTGTTTCTTCAAATGGGGGGCAAGGCGGCCTGCGCGGAGCGCTCGACCGACGTTTTTCCGACAGTTTGCACGCTATCACCGTCAAATTCCGCAACCCATAGCCCATCACGCATGCGGCTCATATAACTGCTGCGATATGCGCGCCCGGCCGGCTGACGCCCTTGCCGGACGGGGCGCTCCGTCCGTCCCTGCCCCGTGACCGGCGGTCCTCTCTACGAACGGGGCGCAGTTAACTAAACGGTACCTGCGGGAAAACCGGTTCCATGGGAAAATCCCGATTCCCTTTTCCGCCGTTTTCCGTCCGCTCCGCCATTCGTTCCGACCCCATGTCATCCGATTCCGCCACACCGCCGCGCAGCGGGTTTGCGGTCACGCTGCAAATCGTGTCCGTCGTCTGCTTCACGTTCATCTGCTACCTGACCATCGGCCTGCCGCTCGCGGTGCTGCCGGGCTTCGTCCACGACGACCTCGGCTTTTCCGCGATCGTCGCGGGCGGGGCGATCAGCGTCCAGTATTTCGCGACGCTCGCGTCGCGGCCGCTCGCCGGGCGCCTCGCCGATACGCTCGGGCCGAAGCAGACGGTGCTGCGCGGGCTGGTCGGCTGCGGCGTGTCGGGCGTGCTGCTGCTCGTCGCGCTGCTGCTCGCGCACTGGCCGGTCGCGAGCCTCGTGCTGCTGGTCGCGAGCCGGCTCGTGCTCGGCGTCGGCGAAAGCCTGTGCGGCACCGGCGCGATCCTGTGGGGCATCGGCCGGGTCGGCGTCGCGCACAACGCGAAGGTGATCTCGTGGAACGGCATCGCGACCTACGGCGCGCTCGCGCTCGGCGCGCCGGTCGGCGTCGCGATCGCGCATACGCTGAATCCGGCGCTGATCGGCGTGATCGTGATCGCGCTGGCCGCGCTCGGCTTCACCCTCGCTCGCCCGATCGCGCCGGTGCCGCTCGTGCACGGCGAACGGATGTCGTATGCGAGCGTGTTCACGCGCGTGCTGCCGCACGGCCTCGGCCTCGCGCTCGGTTCGGCCGGCTTCGGCTCGATCGCGACGTTCGTCACGCTGTACTACGCGGCGCGCCACTGGCCGAACGCCGCGCTGTCGCTGACCGTGTTCGGCACGCTGTTCATCGGCGCGCGCCTGCTGTTCGCGAACACGATCAAGACCTACGGCGGCTTCCGCGTCGCGATCGTGTCGTTCGCGTTCGAATCCGCGGGCCTTTTGCTGCTGTGGCTCGCGCCGGTGCCGCACGTCGCGCTCGTCGGCGCGGCGCTGACGGGCTTCGGCTTCGCGCTGATCTTCCCGGCGCTCGGCGTCGAGGCCGTCGCGCTGGTGCCGCCCGCGAGCCGCGGCGCGGCGCTGTCCGCGTATTCGGTGTTCCTCGACCTGTCGCTCGGCATCACCGGCCCGCTCGCCGGCTATGTGGCCGGTGCGTTCGGCTATCCGCAGGTGTTCCTGTTCGCGGCGGTGGCCGCGGCCGCGGGCGTCGGGCTGTCGATGGTGCTGTACCAGCGGCAGGCGCGCGTGGCGGGCAGCGGCGCGGCGGCGTGAAAGGGATGCGCGCGTGTGGCGTGTGGGTCACGCGCCACACGCGTCAACGCAGCAGTACGTTGAAGTCCCGCAATACGCGGGCCGCATCGGGATGGCGCCTGAACGGAACGGCGCGCCCGAGCGAGAGCTTCGGCTCCGCACGATCGAACAGCACGAGCGCTTCCGACGTATTGAGATGGCGCGACATGTACAAAAATCCGTCGACGCGGCGGGGATGCCGGTGGACGGCAAGCGACCACTGTTGCGGAACGTCGTACGGTGCGATGGTCGACAACGCACCGTCGCCACCGAGATTTTTCAGCGGCAAGCCGTGCAGGACGGCGACGGTCAGCGGCGCGCCGTCAAACGAAAGGACATAGCGGTCGAGTTCGGTCGTCACGAGCGGAAAACCGCCCGGCACCAGATCGGCGACTTCGTCGTGCAGCACCGTTTCGGCGAACGCGCAACGCAGATCGAAACCGAAATAGCGGGTGCCGTACCGCCGCCGCTTGCGCGGATCGTCGAAGCGATTGCCGCCCGATTTCCCGAAGTAAGGCTCGCCGGTCGCATATCGCGAGATACGCACCAGCGCCGTCGGCGCAACTTCGTGCGTCACCAGCGTCGCGCTCGCGAAATGTTCCCCCGGCGCCGTCGGCAAACGGGCCGCCTAGCGCTCGGCGAACGCCGTGGCGGCGCGCTCGACTTCATCCACCTTCCCGCGCGACAGCGCGACGAGCGGCGTAACGTTGCCCAGCGACGCCTTCGGCGTCGTGAAGAACTGCCATTTGCTCCATCGCGGCAAACTGCCGAGACATTGGGTCACCCGGCCCAACGTCTTGCGATCGATGTCTGCCGTCAGATAGAAGGCCGGATAGCACTGGGCGGCGCCGACGTCGACCGCGAAGATCCGGCCGGACGCCACCGCCTTGCTGAGCGCCTGCCGCGTCATGCCGAGGCCGGCCCATGTCTGCGCGGCAGGCAGCAGCTTGCCGTCGGCGACCAGCATCCGCCGTTCCGCCTGCACCTGCCGCTCCGGATCGGCGACGCCCCCCGCCGCCCGCTTCTTCGCGCCGGCCGGCTTCCTGTCGCGCGTCGCGGCCGCGGCGATGCCGAACGTGATCGTGCCGGCCAGATCGATGACCTGCGCGATGCCGACCTTGAACAGGTGCCCCAATTGCTCGTCGGACAGGCTGAGCAGCGCCCGCGCGCGATCGGGGCCGAGCATGGTCGCCGCGCCGACAGCGCTGCGCAGCGCTTCCTCCGTCTCGACATCAAGAACGACGGCCGTCCCTTCCAGCGTATGCGCTCGCGCAATCATCATCACCTCCCGTCACGACCGGAATGATTGAGCGCAGCCCCGAATCGAAACCAAGTCAACCGTGTCAACCAAATCAACCGTTCGCCGGTTTCCTCGATCGCGGGTTCGCGCAGCCGCGAACGCCGTCACGCCGTGCGCAGAAACAACCGCCGCGTGAGGTCGAACGCGACGAGATTGCCGGCCACCACCAGCAGCAGCCCCACCACCGCCAGCGGCGACCACTGGTAGCCCTCGAACACCGTCGACACGGCCAGCGCGACGATCGGGAACAGCACCGTGCAGTACGCGGCGCGCTCCGGCCCGATCCGGCCGACGAGCGTCAGGTACGCGGTGAAGCCGATCACCGAGCCCGGCACGGCCAGATACACGAGCGCGCCGAGATAGCGCGGGCTCGTGCAGCGCGCCGACGATCGCCGACCATCGAAAAAATCCCATTTTGTTATTGACCGAGCTTTGTCGATGGAACGAATCGAGCGTCATTGCACAAACTATCGCATCCACTCTTACAGAGAGGCAAAAGACTCACACCGAGTTGTAGATATCCTCCATGGCCCGTACTATCAACCGGGTACACAGTTCGATTGACGTGCGTATCAACATAGATATATTGCGACTTGAGACCAAGTTGCATCAAGAATCTCTTTAACTGTTCACCCCGCGATTTCGCCAGCGACGAAGCATCTTTTTCGGAGATATATGCGCTGGCTACGATTTGCGCCTGCACGTCAACATCAGGCCATTGTCGTGCAGCCAGCACCATATCAACCATCTTTATGCGATATGCATTCGGAATTCCAGGGTAATCGAGCGGCACACTCTCAAGAAGATTTTCCGATATGGTGCAGGCATTTACATGACTAGTTAAAGATGAGCCCATGAGCACGGCACCGGCAAACAGTATCTTCATCATGTGATTACCAGATCCTCTTTCTGAGGAACTCGTCCATGTCATCAAAGTGCGCAACATAGCATGCGATGCTGTCTGCATTTCTGCTTGCACCGACCGGATCGGTTTGCGCCCAATAGCCGATGCCGCGGGCAAAACCATAGTTGACGTCATCCGCATCGAACGTGTCAATGTAGTGCGCGCATTCATGGATGAGAATTTTTAACTTGCAGTTCCCTGCGACATACACGTCCTCGACAGTGCAGAAGTGGGGGTAGATCGCAATGATGCGACGTGCCGAATCGGGCTTGCACACTGCCGCGTCATTTGTACCGGTATCAGGGGCGACCGAGCATGTGAGTTGCTGTCCACGCTGCTCATCCCATCTGATGATCTTTTCGGGTTGCAGCTCGCGCATGGCCATCGCCAGCCTCGGAAGACCGCAACTAAGTATTTCGCGTATCGCCTCGTCGCTTCTACCGAACCAGAATTGCACCCTATCTCTCGCAGATTTATCCCAGCGCGCTAGATCCGATATACGTTCCTCAATCAAGATCACCGCGGCGTCTCGAAGACGCATCATTAATTCACGAAACTCCTTGTTGGTCATGTTCGGACAAATTGGCGTTGTATTGATCGATACATAAACCATTGACCCAGGATTGGTGTTGGTGACCGCACCCGAATGAACAAGAATCCACTCTTCGTTTTGGTCAACTTTAAATTCGCCTTTGCTTTTCCCGAAAAAATCACTCATTGGTTCAATAAGCCTCAGTAAAGATTTTCAAGGATGCTGCGGCGTCGGTGGCGATCCGATGTGTTTGCCCGGCTGTATCGGTGGTGCCCGTGAAAATCTGGCCGGTGTCGGTAACGATTCGGTAGCGGATGTTCGCGAGCGGACGGCGGGAGCCATC
>NZ_JAGIQE010000035.1:0-65454 GCF_017815075.1 Burkholderia sp. AcTa6-5 | reverse complement strand
GGCCTACGGGTACCGCGACGAGGAATACTTCTTCCTCAAGATCCGCGCCGCGTTCCCCGGTAATCCTCGATGAACCAAAAAAATCCCGCCCGGACATCGGGCGGGATCGTGCGCGCTTCAAACGCCCCGGGGGGCGGACGCGTTCGCGTTCACAGACCTTGCGCGAGGAATTGCTCGGCGTACTTGTTGCGGTTTTCCATTTGCGGATCGGTCGCCTGTTCGTAGTCCTTGTCCCAGACCAGTGCTGCTTGGTCCGCCGTCGTCGTCTGCTTGATGTCCGTGATCGTCTTGCTGTACGTCGTGTCGAGTTCCTGATTCATGAAGCCGATGTTGGCTTCGAGGCTGCCCGGGTCGAGTCCGTGCTCCTTCGCATAGTTGATTTCGCCTTGTTTGCGTGTGCCGCCCCATTGCGCAAGACCCCAACCGTTGGCGTTGTCGTCCGCGAAGTTGCCGGAGGGCGCGCCTGTCGCTCCGCCTTGATTGACGTTGCCTTTCAGCCCGCTTTCCTGCTGCAGGTTGCCGAGCACGCCGGCGACCTGCGCGTCGGTCAGGCCGTAGCGCGATTTGAGGTCCTGTGCGATGGCGTGCGCGGCGTCGCCGCCCGATACAGTGGGCAGCGTGTTGCCGCCGCCGTGGCCGCCGCCACCGCTTCCACCGCCGCCTATTCCCGGCGACGCGCCGCCACCGCCCTGGCCGCCACCGCCGCCGCTCACGCCAGCGGGTGCGGCGCCGCCACCGCCGGCATAGGCGGGCGGCGCGGAGTACGAAGGCGTACCGCCGCCGACGCCGCCCACACCACCCGCATCGCCTGAATTCTGGCTGGAGGGATCGAGAATCTGCTTGATTTCTTCGATGAGCAACTCGAGCAGTTGTGCGAGCTGCGATTCGTTCGTGCCGCCGCTGCCGCCGACATCGTCGATGCCGTTCAGATAACCGGCGTTATAGCCTTGCACTGCCGTGGTAGACATGATTTTCTCCGCGTGAGAATGACGTTATTCATCAGCTGCCGATGGAGGGCCGATAGCGGCCGCCTGCGAAACCTAATTTATTGCCCGGCGCTTACAGCGCGTTGACGGATGCGAAGCCGTCGCCGGATTGCCGAACCGCCGAACCGGGTGGCGGCCGCGATGCCGATGCAAGCGGCTTGCGGCAGGCGAGCCGCCGCGCCACCGATGCGGCCACCTGCACGAACCTTCGTCGTTTCGCTAGCTCGGCGCGGCCCGTGTGTTCAGGCGGTCGTGCGATGCATCACGCCGAGTTCCATCGCGTTGTCGGCGTCGACCGTTCGCCGCTCGTTCGACCGGTTCGACGGGCTCGACGTGCTCGCGGCAAACGGCAGGCATCCCGCGATGATGAGCAGTGCACCCAGCGCGTTCTCCGTGAAGTTCTTATCGCCGGCGGACCAATCGCTTCTCCCCCCCACGGCGTGATTGACCACGGCGGTGGCCGCATAAAGGGAGAGGAACAGGCTGAGACGCGCGATTCCCGCGCCGGCCGCCTTGTCCCCGAGCTGCCTGGCCGTGCTGGTTTCGGAGGTGTCGATCTTGCCCCAGCTCAGGCGCAGCGACTTCAGTTCATCGAGCGCCTTGCCCGTGAAGCCGTGCGTCGAGATTTCCGAGGCCACGCGTCCCCCGATCGCATCCAGCCCCTCGCCGGCGGCATTCGCTGCCGAATAGCCGAACAGGCCTTTGATCGCTGCGTTGGTCTTCGTGTGGTGAATGAGGCTGTCGACGTAGGACGTGGCCGACCATTGCGAGCTGGCCTGCGCGGTGTTCACGGCGAGCTGGTTTCCGAAATACGGAACGCCGTTGAGCGCCTGACCTCTGACGGGGTGCTCGTAGCCGGCGTCGTGATTGCCTTCGAGCGGGCGGAACACGTTGATCACGTCGCGCGCCAGGTATGCGTACGATTTGATCGCGCTAGGCAGCATGCCGGCGAGCTGCCCAAGATGCCCGTTGCCCTCGTCGTTCTTGCCGGCATGGGCGGCGAGGCCCACCGTCGTGATCAGCGCGATGAGCTGCGCACCGTGGCCCGCGTAGGTTTTCGTGTCCGCGGCGCCGGTGTGATACTTGTGCAACATCGCGACCAGGTTGCCCATCGCCGCCGCCGTGAACAGCGAGGCCGTGATGACGCCGCGTGTTTCGGGCCCGGCGCCGGCCTTGTCGAGGACGGCTTCGGTCGCCATCGAGCACAACTCCCGGAACAGCGTGGCGCCGCCGGTTGCGACGAATTCATGACTGAACGCGTTGACGAGGTTGGCCGTCCACCCTTTGAGCGGTTGCGCGGCGCCGTAGGGGTTCCGAGTCAGCATGTCGCCGACGTTCGAGATGAACGACCGGATTTGTCCCGGCCGGGACAGCGCGGCCGACAGGTGGTCGCTGATCGCGACGGCCGATGCCGGACGGGTGTCTTCGGGTTCCGCGACCGCCGAGATATCCTCGGCCACCGATGTCCCGGCGGCCAGCGTGCGGGTTTCCAGTGCTATCCGGGACGACGAGCTCGGAACGGTCGCTTCGGGCCGGATTTCGGCATCCTGAATGTCGATGTCGTGCGCGACGCGGTGAGGCGCCGCGAAGCTGGCCGGATTCGGGGAGAGCGGGCTTCGGGGCGTCGTGTCGTGTCCCTCGGGTTTATGTTGATCGAAGACGGGGCTGGACGGAGCGGATGAGGAAGCGTTCGATGCGGCGCGGTGGAGCAACGCCGGGTTCGCCCCCTTCTCGTGCGGCAACGGGCTGCCCGAACGCGACGTGGCCGGTTGCTTGCCGGCAGCTTTCGTTTCCACCAGCTCCTGATGTTGAACGGGCGCCGCACTGTCGTGCTCCGATGCAGGCGTGTGTGGCTGCGGTTCGTCGTGTACGGGCAATTCTTCGCTCGACTGCCCGCCCCCCGACAAGTCGAGCACCGGCACCGTCTCGTCTCCCAGGGCTGCACGTTGAGCGCTCAGCTTGCCCGAACCGGGCAGCGACCGTGAGCCGCCACCTTCGCGACCGATCGCAGCGCCTGACGACGATGACGCGCGCGGAGGCAGCGAGTTGCGCCTGACCGGCAACGGTGCCGGTAGCGCCGGCGAAGGGGGCTGCGCCGTCCCGGCCGGTTGCGATGTCGTCGAAAGCGGGCCCGCCGGCGCCGGTGCATCGGTGCCGGTGTGCGCCGGAAAGGCCGGCGCATTGCTCAGCGCGCCGAGCAATGCGCCGCCGGAGGGGCGCGGGCCGGTCATCGATGCGCTTCGTTGGCGCGGGGCAGGCGCGGGCTGCGTGTCGTTGCGCGGGAGGTCGAGCGATGATGACCGTACTTGCGTGCTGTTGCTGATCGTCATGACGTTTCCTTTCGGTTGATTTCGATCGTTCGACGTCGCCTCGCGACAAAGGCCTCGATGGACTTGCGCGCTGCCTCATCGCGTCCAGGCGGTCGACGTGCGTTCGCCCGTCGATTCCGTCTTCGCGCTTTGCGAACGTGGGTTCTCGTGTTGGAAAGGTAAAACGACATGACGGTGGCAGCCTGCCGATTCCGAAGTGGCGTGCAAAAAAACGCACGTCGATGCCGGCGCCGGTGCGACGACCGCGGATCCATTTGCGCACTTCATCGCACTTGCCGCATGCGCGCTTCGCAATTTCGCTCGCCGCGTCGCGTCGCTAGCGTTGCGCAATGCCGTGGCGCATAAGCTTGTGCTTGCATTCCTCGATATCGCTCCGCGTGAGTGGGATGCGGGGACCGTGCCGCACCGACATCGAGCGATGTTGCTGGCGACGGAAATCGTCATGTCACTCAAGGAGTTCGCCATGAACAACTTAGGAATTCGGCCGGGGATCGTCCAGTCCACTGTCGCGAAGTTCGAGGAAGGGACGAAGAACGGTGCGGCCGACGGCGCGCAAAAGCAATCGCCCGCGCGCAGCAAAGGCCAACTGGACGGGCTGTCCAGCTTCAAGGGGGCCGACGGCGCGCCGCCACCTCCGCCTCCGCCGCCCCGCAACTTCGCCAGCCTGCCGGGGCGCGCGGGGAACGTCGGTGCACAGTTTCTGAGTTCGGCGCTTCATGCCGGAAGTCACTTTCTGCCGCCCGGCGTCGCGTCCACTGCAATGCATGCGGCGGGTGACATCGTGCGTCCATCGGCCCTCGGCGCAGGGGACCCCGTGACGCAAATGGCGGCGATGCAAAACGACTTCATGAAGCAGCAAAGCGAGATGACGCGGCTCAACAACGCGAACACGTTGGCGGCCGCTGTCAACCAGCAGTCGCAGGAGCTCACATCGGCGCTGGCGTCGGTGGGTAACAAGGGCGCCAGCAACATTTCGAACGCCGCGAAGGGGCAGTAACGGCGACGGCGGGCCGCGGCGTTGTCGCGCGCGGCTCGCGAACGACGCGGTTCGTCCACGCGTCCTGCCTGCCTCGTTCCTGCTTCGTCCCCGCGCTTCGCGCTTGCCTTGGCGCTCGCCATACGGGACGACTTCCTCATGCAACGTCGCTTTCCCTGTTGATGACGTTCGCGGGCAGCCGGGTCTCCCGGCTGCTCCTGCTCATCCTACTGCCCGTCATCCGCCAGCTTCATGCGCTCGACGATGCGTTCCACCGAACGCGCGTAGCGATCGCGCTCGGCAGGTGTCTCCGAATGGTACGCACCGATCGCCGCCCAGGTGTTCCCGTACTTGACCATCATCTTGTGCAGGTGCCACGCAGCCACGTAGACGCTCGAGCAGGGGTTCATGAGGTCGTCCGCCGAGACGCCGTAGCGCGACAGCAGCGGAAGGTGAATCGAGTTGATCTGCATCATGCCGTAATCGGTCGAACCGTTCCGGTTGCGATGGCGCGCGTTCGCGTTGCCATGCGATTCCTGCCACGCGATCGCGCGCAGCACGACGGGGCTCACATGTTGATAGGCCGCGGCCGCCGCAAAGCAGTCGAGGGTCTGCGCGTGCACTTCGGCGGGCCGCGCGGACAGAACGGCAAGCGCCAGCACGAGCGCCGGCCTGGGTATGAATAGTCGCATCATGGATCATCCGGTATCCGGTAAGAGCAGCGGTGCGGGAATCGCTTCGCACCGACGTGCGAATGAAAACGCCGTCCGACCCACGCGTGTGCGTTTCGTCGGACGGCGTTGGCGGAAAAAAGCCGCGGGCCGGCCGTGTTACCGATCGGGAGTGCAGGCGCTTTGGCGTCGCACACCGCTGCCCTCAGCGGCCCATCGTCTCCGAGGGCGCTTCCTGGAACACGCGCCGGTAGCCGTTGACCAGCGTCGAACGATGGCGCACGCCCCACTTGTTCGCGACGTCGAGCACGCGCGTGGCCGGTGCGCCGTCGTCGAGCAGATCGTCGCGAATGCGCTCCATCCGCTGGCGCCGGATCAGCTCGCTCGGCGACAGCCCGAGGTGGTTCTTGAACGCGGCCTGCATCGCGCGCTCGGTCACGCCCACATGCGACGCCACTTCGCGCACCGAAAGGTCCTTTTGGTCGAGGTTGTCCATCAGGTAGCGATAGGCGCGGCGGTATTTCGCCGGCAGGCGGGCGCTCACGTCGTCGGAGCGCTGCGCCGCGCGCGATGCCTGCATGTGATCGGCCGCGGCGGGCATCGACATGCTGTCCGCGCGCACGTGCTGAATCGAGGCGAGCGCGTAGCGGCCGTAGAACTGCGCGAATTCCTGCGTGCGCATCTGCTGCTGCATGATCTTCGCGCGGCAGTAGAGGTAGTCGAGGTACCAGCGCGCATGCTGGCTGCCTTGCGAATTCGCCGCGCCGGACGCATCGAGCATCGCTTCGGCCAACGGCGTCGCGTGGCCGGCGATCGCGGCCAGCGTGATTTCGAGGCACAGGCTGCGGTGATAATCGTTGAGGCCGGCCTGGCGGCTCCAGCTCACGTATTGCTTGAGCGTTTCGCCCGCGCTCGTGCGGCCGTCGGCCAGCGACACGAGCCGGTTCAGGTGCGAGAGTCGTTCGGCCAACAGCGGCAGCACGGTCCCGGCGGGCTGCGTGCCGGGTACCGGCGCCTCGCCCGGCTCGAACTCCGCGATGGCCGAGCGCCAGTAGATGTGGTCGGCGAGTCGCTCGGCGCCGTGCAGTTCGTGCTGCGCGAAGAGGTCCCGCCGCAGCGCCTCCACGAGGTAGCGCCAGCGGCGATCGTCATGCGTTGCCGCCAGCGCGGCCAGTTCGCCGAGGCGATGGCACGCCGCCTGGATCAAGCCCAGATGAAACGAAACGAGTGTCGCACCGACGAGGCTGTCGAGACGTTGGCGTGGCGTGGCCGCCTTTTCCTCGCCGACGCGCTTGAAGCAACTGAGCGCGACGTTGAACTGGTTGCGGAACAACGCTTGCCAGCCGGTATTGCGGCACGACGCGATACGCAGATCGTCGCGATGGGCGCGAATGGCTTTTTGCGCGCGGCGATACGTTTCCTCCGCTTCTTCATGGCGGCCGAGCATCAGCTCGAGGTCGGCGCAGACTTGCAGCTGTGCGTAGCCGGGCTGGGCTTGCGCCGTGTCGGTATCGGCATGGCGTGCGGCGTGGCGGACAGCGTCGAGAAACTGGCCCTGGAGCATTTTCGAGGCGACGTCCGCAGGGGTGTCGTCGAAAGCGAGGGCCGAGGCGGCGGCGAAGTAGATCGTTGAGAACATGTCGTGCTCCTGACTCGATGAGCGATGCGTTAAGCGGCGTGAAACGATTCGTGAAGCCGTGAGCGCATGTTTTCATCGCGGGCCGATTTAAGCGCGTGTTTGTGATGGTTTGTTACCTTCGGTTCGGCATCGGCGGTGGCCGGAGAGGGCGGCGCCGCGGCGGACTTTCACGCACGAGCGGCAGGCCTGCGTCGCGATTGTTTGGTGATTTGTTACGTTTGTTGCCGCGGTGCGGTAGCTGGCGCGGTGCACGGCGATGGCACGCGGGACGTGTTCGGTCTATGGATCCGGCAGACCGAAGGCGCGCGTTCTGGCTGCGCGCGGTCGACGACGTGAAACTGCGCGGCGTGCAGGACATCCTGATCGCGGTGGTCGACGGCCTGAAGGGCTTCCCGGAAACGACGGTCGAGACCGCTTCCCGGCGGATGAGGCAGCGCTCGAACGGATCTGGATGGCGCTGCGCAACGTCCTGACCAGGTGAACCGGTTCCCGGCACGATTGGAAGCGCGCCATGAATCGGTTCGCGCTTGTTTATCCAGAGCGATTAAACATTGGAGTTTGAATCTCAATCCGCGTCACACGCGGAATTCCGGATACCTCGCGCACGGCACCCAATTGGCGACTCGCCCGCGAACGGCGCCATAGCACATCATTGTATCTGGCATATTTCCACGGGCGGCCATTACGTGATTCGCGTCAAAACGTCCAAAAAATACGTGGAAGCGGCCGCAGCGCCTTGCTGGGCGGGGATTGTGCCGCGAGGACGACGCGTTCGCGCCAGTGCCTGTATCATCCATGCCGGCCGAGAAAGAACGATTTTCCGAGAGTATTTTTTTACTTAAAGGCGCGGTGTGCTTTGCCGTAAACACCCATTGATCTGTAGTGATATCCTTACGCGTCGTTACTTTTTTCTTACACAATTTCTTTCGAATTCCTGACGCCTTTCGGTACTGCTTTTAGGGCGGCTATTGGCATGGTTCAAGCAGATTGAAAAGAACGTGGCAACAAAAAAAATAGAGCTTCCGGCGCATCCGAGGTGCGTGAGCGACAAGAGGTGGAGCCGGGCGAGGGCGAATGTCTGGATAGCGGCGATACCGCCGGCAATTCGGGCGCTGCTGGGCGGCGTCTGGTTCGCCTGCACGGTCGCGCACGCTTCCGATCAGCAAGTCATCGTCGACGGCGGGCAGCGCCTGGGCGGCGTCGTGCGCACGGGCGGCCATGACGTTCCGTTGCTGCGCGCGCTCGAGCAGATCATGCCGACGAGTTACAGCATCAATGTGCCGAACGCGGGCGCATGGGCCGACGCGCCCGTGAGCTGGCGCGCCGGCTCGTCGGTCGTGCACGCGCTCGGCGAGGTGCTGTCGGTCGATCCCGCGCTGCAGGCGCGCATCGATACGGATATGCGCTTGCTCTCGGTGACTGCGCACGCGCGGCGCGCAAACGTTGACGCGCCGCAGCCTTTCCCGGCGGCGGCCGGCGCGGCGTCGCGCATGAACGGTGCCGCCACGAATGCGTCTTCCACCTTGCCCACGGGCGCGGCGGCGATGGCTCCCGCGGCGGGGCCTGCCATTGGACAGGCGCAGACCGTGGCGCAGGCGCGCGTTTCGACGTCGATGCCCGCAACACCGGTATCGGCTCGCACACACGCGGCAGCATTGGCGGTCCCGCTCGTGCCGGCACCGGCACCCGCAGCCGCACCCGCACCCGCAGCCGCAGCCGCAGCCGCACCCGCACCCGCACCCGCACCCGCACCCGCTCTGGTGATGTCGCCCGCACCGGCAGCCGGGCCGGCCATGCCGGCATCGGCACCGGCACGTGTTTCGGCACCGCCGCGAGCGCAGGTACCCACGCCGGCAAAGCGCGACGCCATTGAGCCCCCGCTGCTCGCCGCTACGCAATGGGCGTCCGGCCCGGGCTCGCCGGCGCCGTCGTCGGCGCCCACCGCCACGCCGGCGTTCGCACCCGCGGCGCCGCCCGAGCGCACGGAGTGGCAGATGCGCCTGTCGGACGGCTCCGTGCGCAACGCGCTCGCGCGCTGGGCGAGCGAAGCCGGCTGGCAATTCATTTGGGACGTGCCGACCGATTTTCAGGTCGACGCGACGGCCACGATACACGGCACGCTCGCCGAAGCGCTGCGTCAGGTGACCAATGCGCTCGCCGGCTCGCAGGTGCCGATCCAGGTGGTCTTGTACCAGCGCAACCGCGTCATGCGCGTCGTTCCCAAAGGAGCAAGTTGATGAGCGTCCTCCGTCGTCCTTTCGTCATCCTTGCCGCATGCCTGTCGCTGCTCGCGGGGTGCACCGGTCTCCTGGACAGGATCGAGCGCAGCTCGCAGGCCGATACCGCGCGTGCGGGGCAATTGCTCGGCAAGCTCTCGAACGGCGACAACCGCGCGGTGCCGGGCAGTGACGACGTCATCGTCAAGGACGAAATCTGGCTTTCGGGCAAGACGATCAAGCTCGCGACGAAATCGACGCTGCCGAAGCTCTTCGACGAGCCGGCGAGCTTCGACGGCACGGTCGATTCGCTGCGCATGTTCGCCGATCGCATGTCGCGCCTCGCGCACCTGCCGGCCAAGGTTGCGCCGGGCACGAGCGAAGCGGCCGCGCGCGCGACGCAGACCGCGGTCGATACGGGGGGCGCCGGCGCCTATCCCGGCGTGCCGCCGCTGCCCCCCGGCCTGCTGCAGGGGCCTGCACCGAGCACGAGCGCCGCGACGGTGGTCGCGCGCGTGCCGAGCGTATCCTCGCCCGTGCGCATCGCGTATTCCGGCGGCACGCTGCGCGGGCTGCTCGACACGGCATCGGCTCGCTTCGGCGTCTACTGGAAGTACGAGGACGGCGCGATCGTCTTCTTCTACACGGCCACGCGCGTCTATCAGGTCGTCGCCATTCCGGGCGACTCGAAGCTGGATACGAACGTCGTGAGCGGGGCGAGCAACAGCGGCGGCGCGTCGAGCAACAGCGCGGGGGCGGGCGGATCGGGCGCCGGCGGCGCGGGCATCGGCGGCGGAGGCGGAGGCGGAGGCGGTGGCGGGACGTCCGGTTCGCCCTCCGTGTCGTCGGACAACACCGCGAATATCACGATGAACGCGCAGCTTTCGGTGTACAACGGCTTGCAGACGGCGATCAAGGCGATGCTCTCTCCGGTAGGCTCGGTCATCACCTCGCCCGCCACGGGCTCGATCTCGGTCACCGATACGCCCGACGTGCTCGAGCGGGTGGGCGAGTTCATGGAGCAGCAAAACCGCGTGCTCGCGCGGCAGGTGCTCGTCAACGTGACGGTGCTCTCGGTCACGCTTTCCGCGCAGGACAGCTACGGCATCAACTGGCACGCGGTCTATCAGGCGCTCGGCACGCAGTTCGGTATCACCACCGCGTTCACGAGCATGATCCAGAACCCGAGCGAGCTCTCGGCCACGGTGATCACACCGTCGAGCCGCGCCTCGAGCACGACGGCCATCATCGATGCGCTTTCGACCCAGGGGACGGTGCACCGCAAGACCTCGGCGTCGATCACGACGCTCAACGATCAGCCCGTTCCGGTGCAGGTGGCCGAGCAGCAAGGCTATCTCGCGCAGATCTCGACGACCAACACCGTCAACGTCGGCAGCCAGACGTCGCTCACGCCGGGCACGATCACGACCGGCTTCAACCTCACGGTGCTGCCGCACATCCTCGACGACGGCACGATCATGATGCAGTTCTACAGCAACATTTCGTCGCTCGTGAACCTTGTGCCGTTCGGCCCGGCGAACCAGCAGATCCAGCTGCCGACCGTCGATACGCGCAACTTCCTGCAGCGCATCGCGGTGAAGTCGGGGCAGACGCTCGTCATCAGCGGCTACGAGGGCATCACCGATCTGGATAACCGGCAAGGCGTCGGCCATCCGTCGAACTACGCGATGGGCGGATTCAACGCGTCCGGCACGCGCGAGGTGATCGTCATCCTGCTGTCGCCGATCGCGATCAACGGCGCTTGACGCGCGCTCGGGCACAGGAACCGTCATGGCGACGCAAGTCATCCAGATCGGCCGCCAGCGTTTCATATGCGGCCTTTTCTGGCAATCGCTCTCGCGCCGGCACGCGCTGCGCGCGGAGGCCGTGGAACTCGCCGCGCGCCTGAATTTCGATGCGATGGTGCTGCGTATCGACCGCACGTTCGCGGGCGCGGGTTTCGCGAGCACGCGCGAGGGCGCGCAACTGGGCTTGCCGTCGCTCGGCGCGCTCGTGTCGAAGACGATCGCAGCCGAAGGCGCGTTCTACGACGGACGCCAGCAGCCGGCGCCGAACTGGCTCGGTGCGTTTCATCTGCCCGACGGGCGCTGGGCCTACTTCGCCGTGCGCGACGGCGCGTTTTTGCCGAACGGCGACTGGATCGGTTCCAGCGAGGAAGTGTTCGAGCGGCTGCACGGCGATTACAGCCTCGGCGGCTGGAACGTCGTCATCGGCGATCCGCAGCTGGAAGTGCAGGGGTTCCACAACTTCTACGCGCGGCGCATCGAGGACATGATCCCGCGCCGGGGCGGCAAGCCGCATTTGCCGCGCTGGCTCAATCTGTCGCGTGTCTCGCGACGCGCACCGCGGCGCGAGGTGCTGCTCGCCGCCGCTGCGATCGTGGTGGCGGCCGCGGTGGCGGCCGGCATCGTCGCGTACCGGCGCCACCGCATGGAACTCGAGCGGCAGCAGGCGTTCGAGCGGATGCGCGCGGAGCTCGCGCTGCATCCGCCCAAGCCCGCGGCACCGCCCGAAGCGCCGCACCCGTGGGCCAGCGAGCCACGGCCCGATGCATTCGTTCGCGCGTGCCTCGATCACTTCACGCACCTCGCGCCGGGCGGCTGGGAACTCGACGACTACGTTTGCCGCGCGTCGAACGTCAGCTACAGCTGGTCGCGGGGCGGATCGAACGTGGCGATGTTGATGGCGGCGGAGCCGCGCGCGACGATCGACGGCAACGGCGAGCATGCGAGCTACGTGGAGCCGCTGGCATTGCCCGTGGGGGGAGACGAAGTGCTCGAGGGCGTGCGCGGCGTGCGCTTGCGCATGCTTTCCGCCTTCCAGTTGCTGGGCATCGGCCTGACGTTCACGCTGCAGCCGGCAAGCGCGCCGCAGCGCAGCCTCGCTTCGCAAACGCTGGACCGCCTGCACCCGGGCGGCGAGCCGCCCCCGGCGCCGCGCTGGCAGACCTGGCGCATGTCGGCGCAACTGGACGACGTGCGGCCCGACAGCCTCATCAGGTACCTCGACGAGCCGGGTGTGCGCGTCGAGACGCTTTCATACAAATCCGGGCAGTGGACGCTCGACGGAGTGCTCTATGAGAAATGACGCTGCATTGACCGTACTGGTGCTCGCCTGCTGCGGGGCGTGGCCGTTGGCCGCGTTCGGCGAGGCCGGCGCCGCAACTGCCACGGCCGCCGCGCCCGCTGAAGCGGCGCCGCGCATGAACGTCGTTCCGACGCCGGCCGCCGTGCAGGCAGCCAACGAACTGATGCGGCTACAAGAGGAAACGATGATCCTCAAGGCCCAGCTGAAAAAGCTCGACGCGCAGGCGCAGGTGGCGGAGCGGCAAGAAGCGCTGCATCGGATGGGCAGTACCGTCTCGTCGTATTCGGACGTGTCGCTCGTGGCGACACAAGGGCTCGGCAAGAGGCTCGGCGCAACGGTGGCGACGAGCGACGGCGCGGAGTTCGACGTCGGGCCCGGCGATACGCTGCCCAACGGCATGCGCGTGGCGGCCGTTCGCCCGGGTGCGATCGTCCTCGCATCGCAAGACGGACGGCGCACGACGCTGACCGTCTCCGCGAGCGCGCGGCAGCAGCCCGCGCGCAACGTGGCGTCGACAGGCTCGCCCGGCGTGCCGCCGGTGCCGACGCTGCCTGCTTTGCCGATGTCTGCGAGGTGACGCGATGAGTTCGTCTCCGACACCGCCGGGCAAGACGCCCAAAAGCGTGACGCCGCTGATTCTCTCGCGCGCCGTGAAGCCGATCGAAACCGATCCGTCCGTGACGCAGGTTCAGCCCGCGGCCCCGGCCGCGCCGGCGCTCGCGCCCGTTGCGCGGTCGCGCGAGCCGGTGCTGAGCGCCGTGGCCGCTGCCGCCGCCGCTTCGGTGCAGCCCGCGCAAACGGCGTCGCAAAGCCAGCCGCCGGGGCAGGCGCTGCCGCTCGCCGCCGTGGCGCGCCCGCTTTCCGACAGCGGCGAGTTCGCCGCGAGCGACGAGGAGCGCAAGTTTCTCTGCCTGCTCGACGACGGCACGCTGCTCGTGGCCGAAGGGCACGAAATGAATCCGTTCGTGCTGTCGTACTGCGCGCGGCTCGAACGGCTCAATTGCCGCTATACGACGCGGCTCGTGGCGCTCGATGCGATCAGGCGCAGCTATCAGGGCCCGCGCCGCGACGGCAGCGCCGAGCGCATCGATCACACGCAGATGCAGGTCGTCGCGAAGAACCTGATCGCGCGGGCGTGCGATGCGCGTGCGTCGGATATCCATATCCGTGTGAACCGCTTCAGCACGGAGATTCTGTTTCGCATCCACAACGAACTCGTGCGCATGTCGGAGCAGACGCGCGAGTACGGCGAGCGGCTGCTCGCCACGCTTTATGCGGCGATGTCGAGCGTATCGGACAACACCTACAAGCCGAACGAGCGCCAGGACGCGGCCATCGGCGATCGGGACAAGCTGCCGGACCGGCTTTTCGGCGTGCGGATCGCGACGGCGCCCACGAGCGTCGGCAGTGTCATGGTGCTGCGGCTGCTCTACAACGATGCAGGCGAGGCGACGGCCCTGACCGAGCTCGGCTTCACGGTGGCGCAGGCGAACGCGTTCGAGCTGCTCGCGCAGCAGCCGCACGGCATGAACATCATCAGCGGCCCGACCGGCTCGGGCAAATCCACGACGTTGCAGCGCGTGCTGACGAAGCAACTGCGCGAGATGGCCGGTTCGATCCACGTCATCACCGTGGAAGATCCGGTGGAGTACCCGATCGAGGGCGCGGTGCAGACGCCCGTCGTCAACGCGCCGACGGAAGAGGCGCGCTCGCTCGCGTTCGCCGCCGCGATCGCGAATGCGATGCGGCTCGATCCCGATACGATCATGATCGGCGAGGTGCGCGACCGCGCATCGGCGCAAAGCGCGTTGCGCGCCGCGATGACGGGCCATCAGGTCTGGACGACGGTGCACGCGAACGGCGCGCTCGCGATCGTGGACCGTCTCGTCGATCTCGGCTTGCCGATCGCGATGGTGACGGACGAATCGCTCGTCACGGGGCTCATCAGCCAGCGGCTCGTCAAGCTGCTGTGTCCGCACTGCTCGCGCCCGCTGGCCGAGTCGATGGCGCAGCTCGACATGGGGCTCGTCGCGCGCGTGAAGCGGGCCGTCGGCGCGCGGTTCGACGCGGTGCGCGTGGCCGGGCCCGGTTGCCCGCATTGCAAGAACGGCACGGTCGGCCGGACCGTGGTGGCCGAGGTCGTGCGCACCGACGCGACGTTTTGCGAATTGCTGCGCGCCGGGCGCAAGCCCGATGCGCACGCGTACTGGCTCGGCGAGCTCGCGGGGCAGACGGTCGCGCAGCACGCGCTCGAAAAAGTGGCGGCGGGCCTCGTCGATCCGCGCATGGCGGAGCGCGTGGTCGGCCCGTTCATGCCGGGCAGCGGGGGGCGGCCGCAGCCGCTCGGAAGCGGCTATGGCACTTGAGCTCAACCGGCGCTGGGCGCGCCTGCAGCTCACGACGCAGGCGCGCCTGCGGCTCTATCGCAAGATCGCGAAAATGCTCGCGAACGGTTTGCCGTTGCTCAAGATTCTCGAGGAACTCGAGTTGCGTGCGTCGCACGAGGGCCGCAAGCCGAACGAGCCGCTGGCATTGACGCTCGCGGACTGGCGCAGCGTCGTGCAAAACGGCGGCATGCTGGCCGAGGCAATGGCGTGGTGGGTGCCGCATACCGAACAGATGATCGTCATGGCCGGCGAGCAGTCGGGGCGCCTCGAGGCCGCGCTGCTGAACGTGTGCAACGTCGTGCAGTACAGCCGCCGGATCCGCACGGCCGTCGTCGGCGGATTGACCTACCCGTGCGTGATCGTGGCGATGACGATCGGGTACGTGTACCTCTTCGGCCAGATCGTGATTCCGCGCTTCGCGTCGATCGTGAACCCGGAGCACTGGCACGGCGTGGCGAAGTCGCTCTACGAGCTGTCCCGGTTCGTGCAGGGCGGCATGATCTACTGCCTCGTGGTGCTCGCGATCCTCGTCGCGGCGCTCTTTTACTCGATGCCGCGCTGGTCCGGCAACGTGCGGGTCTGGCTCGACCGCTACCCGCCTTACTCGATCTATCGGCTCATCACGGGCTGCGGTTTTCTCGTCGCGTTTTCGTCGCTGCAGGCGGCGGGCTTCACGGTCGAACGCTCGCTCGCGCGGCTCGCCACCGATGCGAAGCCGTGGCTCAGGCGGCGAATCGACGACATGCTCTTCGGCGTGAAATCGGGGCTCAACGTCGGCGAGGCGATGAAGAACGCCGGCTACCGGTTTCCTTCGGAGGAGATCGTCGACGATCTGTGCGTGTATGCCGAATACAAGGGCTTCGCCGAGGCGCTGCACGCGATCGCCAACGAATGGATGACCGACGGCGTGGAGACGATCGAGGCGCAGATGCGCGTGGTCAACGGCGCGGCGATCGTCGTGCTCGCGCTCGTGCTGTCGTGGCTGATCAGCGGCTTCTTCGGAATTCAGCAGGAAATTGCGGCTTTGGCCCGGAGTCTGCATTGAGCGTGCCGTGTAATGACGTGTAGGCGCAGTGCGAACGAACGGGTGTCGAAAGGAGAGGCACGTCTTTCTTCAGTGCCGATTGAGGAAACCAAGGAGAGCAACATGAATGTCAAGACCGTCGCATCGATTCGCGCCCGGGTGGGCAGCCGCGGGTCGCGGCGCATGCAGCGTGGCGCCACGCTGCTCGAAGCAATCGCCTATCTCGGGATCGCCGCGATCGTCGTCATCGGCGCCATTGCGCTGCTGCGCGGCGCATTCGGCAGTGCTTCGTCGAATCAGACCGCCGAGCAGGTGACGGCCATCCAGACCGGCGTCAAGAAGCTGTATATGGGGCAGACCAACGGCTACAACGGGCTGACGACGACCGTCGCCATTGCCGCCGGCATCATCCCGACGACGCTCGTCATCGACACAGCGGCAAATACCGTTACCGATGCGTGGGGTGGCGCGGTAACCGTGACGGGCACGGGCAGCGGCACCTTCACGATCGAATTCGCTTCTGTGCCGACGGACGTCTGCATCAACGCGGCATCGGCTGGCGGAACGTGGACGGCCGTGTCTATCGGCGGTGCGACGCAAACTGTGCCGGTAACGCCTGCCGCCGCTCAGGCGGCGTGTACCGGCGGTGCGAAGAACATCATCTGGACCTCGGCCTGATCGCGGCCCGAGTATCGGCCTTCGCTCCGATTGACGCCACGAGCCGCCCGCCATGTTCCTGATCTGGATCGTCGCCGCCTTCGCGATGCTGACCGGTGCCTACGCGCTGCTCGGCGCCGAGGCGGCGCCGGCACCGCTCGCGCCGTCGGCGATGGCGCTCGCGGCGAACATGAGCGCCTACCGGCAGGCCGTGGTGGCGTTCGCGCGCGCCAACCCGTCGTTCGCCGGCAGCGTGCCGGCGGCCAGCCTCGCGCCCTCCCTCGGGGCGACCGTTCCCGATCCGATGTGGCGGAACTACGTCCAACCCAATGCCGGCTATGCGGGCAGCCTGGTCGTGGTCTATGCGGCATCCGCGTCGGCCGCGGCCGCGGTCGACGGCATCGAGCAGATTGCGCAGGGCTCGGCGCTGGCCGGCGTGGCGCTCGGCGCCAACCTCGTGTCTCCGGGCAACCCGGCCGTGCCGCTGCCGGCCGCACTGGCGAACGCGATCCCGAACGGCATGCCGGTATGGATGGCGCAAGCGTATGACTGAGCGCACCCGAACCCTTGCCCGCACCGGCATGCGGCGCCGCGGCCCCCGCGCGCGGCCGGCTCGCCGCATGTCCGGCTTCACGATGGTGGAGATGCTGGCCGTGCTTGCACTCGCCGCATTGATGATGGCGGGCCTCGTCACGCTCACGAACTCGTCGCTCGACGATACGCGCGCGCAGCAGGCCGCGCTTTATCAGTCGCAGCTGACGGCGGCGGCCACGCGGCTCATTCGGCAAAACTACACGGCGCTCGCGGCCCAGGCCACGACCACCTCGCCGGTGATCGCGAAAATGACCGGCTCGACGTATCAGCTGTCGACCTACCTTCCGAATGCGTTGGGCGGCACGAACCCCTATGGTCAGGTGCCGTGCCTGCTCGTCTACGCGGCGCCGGGCGGCGCGAACCCGGTGGCGTTGCAGGCGCTGCTCGTCACGGAGGGCGGCCGGACCATTCCCGATCCCGAACTCGGCTACATCGCGGCGAACGCCGGCCCGGGCGGCGGTTCGATCCAGGCGACGAACAATGCGAACGGCGCGGCCACCGGCGCCTTCGGCACCTGGAAAATCGATACGCCGAACCCGGCGAATACATCCTGCACAAACAAGAAAACGGGCACGGGCCATCTCGCGAGCCTCATTTTCTACGACGGCACGCAGGCGCAGAACGTCGACTATCTGTACCGCGTGGCCGTGCCGGGCAATCCGCAGGCGAACACGATGCAAGTGCCGATCGTGCTCGCGCGGCAGATCGACTATGCCGCCTGCACGCAGCCCGGCGCCATCGCGGCCGACGCGTCGGGCAACGTCCTGAATTGCGATCAAACGCAGAACCTCTGGGTGCCGCAGGCGGCCTATCACTGGCGCGAACCGGTGGCCGACGAAGCGGCGCTCGCGGGCGTTGCCGCGCATCAGGGCGACGTGCGGCTCACCACCGCGACGAATCGGGCCTATGCGTACAACGGCGCCGCATGGCAGGCGCTGGCGGTGGACGAAGCGGGCAATCTCGCGCTTGGCAACGCGCACAACGTCGGCGACCCATGCCCGCCCGCGCCGCAGAATTCGGCCATCGCCCCCGCGTCGGCGAGCACGACGCTCGTCTCCACCGATGCGAACGGACGCGTGCTGTCGTGCCGCGGCGGCAGGTGGCAAACGCAAAGCGAAATCGAGCCGGCGTCGTCGCTCACGGGCTGTCAGCTCGTGATGGCCAACCCGAACGGCGCGGGCGATTACTCGGCCTGCACGGGCCAGCCGGCGACGAACTTCCAGTCGGGCGCCTATTCGTACAACGGCAGCAACGGTACGTACTCGTATACGTTCAGGACGACCGTCAACCTCGCCAAGCCGGGGATCATCGTCGCGTCCACCTGGGCGCACCTGAACGACGGCATGTGCAACGGCCCCACCGGCAACCGGGGGCAGCTCTCGCAGAGCATCGACATCACCGACGGCGGCAACCACAACCTCGGGCATACGGAGAGCCAGACGCCGACGCTTCAGGACGATTCGGGCGGGATCAACAACGCGCTGTCCCAGGCGGGCACGCCCGGCACCTACACGATCGTCGTGACGACGAACTGGGCGACGTACGCCGGTATCACGACGCCGTGGATCAGCAGCTTTTGCGGGGAGTCCGGCCAGACGGTCTGGAACACGCCCGTCGCGGCGGGCTGGACGATCAACTCCTACTACTGAGCGCCCGACCGTGAGCCTATCCATACCGCACACCTTCGCAGCACGGCCACGCACGGCGCGACCGGCGAAAGCGGCGCCATTGCGCCGGCACCGCCTTCGCGCGGGCTCAGTGCGGCGCGAGCGTCTGCAGCATTTCGTGCAGCTCGAGCCGGTTGTAGGTCGCGCGCAGCACGTCGCGCGGCAGGCATTGCTGCTTCGATACGAGGCTGAAGAGGTGATCGTTGAGCATGCGCGACATGTTGTCTTCCTTGCGCTTCATGAACTCGGCAAGGTACGGCAGCTTGCCCGGATCGGTCAGCAGGCCGCTGATCTGCTGATTGTTGTTGAAGAGCAGTTCGCTCGCGAGCACGAAGTTCTCGCCATCCTCGGTCGGCACGAGGCATTGGCAGATCACGCCGATGAGGCAGTTCGCAAGCGCGGCCGCATAGCGCTCGCGCTGCTCGGCCGGAAAGAACGACAGCAGCCGCGTGAGCGTGCCGATCGCGCTGCCCGTGTGCATCGTCGCGAGCACGAGGTGGCCCGATTCGCCGGCCTGCAGCGCCGTCTCCGCGGTCTCGGGGTCGCGCACCTCGCCGACCATGATGACGTCGGGTTTCTGCCGCAGCGCCTCGCGCAGGCCGGCCGAGAAGCTCGGCGTGTCGGTCGGCACTTGCCGCTGCGAGACGATCGACGTGCGGCCCTCGAGTTCGTATTCGATCGGCTCCTCGATCGTGACGATGTGGCTGTTGCGCGTGCGGTTGATGTGCTCGAGCAGCGACGCGATCGTCGTCGTCTTTCCCGAGCCGGTCGGGCCCGTCACGAGGATCAGCCCCTTCGCGCTGTCGATCATCGAGCGCACGTAGGCGGGCAGGCCCAGCTTGTCGAGCGCGAGCGGCTGCAGCGGCAGGCGCCGGATCGAGATGACGAGCTTGCGGCCGCCATTGGTGCGGTAGATGTTGCAGCGAAGGCGGCAGCGCGTGAGCACGAACGGGCGATCGATCGCGCCGTGCTGAAGCTGCGCCTCCCAGTCCGGTTCGATCGACGCCAGCGTGGGCAGCATTTCGTCGTGGAGCACGGGCTCCTCGCCGACGGCGAGCCACCCGCGCGGCGCCTTGATCATGATCGGCCGGTCCTGCTCGATATGGATGTCGGTGAAAGTCTGCCGCAGGTCGATCAATTCGAGAATCTCGCGCGTCAGGTCGCGACGTTCGTGACTCGGAGCGTTCATCGTCAATGCCCTTCCTATGAAAGATAGTCGGAACTTACATGAAAACTTTGTCGATGTGTCGGAGAAGCACCGGGCCGCGCTGCGTACGCTTCATCGCGGGCGGCGCGTCATGAACTGGGCTCGCCGACTGGGCACCGTGGCCCTCGCCGCCGCGCTCGCATTCGGGGCGACCGCCCCCGTCGCCGAGGCGGCGGCCGTGCGCTGGAAGTCGTCGAGCGTCGACTACGAAGCGCAGGGCAAGGACATCAAGGACGTGCTGCGCGACTTCGGCGCGAGTCAGGGCGTCCCCACGCGCATCGCCGCCGATGTGAGCGGCACCGTGAGCGGCAAGTTCCATCTGCCGCCGCGGCGTTTTCTCGATACGCTCGCGGCGTCGTTCGGCTTCGTGTGGTACTACGACGGCGAAGTGCTCGACATCACGACGGCCGCCGAACTGCAGAGCACGCTCGTGAAGCTCGATTCGGCCGATACGGGCGCGCTGCGCGATGCGCTCGACCGTCTGCGCATCGCCGACGAGCGCTTTCCGATCGTCTACGACAGCGCGCAGGGCACGGCGCTCGTGAGCGGGCCGCCTCGCTACGTGCAGATGGTGACGAACGTGGCCTCGCGGCTCGACAACAACGCGGCGCATCGAAGCGGCACGCAGGTACGCGTCTTTCCGCTCTATCACGCGTGGGCGCACGACCGCACGGTGCCCATCGACGGCCAGCAGGTCACGCTGCAGGGCGTGGTGGCCGTGCTCAACGGCATCTACCACCCGGGCGCGGCCAAGGCCGCCGACAAACGCGGCGAGGGCGGCCGCGCGGCGAGCGGCGTGAAGCGCACCACGCCGATCAACGACGTGAACGGCAATGCGTACAACGGCCCGTACGTACCGCCGCCGGTGCCGTCGGGCGCGGCCGGCAAGGGCATGTTCGCCGGGCTCACCGGGCAGCCGTCGCCGGCCGTGGCGGCGGCGGTGGGCGAGCCGCCGCCGCCGCAGAACACGAGCACGGCGCCGGCGAGCGACGATCAACTGCCCGTCATCGTCGCGGACCAGCGCACGAACTCCGTCGTGATTCGCGATACGGCCGACCGGATGGATCAGTACGGCAAACTGATCGATCGCCTCGACGTCAAACCGCAACTGATCGAGATCGAGGCGCACATCATCGAGATCGACGACGACGCGCTGCATCAGCTTGGCGTCGACTGGACCGCGCACAACAGCCACGTCGACGTGCAGACCGGTACCGGCACGCTCGCACAGAGCACCTACAACGGCACGCTCTCCCAGAACTTCGGCCAGACGGCGCTGGCGGGCAACATGCTCGCGGCGGCGACGCCCGTGGGCGCATCGGTGGCCGCCGTGCTCGGCGACGCCGGCCGATATCTGATGGCGCGCATCTCGGCACTGCAGCAGACGAAGGCCGCCAAGATCGACGCAAGCCCGAAGGTCGTCACGCTCAACAACATCGAGGCCGTGATGGACAACCAGACGCAGTTTTTCGTGCCGGTGTCGGGATACACGTCGGGCGATCTCTACAGCGTGTCGACCGGCATCTCGCTGCGTGTGCTGCCGATGGTCGTGGAGGAGGACGGGCGCACGCGCATCAAGCTCGACGTGGCGATTCAGGACGGCCAGCTCACCGATCAGACGGTCAGCAACCTGCCGGTGATCCAGAACAGCACGATCAACACGCAGGCGTTCATCGAGGAGGGGCAGGCGCTGCTCATCGCCGGCTATCGCGCGGACAGCGCGACGATGGGCGTGACCGGGGTGCCCGGGCTCTCGAAGATTCCGTTGATCGGCGCGCTCTTCAGGACCGACAACCGCCAGAAGAGCCACATGGAGCGGCTCTTCCTGCTGTCGCCGCGCGTCATCTCGCCGTGATGCACCGCAACCGCCCGCCCCGGGGAATGCAGGAGGCCATGTGAACGAATCCCGTACCCAGCCGCATTCGCTGCCCGACGTGCAGCCCGGGAAGCAGTCCGAGCCGCGGGCCGCCCAATCGGGCTTGCCCGCCGACGCATGCGGCGAGGGCGCCGCCGATCGCCGCCTGTCCGACGACGACGCGCGCCGCCTGCGCGGCACGCTGCGCGGGCTGCCGTGCGGGGTGATCGTGCTCGATCGCGCGGGCGCGGTCGTCCACGCGAACGCGCGCGCGCTCGAGATGCTGGCGATGACGCTGCCCGCGGGCGTCGATTTCAGCGTGGCGCTGAGCGAGCGCTTCGAGATGACGGATGTGCCGCGGTTGCGCGATCTCGAAGCGGGCCGCGAGGTACGCGTGGACGATTCGACCTTCTGGATTCAGGCGGGCCCCGCCGGTGCGTGCGCCGGTGCGGGGGCGGGCGAATCCGTCATCGCCGTGACGGACGTGACGCCGTTCGCTCGCTCGCTCGACGAGCGAGCGATGTCGCTGCGCTTTTTGCTGCACGATCTGCGCTCGCCGCTCAATTCGATCAGCGCGCTCACGCAGCTCGATGCGAGCGACCCCGACGCGTTCGAGCGTTGCGGCGGCATGCAGCAGATCACCGCGCTCGCGCAGTACGTGCTCTCGCTCGGCGAGCAGTTCATCTTCTCGTCGGTGACCGAGCATTTGCAGGCGCGCGACTTCAAACGGTTCGATCTGCGCGCGACGCTGCGCCAGATCATCTCGCAGCTGGAGGTCACCGCCGTCTATTGCGGCGTCGCGCTACACTTGTGGCTGCCCGACAGCGCGCCGCTCTGGGTGAGCGGCATGCGCAACTTCGTGGCGCGCGCGGTCCAGAACGTCATCGACAATGCCGTTCGCGCGTCGCCGCGCGGCGAGGCGGTGACGGTGTCGATCCGGCAGGCGGACGGTTTCGCCGAGGTGGTCGTCGACGATCGCGCGGGCGGGCTGCCGGGTCTCGTCGCGGGAGATCGGCTGACCGACTTCGAGAAGCTCGGCAAGCGGACGGCAACGGGCTTCGGTCTCGGGCTCAAGCTCGCCGTGCAGATCGTCGGCATGCACGGCGGCGTGCTTTACGCCGAGCTCAACGGACAGGGCGGTACCGTGTTCGTGCTGCGTCTGCCGTGCCTGAATCCCGTCGCCGCGAAGCCGCACGCGACGTCGCTCGTCGATGCCGACCGCGCGTTGCGCGCGGCGCGCGGCGAGTGAGGCGCCAGCGCGCGGCCCGTATTCGTTTGACACGCGTTGCGCGGAGTGGGCGCCGGCTCCCGCGCGGCCGTCGGAACCAAGGGGTCTCATGAAATCGCTTGCAGGCAAACCCGTACGCATTCTGTTCGTCGAGGACGACGTCGCGCACCACGCGCTCATTCATTCCTGGCTCAAGAGCGAGGGCTACCACATCGACGCTTTTCACAGCGGGCTCGACGCGCAGCAATTTCTGTCGGAGCAGTGGGCCGATCTCGCGATTCTCGACTGGGATCTGCCGGGCGTTTCCGGCGACAAGCTGCTGCAAAAGATCCGCAGCCGCTCGCAATCGATCATGCCCGTGATTTTTCAGACCGTGCACTCGGCGGAGTCCGACATCGTGCGCATACTCGATGCGGGCGCCGACGACTATCTCGTGAAGCCCTACGACCGGCAGGTGCTGCTCGCGCGCATGCGCGCGCTGCTGCGGCGCTTCGCGCCGATGAACGTGCAGGGCCGCAAGATGTTCGTCGACGGCGAATGCGCGCTCGATCAGCAGGCGCGCTCGCTCGTGGTGGCGGGCGTGGCGCACAAGCTCGGCACCAAGGAGTTCGACATTCTCTGGCATCTCGCCCGGCACACGGGCGCCGTCGTGCTGAGGCAGGACCTGATGAGCGTGGTCTGGGGCTGGGATGCGGCCGTGCAAAGCCGCTCCGTCGACATGTACGTGAGCCGCCTGCGTGCGAGCCTGAAGGCGGCCGGCGTCGGCTGGACCGTGCAATCGGTCTATGCGACCGGTTACCGCCTGACCCTCAAGCCGGATATGGATCAGTCGGGCGCCGATGCGTCGGGCGCCGATGCGTCGGGCGCCGGTGCGTCGCCGGAAGGCGCCGCATGAGCGCGGCACGCATGCGAGCGCTCGCGCGCGGCGCCGTCGCTGCCTTCGTCTGCGCGGCCACCGTGCATGCGCAGGCGGCGAGCATCGCGTGGGCCGGCGGCCCCGGCGCCCGCTTCGTCTACGTGACGAATGGCGCGGGCCTCGCGGAGGTCCTGAATGCCTTCGCGGCGGGGCAGCACGTTGCGCTGCGCATCGACGGTCAAGTGGAGGGCGTCGTGAGCGGCCGTTTCGCGATGCCGCCGCAGCGCTTTCTCGACGTCATGAGCCGTTCGTACGGATTCGTCTGGTACTACGACGGTGCGGTCCTGCATGTGTCGCCCGCGAACGAGCAGGCGCATATCGCCATCCGGCCTCACTTCCTTTCGGCGAATGCGCTGCGTACGTCGCTCGAGCAAGCAGGTCTTGCCGATACGCACTTCCCGTTGGCGGTGGATGCCGTCGCGCAAACGGTGAACGTGCGCGGGCCGGCGACCTACGTGGAGCGTATTCGTGCCGCGGCCGAGCGCTTCGAGCGCGACGCGCGGGAGCGCGTGCGCTTGTCCGTGCGGGTGTTTCGCCTGAGTGCCGCGAATGCCGCCGACGAAACGCGCGTGGTCGATGGCCGCACGCTCGTCGTGCCCGGTGTGGCCACGCTCTTGCGGCGCCGTTTCGAGCGCCCGGCCGTGGCGAATGGGACCGCCGTTGCCGATGCACCGCGGATCGTCGAGTTCGATGCGGCGTTGCCGGCGATCGAAGCGGATGCGACGACGAATTCCATCCTGATACGCGATCGGGCCGAGCGTATCGACGCCGACGGCGCGCTCGTCGCCAGCCTGGACGTGCGTGCGCAGCTCGTATCGGTCCAGACGTGGGTGGTGGATGTCGATGGCGACGCGGTCGACGCGTTGCGGCCCGCGCTGCCGCCGGCCATGGCCGACGGGGCAGCCGCCGAGCAGGCGACGGCGGCCGCGCGCGCGCACCGCGATGCAGGCATCGCGCCCGACGGCGGCCGCGCGCTGCTCGCGCAGCTCAAGGCATTGGCCAGCCGCGGCCGCGCCGAAATCGAGGTGTCGCAAACGGCGCTCACGCACGACCGCTCGCCGGCCGTCATCGACCGCCACGAGGCACGTCTCGCACGCCGCGATGAGGATGACCTGCCCGATGACGGCGCCCGCGATCTCTGGCTCTCGATTGCACCGACGGTCGAAGGCGCCGCGTCGATGCCGCGTATCGGCTTGCGCGTGGAACTGGGGCGTCGCCGCGATGCGCGCCGCTATCGGGCCGTCGACGAAAGCCTGGCGCCGGGCGAGTGCCTCGTCATCGAGGGGCCGGCCCGGCACAGGGGCGATGTCGAGCGTCGCGCGGACGATACCGGTTCCGGCAGTGCGGGAGAGGGCGGCACGCGTCGCCGCTTCGTCTTGCTGATACCGCGCGTGGCGGCATAGCGCCGAGCGGGCGAGCGCCCGCGATGGCGTGAGCGTGAAGCGACGTGCCGTGTACGAACGGTTGCGATGGCCGGCCAGGCATCGATGCCCGCGGATGCGCCCCTTTCCTGCGGTGCGCCCGCGCTCGCCGGGCTTACGCCCGCAGCCACATGAAATTGCCCGACGCAATGCCCTCGAACATTTCGTCGGGCGATTCGAGGATGTTGTTTTGCCAGTAGCGGCCGTGTTCGGCGTAGTGCGAGAAGAGATCGGCGAGATAATCGCCGGTGATCGTCGGGCCCATCGGCAGATGGACGAGCAGCACGACGTTGCCCGTATCGGATTCGAGGCACAGTTGCGCCTGGTCCTGCGCGTAGACGAGCAGGTTGGCCTCGAGCATGAGCCGGAAAACGACGAGCGACCGGCCGGGCGTGACGGCGCCGTAATGAAAGCTGACATAGACCGAATCGGGGTCGGCCTCGTGGTGGTCGAGATGGACGTCGAACCCTTCGATCTCGAGCGTTTGCGTGTCGACGACATACTCGGCGTCGGGCAGCCCGACCACCGCGCAAACCTCGTGAATCAACTCGACGAAACGTTCCCTGCTCATGGGCGGCAATCTCCGGCGAAAATAGGGCGGCCCGGTTGCAAAAAAGCGGGGGCACGGAGCCGGAAAGCCGGGCTTTCCGCTTTCGTGCCCCTCGCGCCAACGGACCGCGGCAACGCGAGTCGCTTACTGGCCCTTCGCGGCGTCGGCGATGTTCTTCGCGCCGTTGTTGCCGACGGAAGCGAGCGCCGACGTTTCCTGCTGCTGCATGTTGATCTGCATGGCGGCCATCGTCATGGCGTTGTTCTGGTTGGCCATGGCCTGCATCTGGCCGACCATGTCGGCGTTTTGCGAACCGGCTTGCGAGACGCCCGAGCTTCCGATCGATGAAGACATGATGTATTCCCCTTATCAAGAAAGTGATGAAAAAAGCACTGCTGTTGGCTGACGCCTGATGCTTCGGTAAAAGGCCGTTGGCCGTGGTGGCCGCCGGTCCGGACCGGCTGACGCGCAGCCGGATGCTGCAACTGCAAACTGTCCAACCTTCTTCCGTATCGCCGCGGATGCCGTCAAAGCGCCGCGCCACGGGCGCTGTGGCGCTCCTGCAGCGTGAGCACGATGCGGCGCGCCGCGATCATCCCGCGATAGAGCTTTTGCAGATCGAGCCGCTCGTGCTCGTCGGCCGCGGACTGCGTGGCCGTACTGATCCGGCGCGCGGTTTCGTCGAAGGCCGCCGCGATGCGCGCGACCCGCTGCGCGCCGTCGGGCGCCGAGAGCGTGGCATCGAGCGCGTTCAGATCCTGCGCGATGGGAAGCAATGCGTCGTACATGTCGGTTCCTTTGGTGGTCGAGGTCAATTGTTTGCTTCGTCCCTGCTGCTCGCGAACAGATGCTTCGTGCCGTCGGGCGTCTCGATGTAGCGCAGCCCGCCCGTAGCGATCACCGACGTGTACTCGACATCGGGCGTGAGCGCCTGTGCCTCCTTGACGTCGACGTCGACGCGCTTGACGTTGTCGCCGAGGTCGGCCCTGATACCTGCTATCAGCGTGCGGAAGGTCGTCATCGACTGCACGTTGCCGCTCACGCGGAAGATGCCGTGGCCTTGGTAACTCACTGCCGCGCCCGTGCCGGCGAGCGATTGCTGGATGTTGTCCACATCTTGCTGCGCGACGTCGTATTCGCGCCGCACCTTGCCGCGCGCGAGACTGTCCATGATCCGCTGCGCCTTCGCGCTTTCGTCGCTGCTCGTCACGATGCCGCGCACCGCCACACTGTCCTTGCGTGCCATTGCCTGCAGATCGCCGAGGCCTTCGCGGTGCAGGGCCTCCTGCAACTGCCGTGCGATCGCGTCGGCGTCGAACCTCACGCTCGCCGCTTCGCTCGACTGCGTGCCCGCGAACATCACGCCGGCCACGGCGATGCCGCCGATCGCAGCGGTGCAGGCGAGCGCCAGCACGGCCGTGCGCCAGCGCACCTGGGGCGACGCGGTCGGCGCACGGCCGGCGCCGGGTTCGTCCGCATGGGCCGGGTCCCGATCCGGCGCGCCGCTATCCGCGTCAGCCGCCGTCGCGGTGTCGGCAGGCGGCTCGGCTGTCTTCCAGAGGCCCGCCAGCAAATCGAGATCGCGCGGCCAGGCTTCGCCATCGGGGCCCACGCAAAACACGACATCGCCGAACGGCACGGCCACGAAGTCCGCCACGAGCACCTCGTCGCCGTTCGCCGAGCGGATCCGCGCCACACCGTCCTCGCCCACGCAAAGCTCGATGTCCTCGACCGTCCAGTCGCTGATGCAGACATCCGCGTGCTCGGCGGCGCCGATCCGGTAGGTGCCGCTCGTGAGCCGGACCTGGGCTCCGGCGTGGGTGCCGGTCAGTACTCGAAGCGCTTTCATGATCGTGGTATCCGTGTATCCGACGTGGGTCATGCGGTTGCTCTTGCGGGTCGCCGCTCCGGCGTGTCGCTGCTTCGCGCATCGGGCCGCCGGGCCTTGACCGTCAAAATCAGTTTAGGGTTTTGCCGTTGGCGCGGCCGGCGCCATGCGAACTTCGAACGTCTTATCCGAAGCGCCGGCCGTTGCCTTGGCCGCCCCTTGCCGCGCGGCGCCGGTTTGACCGCCGATCGCGCCGCCCGTCGCGCCGCCCGTGACGGCGGCACCGGCTGGCGCCTTGCCGGCCGGCAGCGCGGCTTGCGTGTCGAGAATGCATTGCTTCACTGCCGCGATCGATTGATCGTCGTACGAGTATTCGATGCCCGCGCGCTGGCGCGCGAGCGTGTTGTCGAGCGATACGCCGAGCAGCCCGGCCACTGCGGCGGCCTTGCCCGGGGTCGCGGCGCTTTGCATCAGCGCCGCATGGCGGTGCGCGTGAAGCCGGGCAGCATTGCGCCGGAGCGCCATCGGCGAGCGCATGGCGAGCAGCATCGGCACCGCCAGCAAGGGCCCCAGTTCGACCTGCGCGGCAAGCCGCAGCACCTCCTTCGCGCAGGCCGCCGCGAGTTCGGCCGGCAAGTCCGGTGCACCGAGCTTTTGCGTCGCGAGCAGTTGCATCGTCGCCGCGAGCGGCTGGCTGCGCGCGGCGGCCTTGGCCCGGCCCGCCTTGCCGATCGCGAACTTGCGCGGTGTGTCGCGGCCTTCGCCGGACTGACGGCCGTCGCGCCGAGGCTGTCCGTCGCGCGGCGAACGCTGCTGCGGCTGCCCCTGTTCTTCGCCCTGTTGATTCGAGCCGCGATCGTGCCCATGGCCGTTGCGATGCTGTTGCCCCTCGCCGTGTTGCTGATCGCGCTCGCGCTTTTGCTGCTGCCCCTGCTCGTGCTTGCGTTCGCGCTCGTGCGGGTGTTCGTGCTCGTGCCTGGGCTCGAGCGCGTGCGGGTCGTCCGGCCGTTCGTGAGCCGATGCCTCTTTGCCCTGCGCCTTCGCCGAGCCCCCTGGCCGCGGCCGTTGGCCGAGCTGGCGCATCAGCTTTTGCGCGGAAGGGGGCGGCGGCTTGTGCATGCCTTCGGCAAAACGCTTGCCGCGGTAGAAAGCGGCGGCGAGCATCTTGTTGTGCTGCAGGCGCGCGCGCTGCATCTTCGTGTGCTGCACCTTCACGCCCGTGAAGCCGCGCGCCTGGGTCATCTGCCCCGTGTGCTCGGTGCCGGCCTGCGCCTGCTGCGCGAGATCGGCGGCGTGGCGGCCGTGGTTGTTGCGGATCGGCGAATTCACGACGGCACCGCGAGCGTGACGATCTGATTGGCGAAGCGCAGGATCGCGGCGGCGCCCCAGGCGCCGATCATCAGCACGGTGGCCACGACGGCCACCAGCTTCACCGCGTACGAGATGCTTTGGTCCTGCATCGACGTGATGGCCTGCACGAACGAAATCGCGAGGCCGGAGAGCGCGGCGACCACCACCACCGGCATCGAGACGGACAGGCAGAGCAGCAGGCCCTGCGAAGTGATGCGAACGAGCGTATCGGTTTCCATGGTGCGCGCCTCAGCGATAGGTCATGACAAGACCGTGAATCAATGTGGACCAGCCGCTCATGACGACGAACAAGAGCAGCTTGAACGGAATCGCGACGTTCGTCGGCTGGACCTGGTTCAGGCCCATCGCCATCAGCACGTTGGCGATGACGAGATCGACGACGATGAACGCGATGTACAGCAGAAAGCCGATCTTGAAGGCGTCGGCCATCTCGGTCAGCGTGAAGGCCGGGGCGAGGACGATGAGGTCGTCCTCGCGGATCTTCGCCGCCATGTCCTTCGGCCAGACCACGGTTGCCGACCGCACGAAGAACCGCTTTTCGCGCTCGTGCGCGTGCTTCTTCAGAAAGGCGCGAAACGGCTCCTTTGCCGCATCGAAGGCATCGAGCACGACGAGCGACGTGTCGCTGCCGGGCGTGCGGTGCATCGTCTGCATGGTTTGCATGGCCTGCATGCCGATCGGCGCCATCACGTAAGCGGAGACGAGGACCGCGATGCCGTTGAGCACCATGTTCGGCGGCACCTGCTGCACGCCGAGCGCGTTGCGCAACAGCCCGAGCACGACCACGATCTTCGCGTACGAGGTCGCGACCATCGCGACGAACGGGATCAGGCTGATCGCGACGACGGTGATCAGCAGCCCGGTGAGATCGCTAAACTGAACCATGGCCGCGCGACAGCTGAACGAGACGCACGCCGAGATGATCGCCGACGCTCACGAGTTCGCCGAAGCCGATCGTCTGCCCGTAGGTGACGAGCCGCACGCGCGCATCGGGCAGCGCGGTCGGAAGCTCGAGCACGTAGCCCGCGCGCAGCGCCGAGAGCTGGGCGACCGGCATCGAAACCGTGTCGATCTCGAGCTTCAGCGGCAGGTCCAGCTGGCTGATTTCGACGGGCGTGTCGATCGAATCGGTAAGCGGCGCGTTGAACTGCGTCTCATGGCTCATGGTGGGGTCCTCGTTCAAGGTCATCAGATGGTGGGTGACGTCTGCCACGGCGCGCAGTTGCCGCGTCCCGTAGCGGCCCCAGACGACGTGCATCGGGGCGGACGAGCGCTCGCTCGCGAAGAGCGCGCGGGTGGCTTCGGGTACGGCACGCAAGACGACGTCGCCCGCGCGCAGCGAATCGAGCGTCGTCACGTTCATCGTTTTCTCGCCGATCTGCAGCCGGCCCGGTACGGCGATCTCGCTGACGTGGGTGGCGAACGGCGTGCATTGCCGGGCCACGAGCGTTTCGAGCGCGTCGAGCCAGCCGCTGTCGACGTGCTCGACAACCGCATCGAAGCGGGTATCGCCCACGCGCAGCGAGAGCGCGCAGCAAGGCGCGCTCAACGGCTGACGCGCGGCAGGTTCGAGCGAGACGACTTCCACGCCGTCGAAGCCGAGCGTTTGCAGCGCGCGCCGCAGCGGATCGAGCAGGATCGCGCACACGGCATGGCGCAAGCGCGCGTTGACGGGCTCGTCCGACGCGACGATGCTCGCGAGCCCCGTGTGCTGTCCGACGTCGATGCGCACCGCGGCCGTCTCCATGCCCCAGCGCAAGCGCACGACGGCGGCGCGCTCCGGCTCCACGAAATCGTGCGTACCGACGCTGAAGGCCGAGACGCCGAGCGCGTGAGCGAGCAGTGCGCTCAGGCGCTCGTCGACGGCGAGCCGATGCTGGCGCGCGGTGGCGGCCGCAAGCGCGGGCAGCCGCGCGGGATCGAGCAAGACGGCCACCGCCGGCGCTTGCGCGGCCGCCGCAACGTGGTCTGTCAGTAGCGTTCGTGTGGTGTCCATATTCGTTTTACGTGACGATGATCTCGACGCTGCGCGCGCCGTCGAAGCGGCTTTGCATCACTGCCTCGAGGCTGGTGCGCAACGTCGCCGCATGCTGTGAGATTAGTTCGCGCGAGCGTGCGTCCGTGGTGTCGAAGCGAAGCGTCAATTGGAAATGCGAAAGCGCGAGGTTCAACGTGCAGCCTGGCAGCAGCGCCGGATCGATGGGAATCGTGATCTGCCAGTCGCCGCTTGCGAACACGATCGGATTGGCGCAGAAGTCCGACACTTCGGCGACGATCGAATCGACGAACCGGTTCATGTCCTGGCCCGTGCGCGCCGGTGCCCGCACGGCGACCACGGCGTGCGGGCCGGCTGCTTCGGAGCGCTGCGGCTCGCGCGTGGCTTGAACGCGCGGCGTGGCCGGCGCAGCCGTCGATGGCCGGGCGTTGGGCGGCCTCTGCGGTGAAAGTGGCGCCGCGCCGTGCACCGGCATCGGCGTCGGCGTCGGCGTGGGCATCGTCGAATATCCCGGTACATGCATGGGCGCATGCATGGCCGACTGCACCGGCAGGTGCATCGTCGAATGCATGGGCGGATGAATCGTCGCAGGCACCGGAGCCGGCACCGGCACCGGCGCTGCCGATCGAGCGTGCGCGGGAGCGTGATCGCGTTCGTCGCCGGAGCCAGCCTGTGCGTCGTCGTCGCGCTCGCCGCTGCCGGCATCGTCGCGATGGTCGTCCGCGGCGAACCCGGGGACCGGGTAGAACGGTTCGGCTTGCTCGCCGAATGGAGGCTCGGCCGGTGCGGCGCATGGCGGCTCGTCGCCGGGCGTTTCCGATGCGCCGGCGCGCGCGCCTTCGCGCAGGCGCTGAAAAAGCGCGGCCTGGCGGCTCAACTGCGCGGCCGGCATCTCGGGTGCGGGGTCGGTGTGCGCGGCCGGCGCTGCGATGACGCGGGCGCGATGAGGGGGGCAGGTGTGCATGGCGCGGCTCGCTCGATCACATCGCCAGGCGGCCGACGGGCTGGAGATCGACATGCGCGCCGAGCTCCTGGTACGAATACACGGGTAGCCACGGCAGCCGCGCCTCGATCATCCGCTTGATGTAGCGCCGGATGTCCATCGACGCGACGAGCGCCAGCGGCTGCCGTGGCGTATCGCCGACGATGTCGGCGATCTTGCCGACGAGCTGGGCGATTTCGTCGGGCGGCAGCGCGAGGAAGTTGCCCGTGGGCGTCTGTTTGATCGACTGCCGGATGTGCTGCTCGACCTGAATGTCGACGAGTACGACGGGCAAATCCCGCACGCCACCCGTCGCGCGATAGGCGATGAGCCGGCCGAGCTCCATGCGGATGTATTCCGTCAACATCAGCATGTCCTTCTCCTTCGGTCCCCAGACGATCAGGCTTTCGGTGATGCTGCGGATATTGCGCACGGGCACGTCTTCCTCCAGCAGCCGGCGCAGCACGTCCGCCATCTTCTGCAGCGGCAGCGCCTTTTGTACTTCCGCGACGAGGCCCGGGTAGTCCTCGTTGAGCTGATCGAGCATCCACTGTGCTTCCTGGATGCCGAGAAAGAGATGAGCATTGCGCCGCAGCAGGTCGATCGTGTGGCGTGCAATCAATGCTTCCGGGGTCGCCGCGGCGGCAGGCGCGTCCGCGGCGTCGCCGTCGGCCGCCGCGTGTACCGCGCGCGTTTCGGCGAGCGTGGTGCGCCCTTGCGGCACGTCGAAGATGAGCACTTCGTAACTGTCTTCGGGCAGCGTGCCGTCGGTCCACATCATGATGCCGGGGAACGGCAGGCCGACTCCCGATTGCAGCGCGTGGCGCTGGGCGTCGAACGCGCGGTCGAGCGCATCGGCCGCGAGACGCGCGCTGACGTCGGCGGCGAGGCGCACGCCGAGCGGGCAGGTGAACTGCGGCGGGCGTGGCAGGATCGACGGCGCGTCGCCCTTGGCGCCGGCGCGCTGCAGTGCGCCTACGGGCTTGCCGGCGCCTTTGGCCGGACCATCCTGCTTCTTCTGCAGACGGTAGCCGACGAAGCCGAGCAGCCCGGCGAGCAGCGCGAAGAGCGCCGCCGGAAAACCGGGCACGGCGGCGAAGCCGAGCAGCAGCAGCGCGGCGAAGTACAGCGCGCGCGAGCTGCTCGTGAACTGGCGCCTGATGTCTTCGCCGAGGGAGGAATTTCCATGGTCGCCGCCTTCGTCCACGCGCGTGATCATGACGCCCGCGGCCACCGAGATCAGCAGCGACGGAATCTGCGAGACCATGGCGTCGCCGATCGAGAGGACCGAGAAGCGGTTGGCCGCGTCGCCGGCCGACATGCCGTGATAGGCGACGCCCACGGCGATGCCCGCGACGATGTTGATCATCGTGATCATGAGGCCGGCGATCGCATCGCCTTTCACGAATTTCATCGCGCCGTCCATGCCGCCATGCAATTGGCTTTCGATGGCAAGCCTCGCGCGTTTCCTGCGGGCTTCGTCCGGCGTCAGGATGTTCGCGCGCAGGTCGGCGTCGATGCTCATCTGTTTGCCGGGCAGCGCATCGAGCGTGAAGCGGGCCCCCACTTCGGCGACGCGCTCCGAGCCCTTGGCGATTACGATGAACTGCACGACGGAGATGATGACGAACACGACGAGGCCGACGACGAGATTGCCGCCCACGACGAGCTGGCCGAAGCTTTCGATGATTTCGCCGGCATCGGCGTGCAGCAGGATCGACTTCGTCGACGCGATATTCAGCGAGAGCCGGAACAGCGTCGTGAAGAGCAGCACGGACGGGAACGCCGACAGCGTGGCGATATGGCCCACGTACATCGTCACCATGAGCAGCGTGATGCTGATCATGATGTTGATCGCGAGCAGCCCGTCGATGATGGCGGGGGGCAGCGGCAGGATCATCAGCGAGACGATCGCGATCAGCAGGACGGCGATGCCGGCCTCGCCGATGCCGGGCAGTTTCATGGTCTTGAACATGTCCACTACTCCGTGGTGGCGGTTTGAGGCGCGAGGCCGTCCACCCAGCGAAGAATCGCGGCGACGACTTCGAACAGTTCCTCGGGAATCGGCTGATTGAGCGGCACCTTGTGCAGCATGCGCGCGACGGGCGGGTTCGCGACGATGGGCACGCGCGCGTGCATCGCCTGCTGGCGCAGCCGCAGCGCCTGCTCGTCGAGGCCCTTGGCGAGGACGACGGGCAGCGGAAACTCCGCCGGGTCGTAGCGCAGCGCGACCGCGTAGTGAACCGGGTTGACCACGACGACGTTCGCGCGCGCGACGCCGCCTTTCGGACCTTCCTGCGATATCTCCCTGGCCATGCGCTTGCGCTCGCCCTTGAGTTCGGGGTTGCCTTCGCTCTCCTTGTGCTCGCGCTTCACCTCGTCTTTCGACATCCGGTTCTTGCGGATGAAGAGCCACTTCTGAAGCTTGTAGTCGAACGCGCCGATGACGACGAACACGCCGAGCGCGACCACGACCACATGCATGAGCACGGACCACAGCACGCCGATCAACTGCGGTAGCGACTGATCGAGCGCGCTCGCCACCACGGGCATCGCGCTTTTGATCGTCTGCCACATGACGGCGACGAGAATCGCGGCCTTGCCGACCATCTTCGCGAGGTCGATCGCCGAGTTCATCGAAAAGATGCGCTGAAAGCCGGACCCGGGGCTGACCGACGCAAGCTTCGGCATGACGGCTTTCAGCGAAATCTTGAGTCCCGTCTGGGGGGCGAGCGCGATGATGGCGGCGACGAGCGCAACGGCCGCGATCCCGCACAGCAGGCCGAGCGTCTGCAGGCCGATATGAACGAGGATGGTCCAGAGGTCCTGCAACTCGCGCTCGCCGTGGGTGAAATCGACCGCCTCCTTGACGATCGCGCGCAGCGTATCGGCCAGATAGTGCTGGCCCGCCGTCAGCACGAGCACGATCGAGCCGAGCGACGCGACTTCGACCAGGTCGGAACTCTTCGCGACCTGGCCTTCCTCGCGGACTTTGTCCAGCTTCTTGTCTGTGGGCTCTTCGGTTTTCTCGTCGCTCATGACCGCTGTCCTTCGCTTGTCGCAGGCGCGCACCCGGGATGGGGCGCCCCGATGCAACGTTAGCGGCGCCGCGCTATCCGGCGCGACGGCGATGCGAAGCAAGGGCAGGGGCTGCGAAGCGAGGCGGCGCGACGGCGCGTCGCCCGGGCGCAGGCCACGCGAGCAAGGCGACCCGCGCGGCGGCGGGCACGCGCGAAGACGTCCGCGAAAGCGGCACGGACCGCCGCCCGTCGCACGCGGCGCTTCGCAATTCGTTGTGCGACTTCGTGCGCGGCACGTGGCGCGCCGATCGTGTTGCGTAACTTAGCGTCAACGGAAGGCCACGCCTCATCGGGTGCGGCCCATCGGATCGAATCTGATTTCGTTGGGGGAAAGGATGGACGTTCTGAAGGATCGGCCGCAGTGCCCATCGGGAGTCGTCGGCGCGATCGTCGACCTGGTCAGGGTGGCATTGGCCCGCGCAGGCACGCCGGCGCAAGTCGACATCGACGATCTCGAGCACCTCGTCGACGTGCTGCATCTGCTGCGCCCGGAGTCCGCCGAATTCGCGTTTTTCGACGGCTGGCTGCATATGGTGCGCGAGGAATGGAGCGACGCCGAACGGCTCTTTCGCAATCTGGTCGAGCGCTCGGTCTGCCTGCCGGCCAGCAAGGGAATGTTGCTGCAGTGCCTGAAGGCCCGCCAGGAGTTCGGCTGGCAGGAGGAGGCCCGACACCTGCTGGAGGAGGGCGGCAACGAAGAGGTTGAACGGCTCGCGAAGGTTCTGCTTGCGAGCGAGGAGCTGAAGCAGGCGGTCGCGACCGCGAAGCGCACGGGCCGCTTCGTTGCGCCGGATTCCGCGCTCGCGTTCGAAAACGGAGCGCACGCCGAAGACGGCGAAGCGGTCGCGACGCCGTCGTCCTCATCCAGCGACATGCTGCTGACGATGCAGTACATGCGCGTCTGAACCTGTTGCCCCTACCAGGAGAAACGAAATGAGCATCACGACTGCATCGCAACTCCAGTACGAACTGGCCCGCGTCACCGGCACGACGCCCGCGGCGCCGAATGCGGACGCGATATCGCAGCCGCTCGTCGACAAATTCCAGGCGATGATGGCTTCGGCGCCCCAGCATGCGGCAGCCGTCCACCCGACCGAGCGCGCGGACCTCGTGACGAAAGCAGTCGAGGAGCAGGCGGACTATTACCGGCAAGTGCCGAACGACGTGCTCTATATGACTCAGCACATGAGCGCGCTGTCGATGGAGCGCCTTGCCGCCGCCGACATGACCATCCAGCTCGAGATCGCCAGCCTGAACGCCGATCTGCAGGTGAAGATGGCGACCGTGCAGTCGTCGAAGGACGCCGTGCAGACGCTCATGAAGAACCAATAACTTGACTCCCCGTCCTGAAGGACAGGGCTTCTCGGAGCAACTGATGAAACCGAACCTCATGCCTTCGAAGCTGCACTCCGCATGGCGGCTCGTCGCGGTGGCGGCGCTCGTGCTGTCGCTTGCGGCCTGCAAGCAGGAACTCTACGGGCAATTGACCGAAAGCGACTGCAACGAAATGGCGGCCGCGCTGCTGATGTCCGGCGTCGACGCGCAAAAGAGCACGCCCGATGGCGGCAAGACCTGGTCGGTCAGCGTCGACGAAAAGCAGATCGTGCATGCGGTGGAAGTGCTGCGCGCACGCGGCCTGCCGCGCAAGAAATTCGACGACCTCGGCTCGCTGTTCAAGAAGGACGGGCTCGTGTCCACGCCGACCGAGGAGCGCGTGCGCTTCATTTACGGTTTGTCGCAGGAACTCGACGACACGTTGTCGAAGATCGACGGCGTGGTCGTGGCGCGCGTGCAGATCGTGCTGCCGAACAACGACCCGCTCGCACAGTCGGTCAAGCCGTCGTCCGCATCGGTCTTCATCAAGTACCGGCCCGACGCGAATCTCGAGCGGATGACGCCGGCGATCAAGAACCTGGTCGTGCACAGCATAGAGGGGCTGACCTACGATCAGGTCAGCGTGACCAGCGTGCCGGCCGATGCGCTCGATCCGCCCGCCCACCCGCACCGCCAGGACGGCTGGGTCGTCTATGCGGGCGGCGCGCTCGGCTTGCTGCTGTTGACGATCGCCGGCGGCTTCGCGCTGTTGCGCGGCAACCTGCTCAAGGGCGGCGGCGGACTTGCGGGGCTGCTCGCGCGCCGGGCGGGGCGTGCAGCGAAAGCGCCGGCATGACCGTCGATCCGAACGATCGCGTGGCCGGCATGGCAAGCATGGGTGAGCCCATGATGAGCGCATACGACGCAGCCGATGCATACGACGCAGCCGCGGACAGCGTTGCCGCCCCGCACGGCGAGACGCCGGCGGCCGTGGCGGCGAGACTGGCCGCCTACCATCGGCGCCGGCGGACGCTGTTCGACTGGATGCATCCGGCGTGGCTTGCACGCGTGCCCGGTGCGGACCGAATCGGCGCATGCAGCCCCGCGCAGGCCGAGGCGCTTGCCGATGCGCTGCTCGACGAATGGGGCATGCCGGTGCCGCCGCTTGCCGCGTTCAACGCGCCGGAAACGGCGCTTGCGTTGCTGCCGGCGCACGATTGTCTGACCGTATTTCGCTTGCGCGCGCTCGTGGAGCAGGCGGAGCCGTTGCGCGCGTGGATCGACCGGCCGCGTCGCGAGAAGTTGACGGGCTGGATCGGGGCGCGCGGCGTCAATCTGCTCTTCGCGCGCGGGCGCGAGCTTGCCGGCGATGCGCGCTCGCTTGCCGCGCGCGCGCACCACGCGGCAGCGGTCATGCAAGTGCCGCTCGACGCCGCCGATGGCGATGACCTCGCGTGGCTCGGCTTTCGGCTGTTCGCGCGCGACCGCCGATGGGCGCCGGGCGGCCCGCTCGCGATCATGCGGTTGGCCATGCCGGCGCGCGACGACGGGGGGCCGTTGCCGCTCCCTTCGTTGCCGCCGTCGCTACCGTCTCCGGAAGGCTCGAGCCCGAGCCTTTCGATCGTCTCGCAACTGCCCGACTTGTTTCCGGAGGGGTCATGGTGATCTGGTTACGCAATCCGCAGGCCGAAGGCACGGACCTCGGGGTGGGCGTCGAAGGCGACGTCCTGCGTCATGAACGCGTCGCGGCGATCGTCGAGATCGATGCGGCGTACGCCGAGATGCGCCGGCAATGCGACGAGGCGCTGGACGCGGCGCGCGCCCAGGCCCGCATGCTGCTCGACGAAGCCCGCACCCGCGCGGACGAGCTCGTCGAGCGCGCCATGCGCGAGTTCGCGCAAGCGGCCGAGCGGGGCTACGACGACGGTTTGCAGCGGGGGCTGACCGATTGGCACGAACGCGCGGCGGCCGCGCATGCCGAAGCCTGCCGGCTCGCGCCCGGGCAGCATGACCGGCTGGCCGGGCTGGTGACGCTGGCGGTCGAGCAGATCGTCGCGTCAGTGGAGCCCGAAGCGCTTTTCGCCCGCGCGGCCGCGACGGTCGAGCGGATCGTCGCCGACGGCAGCCCCGTTCATCTGCGTGTTCATCCGTCGGATCTGGCCGCGGCGAGCGCGGCCTTCGACGAAGCGGCCGCGGCGTGGCGCGAGGCCGGGCGTTCCGTGCGGCTGTGCGTGGCGGCCGACGCGACGCTTGCGCCCGGCGCATGCGTCGCCGAAACCGACCTGGGCGCGATCGACGCGAGCTTGTCGTTGCACTTGGCGGCGATGCGCGATGCCCTGGCGCGCGCGGTGCGAAGCGTGACGGAGGGCCCATCGCGCGACGCGCCGGATGCGCGGCCCGGGGATGACGCACGAGCCGTCGACGCGCAGACCGGTTTCGCGGGCAACGACGAGGGGCCGATCGGCGAGTACGCCGTCGGAGCCGGCGAGGGCCTGGCGGACCCGGATGCGCGCGCGGACGACGGTGGCGACGGCGACATCAGCGACATCGGCGACGAAGAGGGTTGGCAAGACGATGTCGCGGCCCTGCAAACGGCGGGCGACCTGCGCGACGAGGGTTGGACCGATGCCGCGTATGCCGACGCCGACGCGATGTCCATCTGAACCCGCCTTCGCGCGGCACGGGGAATAAGACATGACAAGGAAAGGAGCGCCATGATCGACAGCGCGGACGGTTTCGAAACCGACGAAGCGAGCGGGGTGCCCATCGCGCAGCTACGGGACGTACGCGGCTTCTCGGCGCTGATGGATGCGATGGAGCGCGAACTGCGCGCCCGCCCACAACCCGCCGCATGCGGCAAGGTCCAGGAAGTGATCGGCACGCTCGTACGCGTATCGGGGCTCGATGCGACGCTCGGCGAGCTATGCGAGCTGCGCTCGCCCGAAGGCGCGTTGCTGCAGCGTGCCGAGGTGGTCGGCTTCTCGCGCGACGTCGCGCTGCTCTCGCCGTTCGGCCGGCTCGGCAGCGTGTCGCGGGCGACACGCGTGGTGGGACTCCGGCGTCCGCTTTCGCTGCGCATCGGCCCCCGCCTGCTCGGCCGCGTGATCGACAGCCTGGGCGAGCCGATCGACGGCAAGGGGCCGCTCGAATGCGACGAGTGGCAGCCCGTCATCGCCGATCCGCCCGATCCGATGTCGCGGCCCGTCGTCGATACCCCGATGCCGACGGGCGTGCGCGTCGTCGACGGCATGATGACGCTGGCCGAGGGCCAGCGCATGGGCATCTTCGCGCCGGCCGGCGTCGGCAAGAGTACGTTGATGGGCATGTTCGCGCGCGGGGCGCGCTGCGACGTCAACGTGATCGCGTTGATCGGGGAGCGCGGCCGCGAAGTGCGCGAATTCTGCGAGCACATTCTCGGGCCCGAGGGAATGGCCCGCTCGGTCGTCGTCTGCGCGACATCGGACCGCTCGTCGATCGAGCGCGCGAAGGCCGCTTATGCGGCAACGGCGGTGGCCGAATACTTCCGCGACCGCGGCATGCGTGTGCTGCTGATGATGGATTCGCTGACGCGCTTTGCGCGCGCACAGCGCGAAATCGGCCTGGCGATGGGCGAGCCGCCGACGCGGCGCGGCTTTCCACCGTCGATCTTCGCGGAGCTGCCGCGGCTGCTGGAGCGCGCGGGCCGCTCGGCGCATGGCTCGATCACCGCCCTTTATACCGTGCTGGCCGAGGACGAATCGGGCGGCGACCCGATCGCCGAGGAAGTACGGGGCATTCTCGACGGCCACATGATTCTTTCGCGCGAGATTGCGGCACAGAACCGCTATCCGGCGATCGACGTGCTCGGCAGTCTTTCTCGCGTGATGACGCAGGTGGTGCCGCGCGAGCACGTGGCGGCGGCGGGACACGTGCGGCGGTTGATGGCCAAGCACAAGGAGGTCGAATTGCTGCTGCAGGTGGGCGAGTATCAGAGCGGCACCGATGCGCTTGCCGACGAAGCCATCGCGAAGATCGACGCGATTCGGGATTTCCTCGGCCAACCGACCGATCTGCTCGTCGACCCGAACGACACGCTCGCGGCCCTCGGCGAGATCGTGCAGTCCTGATGCCGGAGGCAAGCGATGAAAGACCGCCGCGTTGCCGCGTTCGAGCGCGTGCTCTCGCGCCGCCGCCAGCGCGATCGCAAGCTCAATGCGGCGCTCGGCGGCTTGCGCGGCGAGCTGCAGGCGCTCATCGACGCGTTGGAGGAAAGCCGCGCGGCGGTGCGCGCGCATGCGGCCGGGCTCGCCGCGCACGACGGCAAGATCGACGCGATGCTGGGCAGCGTTTCCTTCCGGGCGGACGCGTATCTGAAGCTGCGCGAATTCCGCTCGCACGCGGCCGAGCAGCACGCGATGCTCGAGGCCCGGGCGGCGCAGGCCGGGCAGGCGCTGGCGGCGAAGGAGGCGCAGATCGGTGCGCTGCGCACGGAGATCCTGCGCAACCGTGCCCGCATCGACATCTACGAGAAGCGGCGCGACACGCTCGTCAAGGCGATCGAGCTCGCGATCGAGGACGCGCAGGACGAGGAAACATCGGAGAGCCGCCGGCCCAGCCCGGCGTTTTGAGCCGGCGAGCACGCCCGCAAGCCGCGCATCCATTGAACGACAGGCGACTGAAATGAGCGAGATTACCTTCGCATCGATCGAATCGAGCCATCAACTGGTCAGGTTTCTGATCGTGCTGGGCCTTTGCAGCGAACGATTGATGGTCCTGATGATGATTTTTCCGCCGACTTCCGACAACGTCGTGCAAGGCCGCGTGCGCACCGCGCTGGCGCTGCTGTGGGGCAGCTTCATCGCCTACGGGCAACGCGGCCTGCTCGAGCAGGGGGATGCGACGATGCTCGTGGGCATCGGGTTGAAGGAGGCGCTGATCGGCGTCGGCCTTGGCTTCGCGGCGTCGACGGTGTTCTGGGCCGCCGAGAGCGTCGGCACGTACGTCGACGATCTGACCGGTTTCAATCAACTGCAGATGCAGAACCCGAGCCAGGGGCAGCAGACGTCGCTGACTTCCACGCTCCTGAGCCAGTTCGCGATCGCGGCGTTCTGGTGTCTGGGCGGCATGACGTTCCTGCTCGGCGCGATCTACGAATCGTATTCGTGGTGGCCGCTTGCGAACCTCGCGCCGGCCGGGGGATCGGTACTCGAATCGTTCGTGCTGCTGAAGACCGACTCGCTGATGGAAACGGTGGCGAAGCTGGCCACGCCGATGATGCTGATGCTGCTGCTGATCGATATCGGCTTCGGCTTTACCGGGAAGGTGTCGCAAAAGCTCGATCTGCCGTCGCTGGCGCAACCCGTGAAAGGCGCGCTCACGATTCTGATGCTCGCCCTGATGGCGGCGATTTTCATCGATCAGGTACGCGATCAGCTGTCGCTCGTGGGCATCGCGGCCGAGGCGAGGGCGCTCGCGGGCGGCAAGTGAAACGCGCCGAATGCGCGAGCGGGCGCAAGTATGCGTTCGACGATGGCGATTGACGGAAAAAGCCGGGAGAAGAGCATGATCGAGACGTTGAGCGACAACGCGATCGTTACGGGGATGATGGACGTGCTGTGGGCCGGTGCGGCGCTGGATACGTTTTCGGACGTTCAGGACCTGCTCGATGCGATGGCGGTGCTGCGTCCCGGGAACGGCGAAATGCGCGAGGTGCTGGCCTGGTGGCATGTGCGGGCACGCGCGTGGGGCGAGGCGCTGAGCGAATTGCGCCGGGTCGAGCGCGATGGCGCGCTGTCGTCGCGCGGCATGGCGCTCGCGGCCGTATGTCTTTACGCGCTCGGCGATGCATCGTGGCGTACCTATGCCTACGCGGCGGCGTACCGATCCGACGACCCGATGGCGACGCGCACCGCCCAGGCGCTGCTCGCAGCGCCCGCGATCGGGCGCGGATAGCCGCCCGCGGCTGCGTCAAGCGGGGACCATCGCCCGTTTTTCGCGCCTGCACGGCCAGCGCCGCCAACTGCGTCGACGCTTCTTGCCCGGCAAGGCCCGCACGGCGCCGACCAGCGCGCCGCGAACGCCTGCCTCCGCGCTACCTGTCGATCCGCCCGCTATCGCACCGGGCGCGGCTGCACGGGTGACGTACTCGTACCGGTTGGCGGGGGCGTCCCGAACGCAGGCGGGTCGGTAAGCGCAGTTTTTGTTGAATTTTGGCGGGAAGCTGCACGCCGCGCCGACTCGCCGATTCGGAAAGTCCGGATCGATTCCGGGAAATTTCCTGACCGCAATGAACCGGGCAGATGCGACGATATTTCAACGTCTCGAGGTTGATTCGATCGATTTGTAGTTCGAATAGATGGATCGTTCGAGCCGTATGCCATGACGGCATTCCAGACACTTGAAATCAAGGAGCGCGCATGTCCTGGCTGCTGGCCACACTGCGACAATACCCGGAGATCGCGCTGTTCCTCTCGCTCGGCATCGGGTATTGGATCGGCGAAAAGCGCTACAAGGGATTCAGTCTCGGAACGGTGACGGCAACGCTGCTCGCGGCGGTCGCGATCGGACAAGCCGGCATTACGATTTCAGCCGACGTCAAATCGGTTTTTTTCCTGATGTTCCTGTTCGCGGTCGGTTATGGAGTCGGTCCGCAATTCGTTCGGGGCATCGCCAGGGATGGCTTGCCACAAGCCGTCTTTGCCGCCGTGCAGTGTGCGCTGTGCCTGGCCGCACCGGTCATCGCGGCGCGCATCGCCGGCTTCGATCCCGGTTCGGCCGCCGGACTCTACGCCGGTTCGCAGACGATCTCGGCGTCGATGGGCCTCGCGACCGACGCGATTGCCAAGCTGGGCCTGCCCACCGAGCAGACCCGCCCGCTGCTTGACGCCATGCCGACGGCCTATGCGGTGACCTATGTCTTCGGCACGGCCGGCTCCGCGCTGATCCTTGCCGTGCTCGGGCCCAGACTGCTGGGTATCGATCTGATCAACGCGTGCAAGGAGTATGAGGCGAGCTGCGGCGGCATGACGGACGCAGCTCGAGACGGAACGGCCTGGCACGAATATGAATTGCGCGCGTATCGAATTCCGGTCAACGGCCGGATGGTCGGCATGCGTGTGGGGCAGGTGGAGGGCATGCAGATCGAATCGACACGTCTGTTCGTCGAACGCATCCGGCGCGGCGATGCAATCCATGATGCGACGCTGGATTTCGTGATGCAGGCGAACGACGTGGTCGCGATCGCCGGCCGCCGCAAACAGCTCGTGAACGTCCTTGGGCTTCGCGGGCAGGAGGTCGACGATCCCGATCTGCTGTCGGTTCCGGTGGAAGGCGTCGACGTCTACGTAACCAGCAAGCAGGCTGACGGCAAGACGCTTGCCGAGCTCGCGAAGCTGCCGGCGGCGCGCGGCGTGTATCTGCGGCGCATCAAGCGCGGCCCGGCGGAAACGCAGATCCCGGTGCTCCCGCGTACGAAGTTGCATCGCGGCGACACGATCACGATCGTCGGACGCACGCAGGACACTGCTGCGGCGGCGAATGCGCTCGGCGTGCCGGATCGCGCGACCACGCGGGCGGATATCGCATTCGCGGGCTTCGCGATGACGGTCGGTGCGCTGATCGGGGCAATCGTGATCGAGGTCGGTGCGGTGCCGATCACGCTGTCGACAGCGGGCGGTGTGCTGATTGCCGGCATCGCGTTCGGCTGGCTGCGCGCGATCCACCCGACTTTCGGGCGCATTCCCGAGCCGACGGTATGGTTCATGAATTCGGTCGGCCTGAACGTCTTCATCGCGGTTGTCGGCATCACGGCAGGGCCCGGTTTCGTCGCAGGACTGGAGCAACTCGGCATCAGCCTGTTCCTGTGGGGGATCTTCTCGACCGCGGTTCCGCTGCTTGTCGGCATGTTGATCGCCAAATACGTGTTTCGCTTTCATCCCGCGATCCTGCTCGGTGTCTGCGCCGGTGCGAGGACCACGACCGCCGCGCTTGGCATGATCTGCGATGCGGCCAGGAGCCAGGTGCCGGCGCTCGGATACACGGTGACCTACGCGGTCGGCAATACGTTGCTGACCTTCTGGGGGATCGCCGTGATCATGCTCGTTTCGTGAAGCCAATTTATTTTGCAATCCAAAATCACAGGGAAATGAAAAGGATGAGCGAATTCGAATCCAGGCGAATGCGGCCTGCGGCCGGGGTGCGGCGCCGTATCACGAGGGCCGGTAAGTGCGCCGGCCCGTCGAATGCCGGGCGGCGCGGCTGCCGTCGTCGACATACGGCACGCCACCCCGTATTTTCTCGGAAGACAGGAGTAGAGAATGAATGACCGGAACGACAACATTACGCCCTACGACGAGTTCAACGCGGAGATTCGCGACGACTGCTTTCCCGAGCGCGGCATGTCCGCACGTGCTGCGGCCGCGCTCGTGATCAGCGACGAGTGGACCGATGCCAATCCGATGCTGAACATGTCGTCCTTCGTGACGACCTTCGCGGAACCGGAGGCCGTCGACGTGGCCAGGCGCAACATGTTCAAGAATCATGTCGACCACGACATGTATCCGCAGCTCTTCGAGATGGAAACGCGCATGGTGAAGTGGCTGCACCGGCTCTGGAACGGGCCGAAGGGCGTCGAGCCCTACGGCGCGGCGACCATCGGCTCGTCGGAAGCATGCATGCTCGCGGGTCTCGCTCACAAGTGGAACTGGCGCTGCAAGCGCGAGAAGGAAGGCAAGGACGCCAATCGGCCGAACCTCGTGACGGGCGGCAACGTCCAGATCGTCTGGAAGAAGTTCTTCCGCTATTTCGACGTCGAGCCGCGCGTCGTGCCGCTCCGGCCGGGCAACTATCGGTTGACCGCGGATCAGCTCGACAAGTATGTCGACGAGAACACGATCGCGGTCGTCGCGATCGCGGGTCAGACGTTTACCGGCGAGGACGACGATATCCAGGCGATCCACGCATGGCTCGACGGATATGAACAGCGAACCGGCATTTCGATTCCGCTGCATATCGACGGGGCATCGGGCGGGTTCGTGAATCCGTTCCTGTATCCGGACTATGCATGGGATTTCCGTTTGCCGCGGGTGCAATCGATCAATGCGTCCGGACACAAGTACGGGCTCACGCCGCCGGGGCTCGGCTGGCTTGTATTCCGCGAGCGACGGGTGTTCAACGAGGAACTCGTGTTCTATGTCAACTATCTGGGCGGCGAGATGCCGACGGCGACCCTGAATTTCAGCCGCAACGGTGCACCGATCGCCGTGCAGTACTACCAGTTTCTGCGCCTCGGTTTCGACGGCTACAGAAGAATCCTGCGGCATACGCTCGACAACGCGATCGCCCTGCGCGGGATGCTCGTCGACAGCGGGTATTTCACGGTCATGAATGAAACGCAGCGCATTCCCGTCGTGGCGGTGACGCTCGACGCGAGGATCACGAAATTCAACGAATTCGACGTGTCCGCGAAAGTGCGGGAGAAAGGCTGGGTGCTGTCCGCCTATTCGATGCCGGCCGATGCGGAAGCCGTGACGAGCCTGCGCATCGTCGTGCGGCCGCACATCAATCGCAACGCGGTGCAGTTGCTCGGCCGGGACATCGTCGATGCATGCCGGTTCCTCGACGAGCACGGCGGCCATGCGACGCCGCCGAGGTTTCATGCGCACGCGCAGCGGCAGTCGTCGCCGGCCAAGTGCTGAGCGGATCGCGTATCGACCGACGGCGCCGCGGTGGGCCGGCCGGGTCCGTGGCGCATGTGCGGCACGGGCTCCGGCCGGTCGCGAGCGGGGCGAAGCGCGGCACGCGGGCGCGGGGCGCCGGGTGCGAGGCGCGGTCGCGATCAGAGGAGATGATGTGCCTTTGCGAACGCGGCCAGGTCGATGATGTTCGTCAAGCCGAGTTTGGTCAGGATGTTGGCCTTGTGCGTGCTGATCGTCTTGTTGCTGAGCGAGAGCGTCTCGCCGATTTCCTTGTTGGTGCGTCCTTGTGCGAGATAGCGCAACACGGACTGTTCACGCCTGCTCAGGCGCGCAATCTGAACGTCGTCAGGGTTGTCGGACGTCATTTCGACGGGAAAGCAATTGAAGCCGGCCATGGCCGCCTTGACCCCGCTCAGGATGTGCGACGCGCCGAGGCACTTGCTCACGTAACCGTTCGCTCCCACGACGCGGCATCGTGCCGCGTATTGCTCGGCAGGAAACGACGAAATCACGAGTATTTTCACGGCGGTGTCGACAGCGCGTATGCGCTGGATCAGATCGATCCCGTCCAGTCCGGGCAGGTGAAGATCGATGACAAGCAGGTCGGGTTTGAGATCGCGGTAGAGCGCGAGGCCGGCGGTACCGTCCTGCGCGGTCCCGACCACCTTCAGGAGCGGATCGCGCTCCAGAATGCTCGTCAGTGCCAGGATTATCGCGGGGTGGTCGTCAATCAACGCTACACGATGCATGTCGGTCTCCATTCTGAAGGGAGGGGCGGTCCGCCAAAGCCCGCGCCGCAGACATCGCCAGGAAGGAATTGCGGGAGGGGCCCACTATGGCAAGCGCGAGCCGGAACCGCCGTGCCGTCGTTCCGAGGCGGCCGGCCGGGTGATCTGCAAAACCGCGAAACTGCGAGATGGCGGCGGATACGGATGCTCGAATGCCGGCGGCCGTGCGCATATCGATATTGTGGTGATGGGTGGCGCGCCGCTTCGCACGGAAATGTCGGAAACGGGGTAGGAAACGTCTCGGCCCGTCGAATTGCCGCGGTACGCGTATGCCGCGGCGATACCGCAGCCGGTCTGGGCGTGACGGGAACCGGAGGGCGAAGCCGCGAGTCAATCACGCCGCGATATCGTGCGAGCGAGGGCGCGGAAAACTTGATCGGTAAAAGCACTGAAACGCAGTGAATTTTTTCCCGGCTATAGTGGCAAGACTGAAGGTAGATGCGGCGCGTTTTGCCGGTACCGATCAGGTCATGACTGTAGACGGGTGCTGCATGAAAAATACAATTGAAAAGACCGCCGGACCCATTTGGGGCGTGGCCGCAGGATTGCTTCTCGCGGTGGCAGGATTGAGCCTTGGCATCTTCCCGAAGTCCTTGCACAGCTCGGGAAGCGCGAACGACTTCATGGCGTCCGGCGTGGCGATGCTGGGCATCTTCCTCGTCGTCTATTCCACGCACGAACTGCGAAGAAAGCGCGCGCACTGAGCGTTCCCGCGCGGCCCCACGACATTCGACGCGAGCCGGCCGACGGCTCGGCATGCGCTCGCCGTCGACGCGCTACGCGTTGCGGATTTCGTGGTTGTAGACGAGTTCGACGATGCGTTTCGTCGGGATGCTCGCGCGCAGCGCATCGACGCCGTCGATCGGAAACCACTTGCATTTCTCGATCTCGTTGTTCGGTTGCGGCGTGTGGTCCGGGCCCACTTCCGCGAAGAACACGTGGTGGATCTTCGCGAGCCCGGTGAACTGCATCGAGTACACGAGAGGCTGGCCGGTGATGCCGGTTTCTTCGCGCAACTCGCGATGCGCGGCTTCGAGCGGCGTCTCGCCGCGCTTGATCGTGCCGCCGGGTAGCGCCCAGCGCGACGATGCCCGTGCGACGAGCAGGACTTGCTCGCCGCGGTAGCAGACGACGGTCGCGCGTTCCTTGACAGGGACGGCGCTCGCTTCGGAGGGCTGGTTGGGCGCTGGTGCTTGGGGCATGCCGTGATTCTAACCAGCGTCGCGCATTCGGCCAAGCCGACGCCGGGCGCGGCGTCGCGCCGGTTCGAAACGACAGCCGCGACGGCGCGACCGCGGGCCGCCGGCCGGCAGGCGGCCATGGCCGGGCGGCCAGCCACCCGCCGAAGCGGCCCCTCGTGTCGCTCCGCGCACCGGGAAAGGCGCGATCCCGGTGCGTGCAGTTGCGTGGTTTCATTGGCCGGGCATCCGGGACATGTCCACGTAGATCACTTCCCAGATGTGGCCGTCCGGATCCTCGAAGCTGCGGCCGTACAAGAAGCCGAGATCCTGGCGCGCATTGACGTCCGCCTGTCCGCCGTGCGTACCGGCGGTATCGGTCATCTTGTCCACGGTGTCGCGATCTTCCACGTTCAGCGCGAGCATGACCTCGCTTTCGCGTCGGGAGTCGGCAATGGGCTTTTTCGTGAAATGCGCCCATTTTTCGTGGGGCATCAGCATCACGAAGAGTGTGTCGGTCAATACCATGCACGAACTCGTTTCGTCGCTGAATTGCGGATTCATGCGGGCACCGAGGGCCGTATAGAACTCAGTCGCCTTCGGCAGGTCCTGTACCGGCAGGTTGATGAACAGTTGCGTGGGCATCGCTGTTTTTTCCCTTTTCGTGAAATTTGGCACGGTCGGGCCGGCCGCGGCATCGCCAGAACGGCGGTCGCGCCGCGGATCGTCAGACGAGGTGCAGGCCGCCGTCGCATTCGATCACGCTACCCGTCGTGTAGCCGTTTCCGATCAGGAAGGCGATAGCCTGCGCGACATCGTCCGGCTGACCGACGCGTCCGACCGGCAATTCGCTTGCATGCCGTTCGAAGAATGCCTGCCGGGCCTCGTCGGGCACGCTGTTCCACCACGGCGTCTTCACGACACCGGGGGACACTGCGTTGACCCGCGTGGGCGCCAGTTCGCGCGCCAGCACCGGCACCATCGCTTCGATCGCGGCATTGATCGCGGCGAGGCCGCTGGTGCCCGGGTTGGCGATACGTGCGGAAATCGCGGTCACGAACGTGATGCTGCCGCCGGTCCGTAGTACCGGCAGCACAGCCTGCGCGGCCTGAACGTGGGGCCAGAATTTTGCTTCGAAGCCGCGCCTCAGCGACGCCAGATCGAGGTCCTTGAACGGGCCGGCTCCGTCGCCGCCGCTCAATGCGATCACCAGATGGTCGATGATTCCGACGCTCGCGAAGAAGCGGTCCAACTGCTCGCGCTGCGCGCCATCGAATGCGTCGACGCGCAGCAACCCTTCAGTCGACGCGCGCACGGCCTCGAGCTTGTCCGCGTCACGTCCCGTGGCGATCACTTCGTGGCCGGCGGCGGCCAGGCGCCGGACGGCAGCCAGGCCTATGCCGGATGACCCTCCCAATACCACGACCTTGCCGAACTCATTGTCCATTGCACGCCTCCGATGTTCGCGCTGCGGCGGTTGCAGCGATCGGGGATAGCATGCATGCTAGGGTGACTATCACTCCAATCGTTTAGTGTGATGCCATCCATCATCGAAAATGATCTGCGTCGCTTCGACCTGAATCTGCTGCTCGTCTTCCATGCGCTCATGCAGGAGCGCCATGTCACGCGCGCGGCGCAACGGCTGTTTCTCGGCCAGCCCGCGGTGAGCGGCGCACTGAAGCGGCTTCGCGCGGCGTTTGGCGACGAGTTGTTCGTGCGCGGTCGTTCGGGAATGGAGCCCACCCACCGCGCGCTGGAGCTTTCGCGGCAGATCGATGCGCTGCTGATCGGGCTTCACGAGAGCATGCGGGCCGGTGAGCCGTTCGATGCGCGGAACGCGAGCCGCACGTTCCGGATAGGTGTGTCGGAAGCGATCGCGGTCACGCTGTTTCCGGCCCTGCTGAACATGCTTGCCGCCGAGGCGCCGGGCGTGAAGCTCGTCTCGCTGGATACGGATTGCCACCGGGTTTCCAGCATGTTCGAGCGCAACGAGATCGAGATTGCATTGGGCGTGTTCAACGAATGCGCGCAATGGCAGGAGCAGCGTGCGCTGCTCGACTGGCGTTTTGTCTGCCTCTACAACCCGAAGTTGATCCGGCCACGCGGCGAAGCATTGAGCTTGCGCGAGTTCCTCGCGTATCCGCATGCGCTCACGTCGTTCAAGGGAGAGCTGCGTGGATTCATCGACGAACGGCTGGAGGCGATGGGCAAGCAACGGCGCGTGATATTTTCCAATCCGCACTTTGCCACCCAGCCTTTCATCGCACGCGACAACCCGGTGCTGGTAACGGTGCCGGACTACATCGCCCGTATCTGGAGCCGCAGCCTGGGTTTGCGCATCAGTCCGTTGCCGTTCGATACGCCGATGCATCAGGTCAGCGCGTTGTGGAAGACCGCGCATCACGGAGACAGCGGCCTGCGTTGGCTCATCGGTTTGACCGAACGGGCGGCCCGGATGAGTTGAGCGTGGTGGACACGCGCGAGCCGGTGTCGAATCCCGCGCCGTTGTCCCGCTCGCGGACCGTTCCGTCCCGGGAACATCGTCGATGCCGGCTCGATCGCGGCGCGTCCGCGCATCGCATACCGGCCTGAATCAGCGTGGGAACGATTCGCTTACCGAAAGAAAAACCGCGCCCCCCGGACGCTCCGGAAATGGCGCGGTTTCACCGATCGATGCCGATCCGGCGTGGCGTGAAGGCCTTACTTCCTTTCCGGCAGGAACCAGTTCATCACGAGCGCGCAGATGCCGCCCGTCGCCACGCCCGATTCCAGCACGTTCTTCAGCGCATGCGGCAGGCTGTTCAGAATGTCCGGCACCTGCGACACGCCGAGGCCGAGCGCGAGCGACACCGCGATGATCAGCAGCGCGCGGCGGTCGAGGTGCACGCCCGCGAGGATGTTGATGCCCGACGCGGCCACGGCGCCGAACATCACCATCGCCGCACCTCCGAGCACGGGCTCGGGCACGGCTTGCAGCACGCCGGCGACGACCGGGAACAGGCCGAGCACGACGAGCATCGCCGCGATCCAGATGCCGACGTGACGGCTCGCGACGCCGGTGATCTGGATCACGCCGTTGTTCTGCGCGAATACCGAGCTCGGGAACGTGTTGAACACGCCGGCCAGCAGCGAGTTCGCGCCGTTCACGAGCACGCCGCCCTTGATCCGCTGCATCCACACCGGCCCTTCGACCGGCTCGTTCGAGATCTTGCTGGTGGCCGTCACGTCGCCGATCGCTTCGAGCGACGTGACGAGGTAGATGATCAGCATCGGCACGAACAGCGCCCACGAGAAGCCGATGCCGAAATGCAGCGGCGTCGGCACCTGGAACAGCGCGGCCTGGTGCATGCCGGTGAAATCGAGGCGGCCGAGGAACGCGGCCGCGAGGTAGCCGATCGCGAGCGCGATGACGAGCGCGGTGCTGCGCACCCAGACGACCGGCACGCGGTTCAGCAGGATGATCGTGCCGAGCACGAGGCCCGACAGCGTCAGGTTCTCGGCGCTCGCAAAGGTGCCCTTGGCCATCGCGCCGTAGCCGCCGCCCATGCTGATCAGGCCGACCTTGATCAGCGTGAGGCCGATCAGCAGCACGACGATGCCGGTGACGAGCGGCGTGATCAGGCGCTTCACGAACGGCAGGATGCGCGATACGCCCATCTCGATGAACGACCCGGCGATCACGACGCCGAAGATCGCGGCCATCACGGTCTCGACCGGCGTGCCCTGCTTGACCATCAGGCTGCCGCCGGCGATCAGCGGGCCGACGAAGTTGAAGCTGGTGCCCTGGACAATCAGCAGGCCGGCGCCGAGCGGGCCGAAGCGCTTGCACTGGACGAAGGTCGCGATGCCGGAAATCACCAGCGACATCGACACGATCAGGGTCGTATCGCGGCTGGACACGCCGAGCGCCTGGCAGATCAGCAGGCCGGGCGTGACGATCGGCACGATGATCGCCAGCAGGTGCTGCAGCGCGGCGACGAACGCGACCATCGGCGCCGGCCGGTCGTTCGGGCCGTAGACGAGGTCGCGGGCCGCGTCTGCGGCGTCGGCGCCGTGGGAGGCGGATGGGGCGGAGGAGGCGGGTTGCATGGCGAGCGGGCGGGCGAGGTGGAAAGTGCGGCATTTTAGCCGAAGGGGCTGGCGGCGCCGCCCGGCCGGGCCGCGGTAGTGGGGCGCCGGCGGTGCGTTGCCGGCCGCGCGGCTGGCCGGCAAGCACGCGCGCAAACCGACGTCAGCCGGCCGCGCGGGCTCCCTTGCCGCGCGCCGTCGTGCGTGGCGGACGGGAATCCGGATACGCGCGCTGGCATACGGCGATGACCGTGTCGCGCAGACGGCGATGGACGGGGTCGCCGTGCATGCGCGGATGCCACAGCGCCGACACGAGGATCGCCGGCAGGCGGACCGGGACCTCGAAGCTGCGCAGCCCGAGCGCTTCGATGAGCCCGGGCGAGCACGCGTTGCCGAGGCTCGAGCGCGGCACCAGCGCGATCAGGTCGGTGCTGGCCGCGACACGCATCGCGTCGGGGTAGCCCGGCACGACGACGTGCACCGCAGGGTCCGGGCCGTCATGGCCGGTCGAGTCGTCGGCCGGCCCGCCGAAATCGCCGAGCTGGGCTGCCATCACGTGGCGGCAGGCGGCATAGCGCGCGGCCGTGATCCGGGCCGACGCGAACAGCGGATGCCCGGCGCGCGCCACCGCGACGTGCCAGTCGTGAAAGAGCATGCGCGTATGCAGCTCGGGCGCGTCGTCGCCGCGCTTGCCGATCTCGAGGTCGACGGTGCCGTCGCGCAGCGCCTGCGGATCGCGGTCGAGCTTCGGGACGAAGCGGATCCGTACGTGCGGTGCGACGTCGGCCAGTGCGGCGACGACCGGGCCGGCCAGCATTTCCATGAACGATGCGGCCGCGCGAACGGTGAACGTAGCCGTGAGCGTTGCAAGATCGACGTCGGCCGTCGCCGGCCGGAGCACGGCGCGCGCGTCGCGCGCGACCGCATGGACACGGTCGCGCAGCGCGGCGGCATGAGGCGTCGGCACGAGCTTGCGCCCGGCGCGCACGAGCAATTGATCGCCGGTGGCGAGGCGCAGCCGCGTGAGCGTGCGGCTCATCGCGGACGTGCTCAGGCCCAGCCGGCGTGCGGCGCCGGTCACGCTGCTCTCCGACAGCAGCACGTCGAGCGCGGTGACGAGGTTCAGGTCGATGTCTTCCATGCGGACAGGATACGCCACTGGGAGGTTTGACATGGCGTTCGATGCAATGATGGGTTGCATCCGGTGCGTCTGGCGCCTGGTATGGTGCGCGCCTATAGTGGGCGCATGACGAAACACGGCAAAGGCGAAAAATCATGCAATCGACTGAATCGAATCGACGAAACGCGCCCGCGATCCTCCTCGTCGCGGCGTCGCGCGGCCTCGGACTGGCAATGGCGGAGGCATTCCTGAACAAGGGCTGGAACGTGACGGGCACCGTGCGCGAAGGATCGGGGCGCACCAAGCTGCACGACCTGACCGACCGGTTCGACGGCCGGCTCGAGATCGGCACGCTCGACATCTGCGAGCCCGCGCAACTGGCCGCGCTACGCGAGCGCCTGTCGGGCCGGCGCTTCGACATGCTGTTCGTGAATGCGGGCACGACCAACGATCCGAACGAAACGATCGGCGAAGTGACGACCGACGAATTCGTACGCGTGATGATCACGAATGCGCTGGCGCCGATGCGCGCGATCGAGACGCTGCAGGATCTGGTGACCGACGACGGGCTGATCGGCGCGATGTCGTCGGGGCAGGGCAGCGTCGCGAACAACGTCAGCGGCATGCGCGAGGTCTATCGCGGCAGCAAGGCCGCGCTGAACCAGTTCATGCGTAGCTTCGCGGCGCGTCAGGCCGACACGCGTCGCGCGCTGGCGCTGATGGCGCCCGGCTGGGTCCGCACCGAACTCGGCGGCCCCGACGCACGCCTGACCATCGACGAAAGCGTGCCGAGCCTCGTCGACGTGCTGCTGGCGAAGCGGGCGCGGCCCGGGCTCGAGTATCTCGACTATCTGGGGCGGACGGTGCCGTGGTAGCCGGGGCGGCGGCGCAAGCGCGCGGCGGCCGGCCAGGTTCCGGCTCGCCGTGAACGTGCGGCGCGATTCGGCCTGCCGTTGGCGGCCCGGTCGCGGCACAGCGCAGGCCGTGCCGATTCAATACAATGCGACGACGCGTCAGCGATACGGTGCCGCCTCATCGCGTTTGAATTCATCCGGTTCGTGGCGGATGGGGGGGCGCTCCCGTCGCGACGGGCTTGTGTCCAACATGGAGCGCAGCATGAACGAACCCTATCTGCAGGTCATCGCGCATTTCTTCGCGAAACCCGGCAACGGCGACCGCGTGGTCGAGCTGCTGGCCGAACTCGCGCCGGCCACGCGCACCGAGCCGAAAAACCTCGACTACGCGTACTTCCGGTCCCCGGAGAACCCCGACCACATCGTGATCCTCGAGCGTTACAGCGAGGCCGACGGCCTCGACGTGCATCGGGAAACGCCGCATTTCCAGCGGATCGGTGTCGGCGCGATCATGCCGTTGCTCGAGCGTCGCGACGTGATCCGCTACATGGTGCAGCCGGACACCGGCACGGCGACGCCCCCGGGAGGCGCCCGATGAACCCGTTTCAATTCCGCACCGTTCCGACGCAGATCGTCGAATTCGGCGCCGCGCGCCGGCTCGGCGCGCTGTTGCGCGAACGCTTTCCGGCGCTCGCGCGCCTGTGCGTCGTCACCGATGCGTTCCTGCACCGCAGCGGCGTGCTCGCGCCCGCGCTGGAGAGCCTCGCCGCGCACGGCTGGCAGGTCGCCGTGATCGACGACGTGATCGCCGATCCGCCCGAGCACGTGGTGCTCGAAGCAACCGCGCGAGCCGTCGCGGCCGATGCCGAGATCGTGCTCGGCCTGGGCGGCGGCTCGTCGATGGACGTCGCGAAGCTGATCGCGGTGCTCGCGCCGGGGCAGCAGGCGCTGGCCGACATGTACGGCGTCGACAAGGTCGCGAGCGCGAGGCTGCCGCTCGTGCAGATGCCGACCACGGCCGGCACCGGCTCCGAGGTCACGGCCGTGTCGATCGTCACGGTCGGGGAGGCGCGCAAGATGGGCGTCGTGTCGCCGCACCTGTTCGCGGACGTCGCGATCCTCGACGCGGAACTCACGCTCGGCCTGCCGCGCGCGGCGACGGCCGCCACCGGCATCGACGCGATGGTGCATGCGATCGAGGCGTACACGTCCGCGCGGCTGAAGAATCCGGTATCCGACATGCTGGCGACGCACGCGCTGACGCTGCTGTCGCGCAACCTGCTGGCCGCATGCGACGACGGGCAGAACCGGCACGCGCGCGAAGCGATGCTGGTCGGCGCGATGTTCGCGGGGCAGGCGTTCGCGAATGCGCCGGTCGCGGCCGTGCACGCGCTGGCTTATCCGGTCGGCGGGATCTTCCACGTGCCGCACGGGTTGTCGAATGCGTTGGTGCTGCCGCACGTGCTGCGCTTCAATGCGCCGGCGGCCGCGCCGCTTTACGCGGAACTGGCGGCCATCGTCGCGCCGTCGGCCACGGGCAGCGACGAAGCGAAAACGCATGCGCTGATCGCCGAGATCGACCGGCTGATCGTCGCGACGGGCATTCCGCGCACGCTGCGCGACGTCGGTATCGGCGAGGACGACTTGCCGAGGATGGCGTCGGACGCGATGTTGCAGACGCGTCTGCTCGTGAACAATCCGCGCGAGGTGACCGAGGCCGACGCGCTGGCGATCTACCGGCACGCGTGGTGACGCGGCGGGCGCGATGCCGCCCGCCGGCCGGGTTCCGTTATTTCAGGTCGCGATCCTTGCAGGTCGGCTCGAATTCGCCGTCGAAGTACTGATACAGGTGCACGAGCAACGTGTTGGCGCCGACCTTGCGCCCGAGGTAATGCGTGCCTTCGACCGACGTGCAGGTCGAGAACGCGAGTTGCAAGCCACCGTCGAGCACGGCTTCCGGGTGTGCGCCCTGGCGCACGAAATGCGCGGCGCCGACGACGCCGAAGCCGCGCGTGTCCGCCGGCACCGACTTCGGCAGCGACAGCGCGTACGCGGCGATCGTGCGGTCGTCGTGCAGGCTGTCGAGAATCTGGTTGCCGGGCTTGCCGGCGCGGCCGGTGACCGTCGCGCAGCAGCGCGCGACGCCCTTGTCGTCGTCGGGCAGCACTTGCAGCGACGTACCTGCCGCGAGATGCGTATTCGGCGTGTAGTAGACGCCGTCGGCGACCACGCCGACCTGCTGCGCATGCGCGGCGATGGAGACGGCGAGCGCCGGGGCGATCAGGAGCGGACGAAGCGGTCGGATGGGCATGATGGCGGCGATGATACACGTGGCGCGCAAGCGCCGTGCGAGTCGCGCACCGATCGCGATCAGGCCCGCGACGCGTCGGCGCCGGCCGCGACCACGTACGCCGACGCCTGCTTCGTGCCGTCCGGCTTCGTCTGCAGGTACACGCCCTGGATTTCCGGCTCGAAGCCCGGCAACGCATTGATCCCGGCTTCGAGCGCACGGAAGTAGTCGAGCGCCGGGCCGCCCCACGCTTCGCCGGGCACCACGCAGAAGATGCCGGGCGGATAGGGTAGCGCGCCTTCGGTCGCGATCCGGCCTTCGATGCGCTCGAGCGTGACGAGTTCGACGTTGTTGCGGATCAGCTCGGTATTCGCGGCCTGCGGCAGCATCGCCTGCTTCGGGAACTGCGCACGCCGGAACATCTGTTTCTGCAGATGCTTCATGTCGTGGCTGCGGTAGAAATCGTGCATGCGCTGGCACAGCTGCCGCAGGCGCATCGTGCCGTACAGCTCCGGATACGCTTCGCACAGCGACGGAATCGCTTCGCGCAGCGGCGTGTCCTGGTCGAGATGGCGCTCGAACTGCGCGAGGTGCGCGACCAGATGCTGCAGCTTGCCGGCACTCTCCGACGGCGTGAGCAGGAACAGGATCGTATACAAGTCGGCTTTCTCGGGCACGACGCCGTGCTCGCGCAGGTAGCGCGCGAGGATCGGCGCCGGCGCGCCGAACGGCGCGTATTCGTGCGTGTCGCGATCGATGCCGGGCGTCGTCAGCAGCAGCTTGCACGGATCGACGAAATACTGGTCGTCCGCATAGCCTTCGAAGCCGTGCCACCTGTCGGCCGGATGGAAGCGGAAGAAGCGCAGGTCGTCGACGATCTGCTCGGTCGGGTAGTCGGCCCACGGGCGGCCGTCGATCTGCTGCGGAACGAACGGGCGAATCTGGCGGCAGGTTTTCAGCAGCAGCTTGCGCGCATCGACGCCGTGTGCGACGCAGTCGCGCCACAGGCGCCTGCCGGCCGGGCCCGCATGCATCTGCGCGTTGACGTCGAGCGCCGCGAACATCGGGTAGAACGGGCTCGTCGACGCGTGGATCATGTACGCGTTGTTGAAGCGCCGGTGATCGCAGAAGCGCTTCTGCCCTTCGATGTGGCTGTCCTTCTTGTGGATCTGCGACGTCTGCGAGAAGCCGGCCTGCTGCTTGTGCACCGACTGCGTGACGAAGATGCCGGGATCGTCGGGCCCGAGCGTCAGCATCAGCGGCGAGCAGTCCTGCATCATCGGAATGAACTGCTCGTAGCCGACCCACGCCGAATCGAACAGGATGTAGTCGCACAGATGCCCGATCCGGTCGACGATTTCGCGCGCGTTGTAGATCGTGCCGTCGTAGGTGCCGAGCTGGATCACCGCGAGCCGGAACGGGCGCGGCAGGTCGGCGCGCTCGGGCGCGACGTCGCGGATCGCGTCGCGAATGCGCGCTTCGCCGAGCGCCGCGCTGTCGACGCCGCCGATGAGGCCCCACGCGTTGCGCGCGGTCTCGAGGTAGACCGGCCGCGCGCCGGACAGGACGAGCGCGCCGAGGTGCACCGACTTGTGGTTGTTGCGGTCGAACAGCACGAGATCGCCGGGCGCGAGCAGCGCGCTCGTGACGACCTTGTTCGACGTCGACGTGCCGTTCAGCACAAAATAAGTTTTATCCGCGTTGTAGATGCGCGCGGCGTTGCGCTGGGCTTCCAGCGCGGGCCCTTCGTGAATCAGCAGATCGCCGAGCCGGACGTCCGCGTTGCAGAGATCCGAGCGAAACAGCGTCTCGCCGAAGAAATCGAAGAACATCCGGCCGAGCGGATGGTTCGAGAAGAACTGGCCGCCCTGGTGGCCCGGGCAGTCGAATTCGACGTAGCCGCGCTGCACGTAGTCGCGCATGACCTTGAAGAACGGCGGCAGCAGGTTCTCGCTGTAGAGGTCGGCGGCGGCGGAAATCTGCCGGCCGTGGTAGTGGCGGCCGCCGTGCCGGAGCGGGATCACGCCGCTCGCGTTCGGCAGGACCGACGGCGGCACTTCCTGGTCGGGCTCGACCGCGACGAAGAACGGAATCGCGAAACCGGTTCGCTCGACGGTTTTCAGCACCTTTTCCGCGGCATCGATGCCGACGACGATGGCCGCGATGTTCGTGAAATCGGTCTGGAATACGTCGACCTGTTCGTGCGTGGTGAGAAAGGCGCCGATCAGCGCCGGCTCGACTGCGATTTTCAACAGGCTCACGCGAACTCTCCGGTAAATGACCTGAAACGGGAGCCGCATTCGCGCTGATGCGTGATGTCGATACGACACGCGCTGCAGCCGATTGAAACGTTCCCGCGAATGCCGAACGCCGAATGCGGACTGCACCGAGAAGCATTGAGCAGCGCGGCACGGCCGTGATCGGACAGTGCCCGGCGCTGCCGATCGTAGCAACAAAGGCATGCGAATTCAATCGATCGGAATGGTCAATTTCATTGACGGCTGAGCCTGATCAATTGATCGGGAATTGGCGTGCTGCGGCGCATATAAAAATGATCCAATGATGAAATCCGATTGGAAAGGCGCCGATGATTTCGCCGAACCGTTGGCTTTTCATCGTAAGGCGTTCATGGCATAGTCGGCTCCGAACTGGATGGCGAATCAAGCCGGAATGGCGAGCGTCTCGTGCCGCTGCCCGTGACCTGCCGTCCGCGTGCTCGTGAGACGAACGATACCAATCGAAGCAACGCAACAGCGAGGGCAACAACGTGAACACTTCCACTGGCGGCATGCGTCGTCTCGGCATGCGTGCGTTACTCGTCGACGACGAGATCGCGCAGGAAACGGCAACCGGGCGTGCGGTGCGCACGCTGAGCGCGGAGCTCGCGCAACGCGGTATCGACGTGTTGACGGCGACGTCCGCCGACGATGCCATCGTGCTGATCCGCTCCGATCCGTCGATCCAGTGCGTGCTGCTCGACTGGGATCTCGGCGTGGACGGCCACGGGCCGTCCGAGGCCGTGGTCGATGCGATCCGGCATCGCAATGCCAACGTGCCGATCTTCCTGCTGGCCGACCGCAGCGTCGCGTCGACGGTGCCGGCCGCGGTGATGGGCAAGGTCGACGATTTCGTGTGGCTGCTCGAGGATACGGCCGACTTCATCGGCGGGCGCATCCACGCGGCGATCGAACGCTATCGCTCGACCGTGCTGCCGCCGATGTTCGGCGCGCTCGCGAAGTTCTCGCGCGTCTACGAATACTCGTGGCATACGCCGGGCCACACGGGCGGCACCGGCTTCCTGAAATCGCCGGTCGGCCGCGCGTTCTTCGAATACTTCGGCGAATCGCTGTTCCGCTCGGACCTGTCGATCTCGGTGGGCGAACTCGGTTCGCTGCTCGATCACTCGGGCCCGATCGGCGAAAGCGAACGCTATGCGGCGCGCGTGTTCGGCGCGCATCGCACGTATCACGTGACGAACGGCTCGTCGACGTCGAACCGCATCATCCTGATGGCGAGCGTGAGCCGCGACCAGATCGCGCTGTGCGACCGCAACTGCCACAAGTCGGCCGAGCATGCGATGACGATGTCGGGCGCGATTCCGACCTACCTCGTGCCGACGCGTAACCGCTACGGGATCATCGGGCCGATCGCATCGGAGCGCCTCACGCAAGCGGCGATCCGCGAGGCGATCGCATCGAACCCGCTCGCGGCGGGGCTCGCCGACCGCCAGCCGAAGCATGCGATCGTCACGAACTCGACGTACGACGGCCTCTGCTACAACGTGACGCGCGTCGAGGAACTGCTCGGCGCGAGCGTCGACCGGCTGCACTTCGACGAAGCGTGGTACGGCTACGCGCGTTTCAATCCGATCTACCGCGACCGCCATGCGATGCACGGCGACCCGCGCGACCACCACAAGGACCGGCCGACGGTATTCGCGACGCAGTCGACGCACAAGCTGCTGACCGCGTTGTCGCAGGCGTCGTACATCCACGTGCGCGACGGCCGCAGCCCGATTCCGCATGGTCAGTTCAACGAAACGTTCATGATGCACGCGTCGACGTCGCCGAACTACGCGATCATCGCGTCGAACGACGTCGCGGCCGCGATGATGGACGGCCCCGGCGGCGCCGCGCTGACGCGCGAATCGATCGAGGAGGCCGTCGCGTTCCGGCAGATGATCGCGCGGATGAACGGCGAATTCGGCGCGAAGGGCGACTGGTTCTTCGAATGCTGGCAGCCCGACACCGTGCTCGAGGCGCGCACGGGCCGCACGCTGCCGTTCCACGAAGCGCCGCCCGAGCTGCTCGCGACCGACCCGGCGTGCTGGGTGCTGCGCCCCGGCGCGCAATGGCACGGCTTCGGCAATATCGAGGACGGCTACTGCATGCTCGACCCGATCAAGGTGTCGATCGTCACGCCGGGCGTGGCGCCGGCCGGCGGCCTGATGCCGGTCGGCATCCCGGCGAGCGTCGTCACCGCGTATCTCGATGCGCGCGGGATCGTCGTCGAGAAGACGACCGATTTCACGATCCTGTTCCTGTTCTCGATCGGCATCACGAAGGGCAAGTGGGGCTCGCTCGTCAGCGCGCTGTGCGATTTCAAGCGCGACTACGACGCGAACCTGCCCCTCGACATGGCGATTCCGTCGCTCGCTCAGGAGCATGGTTCGCGCTATGCGGGCATGGGGCTGAAGGATCTGGCCGACACGATGTTCGCGGCGATGGAGCAGCTCGGCACGACGCGCCTGATGTCGGAGGCGTTCTCGATCCTGCCGAAGCCGGAGATGAGCCCGGTGCGCGCGTACGAGCATCTCGTGCAGGGCCGCGTCGAGCAGGTCACGCTCGACGAACTGGCCGGGCGCACGGTGGCGACCGGCGTCGTGCCGTATCCGCCGGGCATTCCGCTGTTGATGCCGGGCGAGAACGCGGGGCCGGCCGGCGGCCCGGTGCTCGGCTACCTGAAGGCGCTCGAAGCATACGACCGGCGTTTTCCCGGCTTCGCGCACGACACGCACGGCGTGGAAGTCGAGGACGGCACGTATCGCGTGTACTGCCTGACGGCCTGAAGCCCCGAAGCCCCGAAGCCTGACCGGGCGAACGGGCGACCGGCCGCGCGGCGGCCTCACATCGAAGGATCGAACACCATGGACAACGCAGCGCACCTGGCCGACGCGGCCCCGGCGGCCGCGCCGAAGAGCCGGATGAACGTCTGGCAGCTCACCATCCTCACCGCGGTCAACATGATGGGCTCCGGCATCATCCTGCTGCCGGCGAAGCTCGCGCAGGTCGGCACGATCTCGCTGCTGTCGTGGATCGTCACGGCCGGCGGCTCGCTCGCGCTGGCCTACGCGTTCGCGCGCTGCGGGATGCTGAGCCGCAAGCCGGGCGGGATGGGCGGCTACGCGGAATACGCGTTCGGCAAGGCCGGCAACTACATGGCGAACTACACGTACGGGCTGTCGCTCGTGATCGCCAACGTCGCGATCGGCGTCACGGCGGTCGGCTACGGCACCGTGCTGTTCGACGCGACGCTGTCGCCGCTGCAGACGGGCCTGTGGACGATCTTCCTGCTCGTGCTGACGACGGTCGCGAACTTCGGCGGCTCGCGCATCACCGGCCGGATCGGCGCGGTGACGGTGTGGGGCGTGATCATTCCGGTCGTCGTCGTATCGCTGATCGGCTGGTTCTGGTTCAGCGGCGCGACCTGGGGCGCCGCGTGGAATCCGCACAACCTGCCGTTCGGGCCGGCCGTCGGCGGCTCGATCGCGGTGACGCTGTGGGCGTTCCTCGGGCTCGAATCGGCGTGCGCGAACGCGGACGCCGTCGAGAATCCGGAGCGCAACGTGCCGATCGCCGTGCTCGGCGGCACGATCGCGTCGGCGATCTTCTATATCGTGTCGACCAACGTGATCGCCGGGATCGTGCCCAACGCGATCCTCGCGGCGTCGAACGCGCCGTTCGGCCTCGCGTTCGCGACGATGTTCACGCCGACCGTCGGCACGATCGTCACCGCGCTGATGGTGATCGCGTGCATCGGCTCGCTGCTCGGCTGGCAGTTCACGGTCGCGCAGGTGTTCAAGAGCTCGGCGGACGTCGGCTATTTCCTGCCGGTGTTCGCCCGCGCGACGCGCACGGGCACGCCGATCGTCGGCATGGTGATCCTGCTGGTCGCGCAGGTCGCGCTGGCGCTGATGACGATCAGCCCGGAGCTGAGCAGCCAGTTCCAGAAGATCGTCGATCTCGCGGTCGTCACGAACCTCGTGCCCTACGTGATGTCGATGGCCGCGCTGATCACGATCCAGAAGGTTGCGAAGGTGCCGCCGGGCAAGGCGCTGGTGACGAACGCGGTCGCGATGGTCGCAACCGCGTACAGCTTCTACGCGCTCTACAGTTCGGGCGAGCAGGCGCTGATGCTCGGCGGCCTGTGCGTGTTCCTCGGCTGGACGCTGTTCGGCTTCGTCAGCGCGCGCTTCTACCAGATGGAAGTCGACGCGCACGTGAAGGAGCCGGGGAAGTCGCTGCAGGCGTGAAGCCCTAGCGGTCGGGCGTCGTCAGCAGCGGCGGCAGGGTGCGTTTCAACAGATCGACGACGGCCCGCACGCGCGGCGGCAGCGGCCGCTGCGCGTGCACTAGCACATTGAGCGCGAAGTCGGGCACGTCGTAGTGCGGCAGCAGGCGAACGAGCCGGCCGCGCGCGAGCGCGTCGGCGCAAGCCGGGTGCTGGACCACGCCGATACCGCCGCCCGCCGCGATCGTGTCGAACATCGGGCGCCAGTGGCTCGCGGTCATGACCGTGCGGATGCGCGCGTATTCGACGGCACCGCCGTCGCGCCGCAGCGGCACCTGCTCGTTCGCGAACACGCCTTTCACCCGGATGAACGGATGGTTCGCGAGATCGTCCTTCGTGTCGAGCGGGCCGTGCCGCTCGAGATACGACGGCGCGGCGACGAGCACGCGGCCGACCGCGCCGAGCGCGTAGGCGACGAAGCCGCCGTCGCGGAGCTGGCCGGCCCGGATCGAAATGTCGACCCCCTCGGTGACGGGATCGACGATCTCGTCGTTCAGCACCAGGTCGATGTGCAGCTTCGGATACGCGGTGCGGATCTGCATCAGCACGGCCGGCAGCACGACCTCGCCGAAACACTGCGGCGCCGCGAGCCGGATCGTGCCGTCGAGCGCGTTGTCCGTCTTCGACACCGACGCCACGGCCAGTTCGGCCGCTTCGAGCAGCGCCTTGCTGCGTTCGTAGAAGAGGCGGCCTTCTTCCGTGCACGCGAGCGTGCGCGCACTGCGCATCAGCAGCCGCGTGCCGAGATGCTTTTCGAGTTTCTCGATGCGTTCGCTGACGGCCGGTTGGCCCATGTCGAGATCCCGCGCCGCGCCGGACATCGTGCCGCGCTCCACGACTCTCACGTAGATGCGCATCGTCGCCAACAGATCCATGAAGTCGCGCCTCGTGTTTTCCGATGTCTTCCGGTTCGATTTTTACCGATCGACGGATGGTACCAAAGCGGCGTCGACGCGATGGTGTGCGTCGGGCCGATACTGACTATCGGCCGGTGCGCTTACGGTGCCGCCAAAGCCGCGTGCGTTCGTCCGCGCCGTGCGCGAAAATCGGCCTTCTTTCGCCCGGCCGACAGGAGACGCGACATGACGCAACGGAACGAAGCGCGACGGACGCATTGCGTCGCATGGCAGATCGTGCAGACGTGGCAGGCGGCCGAATGGTGCCGGCTCGACGAGTCGCCAACGGGCAACGCGCTGGCGGGTGCGGTGGCGGGCGCGATCGACGGCACGCCGTTTCGTATCGACTACGCGGTCGCATGCGGCGCCGACTGGCTCACGCGCTCGGCGCGCGTGACGCATTGGACCGGCACCGCGCCGCCCCGGCAATGGGACATCGCGTGCGACGCGGGGCAGTGGACGATCGACGGTATCGCTGCGCCGGCGCTCGCGGGCGCGACCGATATCGATCTCGGCTTCAGTCCGTCGACCAATACGCTGCCGATTCGCCGGCTGGCGCTCGCCGTCGGCGAGTCGGCGGAGATTCGCACCGCGTGGCTGCGTTTCCCGGATCTCGCCATCGTGCGCGGCGAGCAGCGCTATACGCGCACGGCGCCGTACGTGTACCGCTACGAGAGCGGTACGTATGCGGCCGATATCGGGATCGACGATGCGGGCCTCGTCACCGACTACGACGAATGGCGGCGCATCGGCGGAGTGGCTGCGTCGTGACGCGTCAGCGCGCGCTGGCGACCGACAGCTTGCCCGGAATCAGCTTCAGCGTACTGAACGCGTCGGCAATGCTCTGCTGGTACGCGACCGTCGCGTCGGTGATCGGCTGCACGCCGTAGCCGGCACGCTTGAGCGCGACTTCGAGCGTCGGCGCGTCGAGGCCGACGAGCGGCGACAGTTGCGCGGCGACCTCCGGCACGTGATCGCGCGCCCAGCGATCGACCGCGTCGACTTCGTCGAGCAGCGCGCGCAGCACCTGCGGGTGTGCGGCCGCGTACTTGCGCGCCGCGAGGTAGTACTGCGTGTTGCGCACGAGCCCTTCGCCGTTCGCGACCACGCGCGCGCCGAGCTGTCGTTCGGCGGCGGCCAGGTACGGATCCCAGATCACCCATGCATCGACGCTGCGCTGCACGAACGCGGCGCGCGCGTCGGCGGGCGTCAGGTAGATCGGCTGGATGTCGGCATAGGTGAGGCCCGCATGTTCGAGCGCCTTCACCAGCAGGTAGTGGACGTTCGAACCCTTGTTGAACGCGACCTTCTTGCCGCGCAGTTGCGCGACGGTGCGGATCGGCGAATCGGGCAGCACGACGATCGCCTCGCCCTGCGGCGCGGGCGGCTCGTTGCCGATGTAGACGAACTCGACGCCGCCGGCCTGCGCGAAGATCGGCGGGGTTTCGCCGACCGTGCCGACGTCGATCGCGCCGGCGTTCAGCCCTTCGAGCAGTTGCGGGCCGGCCGGGAATTCGAGCCATTGCACGGTGACGCCCTGGCTCGCGAGACGCTTCTCGAGCGTGCCGCGCGCCTTGAGCACGACGAAGTTGCCGTATTTCTGGAAGCCGACGCGCAGCCGCGTGCCGCTGTCGGCGGCCGCGCGGGCGGGCACGGCCGCGAGCGGGCCGAGCGCGAGCCCGGCCAGTCCGGCGGCCGCGCCATGCAGCCACTGGCGGCGGCGCGGGTTCGCCGGGGTCGTTTCAAGGTCTGCGTGCGGTGTGTCGTTCATTAGGGCGTGTTCACGCTAATAACGGGTTTGCGCTGGCCCCCAGAAGGGCCGAGCGCGAGGATTGCGACGAAGCGAATACTCGACGTATTCGCGAGGAGCATGACGCGGCGATCGGCCCTTCTGGGGGCCAGCCCCGCGAATGAATTTTTCCAAACAGGGGAACGTGCCTTTCCGCCCACATTGCGGCGTCGTGCGTCGCTTGTTTGGCACGGCCAAACGGCGCTCCTTACTCCTTGCACTGC
>NZ_JAGIQE010000034.1:0-66546 GCF_017815075.1 Burkholderia sp. AcTa6-5 | reverse complement strand
GCCGCAATCTTCGCGAGCGAGCCGCCGAATTTGCCGACCGCGGTCCGCGCGGCCGATACGATCACTACATCCGTCATGTTCAGTTCCTGCATCGAAATCAGTTCGTCGTGGCGACGCCGGCACGAGACGGTCGCACATGGCGATGGCGCCGCCCGCCGCCGTATTGGCGGGCAGCTTCCGTCCGCACCGGCGGCACGGCACACCGCCGCACGGGCAACCGTGCACGGGCGTCTGGCGGCGAACCGGATGTTTGCCGGACCGCGCGTGGCACACGCGGCGGCCGGCGCCATCCGGCGCCGATCAATCGTGTCGCGCCTGCGCGCGACACGCATTCACGCGGTTACGCAGCCGCGTCGCGCGCAGCCGCAGCGTCCTTGCGAGCGGCCGCTGCCGTCTGCTTCGCGCCGCGCGTGGCCGTTTCGCTGACCGCATCGAAGCCGCTCTGCGCCGCCTCGATCGCCTGCCCCGTCGCTGCGCGCACGGAGTCGGCCGCGGCGCTCGCCGCCGACAGCGCCGAATTCAGCGCGGCCACTACCGGTGCCGAGCCGGCCGGCGCATGCTTCGTCAGTTCGCCGAGCACGTCCTTCAGGCGTTTGTCGTTCTGTTCGTACTGCGCCTGCGCGACCTTCGCCCATTCGGACTGCGTCGACACCGCGATGTCGAACAGATGGCGGCCGTACGACACGACCTTGCCGGCCGCGTCCTGCGGCACCGCGACCTGCTGCACGAAGCCCGCGGCCGGGTTGTTGCTGCTGAACGCGTTCTTCAGCTTGTCCTCGTATTCCTCGAGCGCCGTCCGGGCCGCTTGCAGGTTGAGTTCGACGACAGCCTCGAAACCGTGGATCGCCGGACGGGCGATCGCAAACCACGCGGCGATACCGGATTGATAATCGGCGGCGAGTTTTTCGGGGGCAAATACGGACATCGGGCACGCTCCTGTTGGCAATGCGAGAGACGACGTAAAGAAAAACGGAAGCTTGATCGACCGCTGCTTCCTTATTGACAGCCCGCACCTGTTTGAGCACGGGCAGTGGAAGGAAGTCATTCTAGATCGATTAATTGTCAATTAAATGGCATTAATACTAGGTATAAACCCTTATTACCCTTTTGACCAGCAGCCGAAGCCGCAGGCGCGGCGAAATCTCAGACAAGACGCCACCCTCAGCGGCCCGCCATGCGTTTTTACCTTTTTGCAGCATAGCGCATCATGACGTGGCGCAATATTTGCCAATTCATTATTCCGCTTATTAGAAAACCGGCACCCATTGAAAATGGAGCAATCGTTTATGTAATATTTTTTCTCGATTTGTTGTGAAATCGTTTTCTTGATTATTAATGACGAAATCAATAATCGGATGAATGGCCGGTCGCGACAAAAAAGGCCGCTCGAAGCGGCCTCGGTCGATGCGGTCGCGCGCGGGATCAGCCGGCCAGTTCGCGATGCAGCGCGCGGAACTCCTGCGCGAGCTTGTGCGCCGGCTCGAGATGGATCACCGGCGTCGACTGCTGATGCGATTCGCGGATCTTCACCGAGGCGGACAACCGCGACGCGAGCACCGGCAGCCCTTCGTCGACGAGCTCGTCGACCAGCCGTTGCGGCAGGCTCGCGCGCGGCTGGAACTGGTTGATGACGATCCCTTCCACCTCGAGCGCCGCGTTGTGGTCCTGCTGGATTTCCTTCACGTTCTCGAGCAGCGTGTACAGCGCGCGGCGCGAGAAATCGTCGCAGTCGAACGGGATCAGGCAGCGCTCGACCGCGATCAGCGCCGAGCGCGTATAGAAATTCAGCGCGGGCGGCGTGTCGATGTACACGGCGTCGTACATGTCGAGTTCGTTCAGCGCGTCGCGCAGCTTGTAGATCTTGTAGCGCGATTCGAGCTTGCCGTGCAGCGTGTCGAGATCCGGATGCGCGGGCATCACGTCGAGCCCGTCGAACGGGGTCGCGTGGATGAACGACGCGACGTCGACCGGACGGAAGTTGAAGGTCAGCGCGGTTTCGAAGAAGCCGGCGACGCCCGGTTGCGCATCGTCCGCGGCGTCGCCGAGCAGGTAGCGCGTCGAGTTCGCCTGCGCATCGAGATCGATGACGAGCGTGCGCAACCCTTCGCTCGCGCTGATCGCTGCGAGGTTGCAGACGATCGTCGACTTGCCCACGCCGCCCTTCTGGTTGAATACGACCCGCCGCATGGTGCCTCCTCGATCGAAACGTCGAAACGGCCAGCTTAGCCGATCAATAATGGCGACCGCGTGACGCAGGTCGAATTGGACGCGACGAGTACGCGACTTGGACGCGCGACGTGTCAGACGCGCGGCACGGCGCCCGACACGTACCGGTTGCCGGGCACGCTCCACCGCCACGGCAGCTCCTGGCCGACGCGAATGCCGATGCGCGGCCCGCCCGCCAGATCGGGGGGCGGCGCCATCCCGTCGTCGACGATCGCGAACCCGTCGCGCGCGCCGACCAGGTCGACGCCATCCTGCGCGCCGCCGATCCCCATCGCCTGCGTCAGCCGGGCCGGCCCGCGGCACAGGTCGCGATCGCGCGTGCGCGGCGGCCGCGCCGCCCGCATCTGGTCGAGCCCGTGCAGCGGCTCCAGCGCACGGATCAGCACGCCCGTTCCGGCGCCGTCCGGGCCGCACACGCAGTTGCAGCACCAGTGCATCCCGTACGTGAAATACACGTAGAAGTGCCCGGGCGGCCCGAACATCGTCGCGTTGCGCGGCGTCTTGCCGCGATAGGTGTGCGCGGCCGGATCGAGCGCGCCCGCATACGCTTCCACTTCGACGATGCGGCCGGCCCGGCCGTCCGCGGACGCGAGGATCTTGTTGAGCAATTGCGGCGCCACCTCGGTGGCCATGCGGTTGAAGAATGCGCGCGGGACGATGGCGCCCGGCCATGGCGCCGGCGGCTTACTGCGTCGCATCGTGCCGCTCCGTCATCGCCGCGAGATGAAGCTCGCGATACGCGTCGACCAGATCGTCGAGCCCGAATGCGAGGTTTCTGCCGCTGGGGTTCGGCAGCACCCACACGCGTGCATGCCCAATGCGGGCCGGCTGCAATCCCCACGCGACCTCGCGTTGCCCCGACAGCGCCGAATACGCGGCCTTGCCGAGAAACGCGACGAAGCGCGGCGCATGCTGCGCGACCTTCTGCTCGAACCCGGCGCCCGCGGCCGCGAATTCCGCGCGCGACAGTTGATCGGCGCTCGCGGTCGGCCGCGACACCACGGCCGTCAGCCCGCAGCCGTAACCGAGTATCGCGCGATCGTCCTGCGGCGAAAGTTCCGTCGGCGTGAAGCCCGCGAGATGGATCACGCGCCAGAAGCGGTTGTTTCGCCCCGCGAAGTGATGGCCGGTCGCGGCCGCGAGCAGGCCGGGATTGATCCCGCAGAACAGGACGTCGAGATGGGGTGCGATGAGGTCGGCGAGTGCGTCAGCCACGTTTGATCTGAGATATGAAAATAAGAATGTATCGAGCCTCCGCACATGGAGCTTGCAGTGGACTGCATACTTTGCGTCAATAGGGCGATGAAAAGATAAAAATCGCTCTATCGCTTTCGTTCAGGACATGAAGATATGGCATTACCTAGCACCTCGCGATCCCGGGGAAAAAGTAATTCCATCTCAGGACTCGCGAGGCTACCGCACTAACTCCTGCGTCAAACCTTTAAAGGCTTTGCCGCATCTATCAATTTTGCGAGTTCGTCCATAGCTGACTCAAAGCGTGTTTTCAGTTCGATATCCCGCTCAATCATCTTTTGAACTGATTTTGGCTTATGACCAGCATCGTTTCTCAGTTCAGTAATACCTATGAGGCGACTCAAGAGCTGCCCTTTGAGCAGAGGTGTTTTAGAGTACGCCAGGTCAATATTGGTCTTAAGAAACTCCAAAGCGGCATGCCACGCCATCTTATCCCAATCACAAGCCCCGGTCTTCTTCAACGCACCAGGAATAGACTCACATTTCTTCCCAATATTCCTCGTCAATCTCTCCAATTCATCATAAACAACAGAACACCCCTTTTCCGGCGCCCCGCCTCTAAACGTATTAATCGCAGAATCTAACGATGCTCTATATTTCGGCGGATAATCAGACAACTTATACTTCCGCAACCCTCCAAGCGAGAGTGAGACCGGCGGCTGATTCAGAATACGACACAATTTTGTCGTCGTATTAACCTCCAAAATCGATATTCCATTCTCATTCGCAAACGCAAGGCTTTTTGCATCGTAATTCTGCAACGTTCCAGCAGGAATGGCACAATAAAGCCTAGCAGGAATACTGTGATTCCTACAACTTAGAACAAAGTTACTTATCTCCGGAGGAAAAAGAACCTCCACTATCTCAACACAAACAATTTGCTTCTCTTTCGTTACAGCATGCAGTGTAGGGCGAAAATCAATTTCCGGATTAACTTCCCCCTCGATTTTTATCGATCCAGGCGCTAATCCAAGATGATTACTAAGATACTTGCAGACCGTATCAGCCGTATCGTTCAAATGACTGGGCAGTACGCGATATACGTTCATTTGCCCTCCAAGAGACGATCGAGATCGTCACGCAATTCCTGGAGCGTCTCAAGCATCTCGGCATCAAGATCATCTGGCTCAATATTTTTCAATTGCCTTGCAAATGAAAATGTGGTCGTTTGAAAATCGCGCTCAAGATAGGCATGACCCACCGACTCCTCATAGGCGCTTTCAATACTGAAATCATTATCCGAAAAGAGTTTAACAAGGGCTTTTTTCGCCTGATCAGGATCAGCCGCAACTCTTTCCGCCCGAGCAATCTTAGCAACCTGTCTAAAATCAACACGATTTGTAATCGTGCCGCTCCGATATTTCGCGATCAGACGCTCTCGGATCTTCTCCTTACCCAACTCCTTTACCATCGTGGGCATATTGCGCTCGACCGTCTTTAGCGAGCGCTCCATCTCAATGTAGAAATCTTCGGTGAGCTTCTGTTGAGATTTCGGCTTTTGAAGCTCTTTTAGAATGATATCCTTATGCTTCTGAGGCAACTCCATAAGCAGTTTACATCTGCGAATTATCGCGAACCCCAAACCAGTTTCCGCAGATATCTCCCGCTCAACCGGGAAACGCCCCAAACGATCGGTAAGAAGATCAATAACTCGCGGCAATTTATGCGCGATAGTAAACAGATCCCATTGCTCACGTAACGCATGAATATTAAACATTAACAAGAGATTCGTCAGCTGATCGGGCGCATCCTGAATCAAAGCCGGAATCGTCTTTTTATTTAGTTTAATAGAACTACGCCATCGCCTCTCTCCATCAATCAGGACATACCTTTTCCCATGACGATATACAGAAATTGGAACCTGAACCCCATGCTTTCGAATCGACTCAATCAGATTCGACATCTCTTGAGGCCGAAAAACTATGCGCGGATTTTCGGGATTTCGATCAATAAGATCGACACTAAGTTCTTGTAGATTTTGAGGGTTCATGATGGCTCGACATTGGATATCAATACTTCATCAATTTTCTTTCTAGATCCAGAAAATCCCGCAATATTCCGCCTCGTCGTCACCCTCGAGACAGACCATCCCTCACAAAGATCTATCAAATCTGGATAGTCCGCGTAAGACAATACAAACGAAACCCCTCGAAGATCGGCGCGCCTCAAAGCATCAACCAGCCGAGCGAGATCACCATGCGAAAAGCTATTTACGTCGTATTGAGTAAAGGCTCTTTTTTGAGCGGTCGCGTACGGAGGATCTAAATAGATAAAATCACCAGGAACCGCGTCATCGATCGCAGCTTCGAAATCACGGGAAATTAGATCCGCAGCAGAAAGCGCACGAGAAACTGCACGCATGGCGCCTGGATCCAGTAAATTCTTTCGATGCTTCGAGCCATACGGAACATTAAATTGCCCCTGCTTATTAACCCGATAAAGCCCATTGAAGCACAAAAGATTCAAATAAACAAAGCGAGCAGCACGCTGAACTGGCGCAAGATCATAGGGTTGTTGCGCTCGTATTTCATAATACGTCTTTTCGTCAGTTTTAAGTCTCGCCAGACACTCACTAACGAGATCGGGAGAAATTTTGACAGCCCTAAGCGTATCAATCAAATCTGAATTAATATCAGATAGCACAGCTTGCTGTGGAAGCAATTCAAAAAAAAGCGAAGCGGACCCGCAAAAGGGTTCGATATACCTAGCGTAATCAGAGTGCCAATACTTGGAAATTTCAGGAAGTAACTGCTTCTTACTACCAGCCCACCTCAAAAAAGCACGAGGTCGTTCAGCACCGACTATAGGCCCCACGCGTTCCGTGTTCATCTTCTTTTGGCTACCCCAACTTATGCCCCCAGGATCGTTGTTTGCCCTGATGGTCTTCATGATGGTACGAAATGTAAACAAAGAACTCAAAACTGGCAAGCAAGTGCGCAGGAGACGTTCAATTAGCCAACTTTTCTCAAAAAACTCAAGTGATTGTGACGACGCGCGCGTATGGCGAGCAAATTTTTCGTGCACCCATCGCTCAGGGATGCTCCAGATCAATTTCAAGATAAATCGCAGGGGGCCCTTTGTGCCCACTTTCACGCCCATCGTCTCTAGAAAGCTCCTTGCATCAACCTTACGAAAAGTACCATTACATCCGGCGAACATCGGACCGCAGCCCCACTGGTGAGAGCCTCGGATCAGAAAATTACGTTGCAGACGTAAAAAACCCCGCCGAGGCGGGGCTTTCTTTAAAATTTTTGCTTACGCGAAGTCAGAACGGAATATCGTCGTCCATCTCGTCGAAGCCGCCGCCTGCCGGCGCGCTCGGACGGCTCTGGCCGCCGCCACCCGCACCGCCGCGCGCTGCGCCGCCGGCACGGCCACCGCCGCCACCACGCTCCGCCTGCTCGCCGCGACCGCCGCCACCACCACCGTAGCCGCCGCCATAACCGCCTTCGTCACCGCTGCCACCGCCGCCGCCCGAACCGCCGCGGCCGCCGAGCATCTGCATCTGTTCGGCGACGATTTCGGTCGAGTAACGGTCCTGGCCGTCCTGGCCCTGCCACTTGCGCGTACGGATGCGGCCTTCGATATAGACCGACGACCCCTTCTTCAGGTATTCGCTGACGATCTCCGCCAGACGGCCGAAGAACGCGACGCGATGCCACTCGGTCATTTCCTTGAAATCGCCGCTTGCCTTGTCCTTGTAGCGGTCGGTCGTCGCGAGACGGATGTTCGCAACCGCGTCGCCGCTCGGCAGGTAACGGACTTCAGGATCGGCGCCGAGATTGCCGACGAGGATGACCTTGTTGACGGATGCCATGTGTTTCTCCAGTAAATTCGATGCCGGGCCGCCCGCGCGTATCGCCGGAACGGCCCGCCGGACAGGCCGGCGCGCGGCCGATGCCTGCCCGAAACAAGATTCAGGCCTTGCGCGGCGGCGCTTTCATGCTGGCCGCGATTATAAGCCACGCGGCAACGAGCCCCGAGCACGTATAAAACACCGTGTTCGCGCCGCCGTGCTTCAGCAGCCAGCCGCCCACGATGCCGCCGAGCGCGAGCCCGATCGACTGCGTGGTGTTGTAGACCCCCGTGGCCGCGCCCTTGCGCGAACCCGGCGCGAGCTTCGACACGAGCGACGGCTGCGACGCTTCCAGGATGTTGAACCCGAGGAAGTACACGAACAGGATCGCCGCCACAATCAGAATGGTATGCGGTGCGCTGCCGAGCAACAATTGGCCGATCAGGATAGCCAGAATGCCGCCGAGCAGCACCGGCTTCATCTTGCCCCGTTTTTCCGCGACGATGATCGCCGGCACCATCATCACGAACGCGAGCCCCATCACCGGCAGGTAGACCTTCCAGTGCGCGGCGACCGGCAGCCCGCCGTCCACCAAGAGGCGCGGCACGACGAGGAACAGCGCCGTCTGCGTCGCATGCAGCACCAGCACGCCGAAGTTCAGGCGCAGCAGCTCGACGTTGTGCAGCACCTCGGCGAACGGCGCGGGCACGTGCACGGGCTTCGCCGCGTCGGGCACGATCCACAGCACGACGCCGATCGCGAGGATCGACAGCACGCCGACGATCGCGAACAGCCCGCTCATCCCGACCCAGTGGAACACGATCGGCGCGCCGACGATCGCGACCGCGAACGACACGCCGATCGAGCCGCCGACCATCGCCATCGCCTTCGTGCGGTTCTGCTCGGAGGTCAGGTCGGCGATGAACGCGAGCACCGCCGACGACACGGCCCCCATCCCCTGGATCACGCGGCCGACGATGATCCATGTGATGTCGTGCGCGAACGCGGCGACGAAGCTGCCGAGCGCGAAGATCACGAGGCCGGTGGCGATCACCGGCTTGCGGCCGAACTTGTCGGACGCCCAGCCGTAGAAGATATAGAACAGCGACTGCGTGACGCCGTAGGCCCCGAGCGCGATCCCGACGAGCAGCACGTTGTCGCCGCCCGGGATGGTTTTCGCGTAGACCGAGAACACCGGCATGATCATGAACAGGCCGAGCATGCGCAACGCGAAGATCGCCGCGAGCGACGTGGTCGCGCGCAGTTCGGGCGCAGTCATGCGGGAAGACGTGGCAGACGGATTGGACATCGGGAATGAATTTCGAATGATCGGAATGTCCGCCCGGCGGCGGGCGGCGGAAGATCAGGACCGGCGGCCTGGCGGCCTTTCGGACGACACGTCGGGGCCGAATGCAGGCGGCCTGCGGGCCGCGCGGAACGTGCGGCGCGACCGCTTTTCCCGGCGCAGGTGTCGCCTTGCTGCCACCTGCTGTAAAGGCTGGGGGCCGTAAACGACGGTCTCGAAAAGCCGTTATAGTAGCAGGTTTGGTTCCCTCCATTTTCGCCAGGTTCATGGAACAGATCCGTATCCGTGGGGCACGCACCCACAACCTGAAAAACGTCAATCTCGACCTGCCGCGCCACAAGCTGGTCGTGATTACCGGGTTGTCCGGGTCGGGCAAGTCGTCGCTCGCGTTCGACACCCTTTATGCCGAGGGCCAGCGCCGCTACGTGGAAAGCCTGTCCGCGTACGCCCGCCAGTTCCTGCAGCTGATGGAGAAGCCCGACGTCGACCTGATCGAGGGGCTGTCGCCGGCGATCTCGATCGAGCAGAAGGCAACGTCCCACAACCCGCGTTCGACCGTCGGCACGGTCACGGAAATCCACGACTACCTGCGACTTTTGTACGCACGGGTCGGCACGCCGTACTGCCCCGACCACGACATCCCGCTCGAGGCGCAGAGCGTGTCGCAGATGGTCGACGCGGCGCTCGCGCTGCCCGAGGAAACCAAGCTGATGATCCTCGCGCCCGTCGTCGCGAACCGCAAGGGCGAGCACGCCGAGCTGTTCGAGGAGATGCAGGCGCAGGGCTTCGTGCGCTTTCGCGTGCGCTCGGGCGGCGGCGCCGCGAACGAAGGCGTCGCGAAGATCTACGAGGTCGAGTCGCTGCCGAAGCTGAAGAAGAACGACAAGCACACGATCGACGTCGTCGTCGATCGCCTGAAGGTGCGTCCGGACATGAAGCAGCGGCTCGCCGAATCGTTCGAGACGGCGCTGCGCCTCGCCGACGGCCGCGCGATCGCGCTCGAGATGGATACCGACCGCGAACACCTGTTCAGCTCGAAGTTTGCGTGCCCGATCTGCTCGTACTCGCTGCAGGAGCTCGAGCCGCGCCTGTTCTCGTTCAACAACCCGATGGGCGCGTGCCCGGAATGCGACGGCCTCGGCCAGATCACGTTCTTCGACCCGAAGCGGGTCGTCGCGCACCCGTCGCTGTCGCTGGCCGCCGGTGCGGTGAAGGGCTGGGACCGCCGCAACCAGTTCTACTTCCAGATGCTGCAGAGCCTCGCGGCGTTCTACGAATTCGACATCGACGCCGCGTTCGAGGATCTCCCCGAAAAGATCCGCAAGGTGCTGCTGTTCGGCTCGGGCAAGCAGACGATCCCGTTCTCGTACATCAACGAGCGCGGCCGCACGACGATCCGCGAGCACGTGTTCGAAGGGATCATCCCGAACCTCGAACGCCGCTATCGCGAGACCGATTCGGTCGCGGTGCGCGAAGAGCTGTCGAAGTACCAGAACAACCAGCCGTGCCCGTCGTGCGACGGCACGCGCCTGCGCCGCGAGGCGCGCCACGTGCGGATCGGCACCGGCGACCATGCCCGCGGCATCTATGAAATCAGCGGCTGGCCGCTGCGCGACGCGCTCGGCTATTTCGACGGGCTGACGCTCGACGGCGCGAAGCGCGAGATCGCCGACAAGGTGATCAAGGAAATCGTCGCGCGCCTGACCTTCCTGAACAACGTCGGCCTCGACTACCTGTCGCTCGAGCGCAGCGCCGAGACCTTGTCGGGCGGCGAGGCGCAGCGCATCCGGCTCGCGTCGCAGATCGGCTCGGGCCTCACCGGCGTGATGTACGTGCTCGACGAGCCGTCGATCGGCCTGCACCAGCGCGACAACGACCGTCTGATCGCGACGCTCAAGCATCTGCGCGACCTCGGCAACTCGGTGATCGTCGTCGAGCACGACGAGGACATGATCCGCACGGCCGACTACGTCGTCGACATGGGCCCGGGCGCGGGCGAGCACGGCGGCGTCGTGGTGGCCGAAGGCACGCCGAAGCAGGTGCAGTCGAACCCGCAGTCGCTGACCGGCCAGTACCTCGTCGGCAAGCGCGTGATCGAGTATCCGGACGAGCGCATGTCGCCCGACCCCGAGCGGATGCTGCGCATCGTCGACGCGCACGGCAACAACCTGAAGCACGTCGATCTCGAGCTGCCGGTCGGCCTCTTGACCTGCATCACCGGCGTGTCGGGCTCCGGCAAGTCGACGCTGATCAACGACACGCTGTATCACGCAGTCGCGCGCCACCTGTACGGCTCGTCGGCCGAGCCGGCGGCGCACGAGGCGATCGAGGGCCTCGAGCACTTCGACAAGGTGATCAACGTCGACCAGTCGCCGATCGGCCGCACGCCGCGTTCGAACCCGGCCACGTACACGGGCCTGTTCACGCCGATCCGCGAGCTGTTCTCGGGCGTGCCGACGTCGAAGGAGCGCGGCTACGATCCGGGCCGCTTCTCGTTCAACGTGAAGGGCGGCCGCTGCGAATCGTGCCAGGGCGACGGCGTGCTGAAGGTCGAGATGCACTTTTTGCCGGACGTGTACGTGCCGTGCGACGTGTGCCACGGCAAGCGCTACAACCGCGAAACGCTCGAAGTGCAGTACAAGGGCAAGAACATCAGCGAAGTGCTCGACATGACGGTCGAGCACGCGTACGCGTTCTTCAGCGCGGTGCCGGTCATCGCGCGCAAGCTGAAGACGCTGCTCGACGTCGGCCTCGGCTACATCCGCCTCGGCCAGTCGGCCACGACGCTGTCGGGCGGCGAGGCGCAGCGCGTGAAGCTGTCGCTGGAGCTGTCGAAGCGCGACACCGGCCGCACGCTGTACATCCTCGACGAGCCGACCACCGGCCTGCACTTCCACGACATCGCACTGCTGCTCGAAGTGATCCACCGGCTGCGCGACCAGGGCAACACGGTCGTGATCATCGAGCACAACCTCGACGTGATCAAGACGGCCGACTGGGTGATCGACCTCGGCCCCGAAGGCGGCGCCGGCGGCGGCCAGATCATCGCGCAGGGCACGCCCGAGCAGGTCGCGAAGACCAAGGCGAGCTTCACCGGCAAGTACCTCGCGCCGCTGCTCAAGCGTCCGACCCGCAAAGTCGCGGCCGGCTGACGCCGTTCCGCCCTTCCGCGCGCGGCCGCCCGGCCGCGCGCGCGTCGAGGGCGGCCGCGCCCCCTCGTTTTCCCTTCTGCGTTTACACCACGCGCCAAACCCCCCGTTTGCAGCCCATAATGGCAGCTATACTTTACGGCCGTAAGGTTCGCCATCCGCACCAATCCGGTGCGGCGCCGGGCGACCCGCGCTCTGCCGCGTGCTCCGCGGCACGACACAGGGACAACAGGAATCCACGATGGAGAAGCAACAAGAGTCGCGCGACACGCAGAACCGCGAGCCGCACCTGCGCAGCGTGCGGCTGACGAGCGACTTGAGCCTGCCGAAGCTGTCGGCGCTCGAGATCGGCAGCTATCTCTTCGCGCTCGTCATGATGTGGCTCGTCCTCGAGCTCAAGCTGCTCGGCGGGATGCTGGCCGGCCTGCTCGTCTATCAGCTGATCCACACGATCGCACCCGTGATCGAGCGCCATACCACCAGCATGCGCGCGCGCTGGGTCGCGGTCGTGCTGCTGTCGATCGCGATCGTCGGCGCGCTCACCGGCCTGACGCTCGCGATCATCGAGCATTTCGAGCACACGGTGCCGAACCTGCAGAGCCTGCTCGGCCAGCTGATGCAGATCGTCGAGCAGACCCGCGCACGCACGCCGGCCTGGATCGCCAATCTGCTGCCCGTCGACGTCGAGCAGATGAAGACGAAGGCGGCCGTGCTGATGCACTCGCACATGGACCAGCTCCAGCAAAGCGGCAAGAGCGTCGCGCGCGGCTTCGGCCACGTGCTGTTCGGGATGATCATCGGCGCGATGATCGCGATCGGCGTCGAGCAGGGCAAGGTGCGCCGGCCGCTGTCCACCGCGCTCGTCACGCGCGTGTCGCGCTTCGCCGACGCGTTCCGCCGCATCGTGTTCGCGCAGATCAAGATCTCGGCGATCAACGCGGCATTCACCGGCATCTACCTGCTCGTCGCGCTGCCGATCTTCCATCAGCGGCTGCCGCTGTCGAAAACCCTCGTGCTCGTCACGTTCATCGTCGGCCTGCTGCCCGTGATCGGCAACCTGATCTCGAACACGCTGATCGTCGCGGTGTCGCTGTCGGTCAGCATGGGCACCGCGATCGCGTCGCTCGCGTTCCTCGTGGTCATCCACAAGCTCGAATACTTCCTGAACGCGAAGATCATCGGCGGCCAGATCGAGTCGCGCGCATGGGAGCTGCTGCTCGCGATGCTGATCATGGAAGCCGCGTTCGGGCTGCCGGGCGTGGTCGCCGCGCCGATCTTCTATGCGTACCTGAAACGCGAGCTGTACCTGCTGCGGCTGATCTGAAGCCGCCCGCTCGCGCACGGCAAACAAAAACGCCGCGCCCCGTGAAGGGCGCGGCGTTTTCGCTTGCGCAGCCAGCCTTTCGCGGCCGACGGATCAGCGGAACACGACCGTCTTCGTCCCGTTCAGCACGATCCGGTGCTCGACGTGCCACTTCACCGCCCGCGCGAGCGTCACGCACTCGACGTCGCGGCCGATCGCGGTCAACTGGTCGGGCGTCATGCTGTGGTCGACGCGCTCGACTTCCTGCTCGATGATCGGGCCTTCGTCGAGATCGGTCGTCACGTAATGCGCGGTCGCGCCGATCAGCTTCACGCCGCGGTCGAACGCCTGGTAGTAAGGCTTCGCGCCCTTGAAGCTCGGCAGGAACGAATGGTGGATGTTGATCGCGCGCCCGGCGAGTTGCGCGCACATGTTCGGCGACAGGATCTGCATGTAGCGCGCGAGCACGACCAGATCGGCCTGGTGCTCGTCGATCACTTCCAGCACGCGCGCTTCCTGCGCGGCCTTCGCGGCATCGGACGAACCGCCGATCAGCGGGAAGTGATGGAACGGAATGTTGTAGCTCGCCGCGAGCTGGTAGAACTCCTTGTGATTCGACACGATCGCCGGAATCTCGATCGGCAACTGGCCGGTGCGATAGCGGAACAGCAGGTCGTTCAGGCAGTGGCCGATCTTCGACACCATGATCACGACGCGCGGCTTCACGGCCGCATCGTGCAGCTCCCAGCGCATCGAGAACTGTTCGGCGAGCGGCGCGAATTCCTTGCGAAGCGTGTCGAGCGCCGACGCGGCATCCTCGCCGCCGCCGTCCTGCTCGAAGTGCACGCGCATGAAGAACTCGCTGGTGCGGCTGTCGCCGAACTGCGCGGAATCGAGGATGTTGTTGCTGCGCTCGAACAGGAAGCCCGAGACCGCATGGACGATGCCGTGCCGGTCGGGGCACGACAGTTTCAAGATAAAGCTGTGATCGGTCGGCATGACCGCTACTCCCATTGTTTCCGTATTCGTCAAATTGCCCGCTTGCGCCGCCCGGCTGCGCGCGCAGCGCGCGTCACGCGCCCGGCACGAACAGCGCGTCGATGCCGGCCGCGTCGGCCGCCGCAATCCAGCGGTGGCGCAGCAGCGTGTCGAGCGTCGCGAGGCTCGCATCCATCGTCGCGCGGCCTTCGCGCAGCCACGCGATCACTTCGGGCACGCCGGCCAGCAGGTGCTCGGCCACTTCGCCGTCCTGGTTGCGCGGCGCGAAGTCGTGCGGCAGCGGCAGGTCGTACACGAGGATCAGTTCCGACTGCGTGCCTTCCGGCAGCGAGTTCAGCACCTGCACCGCACGGCCCGCGATCGCGCGCGCCGCCAGGTCGGCCGGAATCCCGGCTTCTTCCCAGCATTCCTTCGCGAGCGTCTCGTGAACGCCGAGCCCCCAGCCGATCCCGCCGGCGACGACGTTGTCGAGCATGCCGGGGTCGGTCGCCTTGGTCTCGCTGCGACGGCCGAGCCACATCTTCGGCGCGGCCGCCGCAGGCGGCTCGCCCGGCGTAACCGCATATTCTACGATGCCGTTCACGTGCACCGCATAGGTCTGCGTGCCGAAGAAGCGCGACGCGGCGCGCTCGATGTACGCGAGCGGCGGATCGTCGAAGCGGTTGCGGATCGCGTAGATCTCGTCGCGCCAGCCGGGAATCGCGCCTTCGGCGGCGAGCGCGCCGATCGCGCTGGCCAGCGCCATGCTGCGCGCGTCGACCGAATCGTAGCGCGCCGACAGCACGACCCGCTCGGCGGTCAGCTCGAACACGTCGGGCCAGCGCGCGAGCTTCGCGACGTCCTGGCGGCGCACCCAGCCGACCGCCTGGCCGGCGATCTCGAAACGCAGGTGCGCGGCCGGATCGAAGCGGCGCGCGGCCGCGATGCACGGAAACGTCATCGCGCTCAGTCCTTCAGCGCGACGCGGATGCCGATCGCGATGAACGTCGCGCCGGCGATCCGGTCGAGCCACACGCCGGCCTTCGGGCGGCGCTTCAGCCACGCGCCGATCATGCCCGCGCCGACGCCGAACAGCGAGAAAACGGCGGCCGTCTGCAGCATGAACAGCGCGCCGAGCTCGAACATCTGCAGCGTCACGCTTTGCGCGCCGTGCGGATCGACGAATTGCGGCAGGAACACGACGAAGAACAGCGTGACCTTCGGGTTCATCAGGTTGCCGATCACGCTCTGCCGGAAGATCGTGGCGAGCGGCTGCGGCGGGCGCGCATGCGCGTTCGCGAGGCCCTGGCTGCGCAGCGCCTTGATGCCGATCCACACGAGGTACGCGGCGCCCGCGAGCTTCAGGATCTGGAACGCGACCGGCGACGAACGCAGCACGGCCGCGACGCCGAGCGCCGCGAGCGTCGTGTGGAACAGGATCCCGGCCGTGAAGCCGAGCGCGGCGACGAAGCCGGCCGCGCGGCCCTGCGAGATGCCGCGTGCGAGCACCTGCAGGTTGTCGGGACCCGGCGCGAACGTGATCGCAACCGACGTGGCGAGAAACAGCATGAAGTTGGGCATCGTGACCTCGCTGCGGAAGGTGAACCAAGCGTGAACCGGGGCAAGCCGGCGCGGCTGGCCCCGGGAGCGGACCGGCGTTCAGTGGCCGGCGAATTCGGTAACGGTATAGACCGGCAGTCCGGCGTCGCGCAGCAGCGTCGAGCCGCCGAGATCGGGCAGGTCGATGATCGCCGCGCCTTCGACGACCACCGCGCCGAGCCGCTGCAGCAGGTTGCGCCCCGCCATCATCGTGCCGCCGGTCGCGATCAGGTCGTCCATGATGATCACGCGGTCGCCGGGCTTGCACGCATCTTCGTGGATCTCGACCGTCGCGCTGCCGTATTCGAGGTCGTACGATTCCGAGCGCGTCTTGTACGGCAGCTTGCCGACCTTGCGGATCGGCACGAAGCCGACGCTCAGCTCGTACGCGACGATCGGCGCGATGATGAAGCCGCGCGCGTCGAGGCCCGCGACGTAGTCGAGCTTCGCGTCGACATAGCGTTCGACGAACAGGTCGACCAGGATGCGCAGCGCCTTCGGGCTCTGCAGCAGCGTCGTGATGTCGCGGAACTGCACGCCCGGCTGCGGCCAGTCGGGCACCGTGCGGATCTGGCTGTGGATGAAGGCGACCGGATCGAGCGGTGCGCCCGACGACGAATGCGGCATGAAACTCTCCGAAAAAAACGGTGCGCGAAGATCGGGCACCGTTTCTGATCAATACGGGTCAGGTTGTGAATCGCGGCTCATGCGGCCGCGGCCGGCGGATCGCGCCGATGGCGCGACAACCGCTCCTCCGCGAGCGCGAGTGCCTCGGGCAGCCCGCGCAGCACCACGATGTCGCTCGCGCGCAGCTTGGTCTGCGGATCGGGTTCGACGCCGCGGATGCCGTGCCGGCGGATCGCCGTGACTTCCAGCCCGAGCGCGTACAGCCCGAGTTCTTCCAGCGAACGCCCGACTGCGTCCGCACGCGCATCGACCGGCACCGATTGTAGCCGCACCTGCTCGTGGTCGTCGTCGTCCGCATCGTCCGCGCCGCGGAAGTAGCCGCGCAGCAGGCTGTAGCGCTCGTCGCGCATCTCCTCGACGCGCCGCACGACCTTGCGCATCGGCACGCCGACCAGCACCAGCGTGTGCGACGCGAGCATCAGGCTGCCCTCGACGATTTCCGGAATCACCTCGGTCGCGCCGGCCGCGAGCAGCTTCTCGAGATCGGCGTCGTCGACGGTGCGCACGATCGCCGGCAGCGTCGGCTCCAGCTCGTGCACGTGATGCAGCACGCGCAGCGCGGACGGCGTGTTCGCGTAGGTGATCGCGACGGCCGCCGCCCGATGGATACCGGCCGCGAGCAGCGATTCACGGCGCGCGGCGTCGCCAAACACGACCGATTCGCCGGCCGTCGCGGCCGCGCTCACGCGATCGGGGTCGAGGTCGAGCGCGACGTACGAAATACCTTCCTGCTCGAGCATGCGCGCGAGGTTCTGCCCGGCACGACCGTAGCCGCAGATGATCACGTGGCCGCGCTGCTTCAGGCTTTGCGTCGCGATCCGCGTCATCTGCAGCGACTGCTGCATCCATTCGGTCGACGACAGCCGCATCACGATGCGGTCGGCGTTCTGAATCAGGAACGGCGCGGCGAGCATCGACAGCAGCATCGACGCGAGGATCGCCTGCAGCAGCGTCGAATCGACGAGATGCCGGTCGAGGATCAGGTTCAGCAGCACGAAGCCGAATTCGCCGGCCTGCGCGAGGCCGATCCCCGTGCGCATCGCGACGCCCGGCGTCGCGCCGAACAGCCGCGCGAGCCCGGCGATCATCGTCGCCTTGAACAGGATCTGCCCGACGAAGAAGCCAAGCACGATCAACGGATGCTCCCAGATCACGCGCGGATCGAGCAGCATCCCCGTCGTCACGAAGAACAGGCCGAGCAGCACGTCGCGGAACGGCTTGATGTCCTCCTCCACCTGATGGCGGAACGGCGTCTCGGAAATGAGCATCCCCGCGATGAACGCGCCGAGCGCGAGCGACAGGCCGAACTTGTCGGTGATGAACGCGGCGCCCAGCGTGACGAGCAGCAGGTTCAGCACGAACAGCTCCTGCGAGCGGCGCCGCGCGACGACGTTGAGCCAGCGCGTCATGAAGCGCTGGCCGATGACGAGCAGCAGCGCGAGCGCGATCACGATCTTGACCGCCGCGACGCCGAGCGTGAGCGCGAGGTCCTTCGACGATTCGGCGCCGAACGCGGCGATCACGATCAGCAGCGGCACGACCGCGAGATCCTGGAACAGCAGCACGCCGAAGATGTTGCGGCCGTGCTCGGTCTCGATCTCGAGCCGCTCGGCAAGCATCTTCGACACGATCGCCGTCGACGACATCGCGAGCGCGCCGCCGAGCGCGATGCTGCCCTGCCATGTGAGATGCTCCCAGCGCTCGAACAGCGCGCCGAGCGCGAGCGCGAGTACCAGCGTCGCGACGACCTGCAGCAGCCCGAGCCCGAACACGAGCCGCTGCATCGACCTCAGCTTCGCCAGCGAGAATTCGAGGCCGATCGAGAACATCAGGAACACCACGCCGAATTCCGCGAGGTGCTCGGCCCGTTCGAGATCCGCCGTGATGCCAAGCGCGTGCGGGCCGACCAGAATGCCGACGGTCAGGTAGCCGAGCATCGGCGGCAGGTTCAACGAGCGGAATACGACGACGCCCACCACCGAGGCCAGCAGCAGCAGCAGGGTCATTTCGAGCGGGGAAATCACGGGCGAAGCGTCCTCGTTCGTCGGGGCCACGGCAATGCGGGCGCGGGGTGGTGGCGGTGGACAGGCTGCTTCGGACGAGTCCGAAGGCGCGGCGCGGCGAACAAACGCCTTTGCTATACTCCGCGCATGATAGCGAAAATCAATGATGATCGGGCGCTCGCGCTCGCCCGCGACGTGCTCGACATCGAGGCGGACGCCGTGCGCGCGCTGCGCGACCAGCTCGACGGCGGCTTCGTCGAGGCCGTGGCGCTGCTGCTCGGCTGCCGCGGCCGCGTCGTGGTCTCCGGGATCGGCAAATCGGGGCATATCGCCCGCAAGATCGCAGCCACGCTGGCCAGCACCGGTACGCCGGCCTTCTTTGTCCACCCTGCCGAGGCCAGCCACGGCGACCTCGGGATGGTCACCTCCGACGACGTCTTCATCGGCATCTCCTATTCCGGCGAATCGGAAGAACTCGTCGCGATCCTGCCGCTCGTGAAGCGGATCGGCGCGAAGCTGATCGCGATCACGGGCCGCGCGGGGTCGAGCCTCGGCACGCTCGCCGACGTGCACCTGAACGCCGCGGTGTCGAAGGAAGCGTGCCCGCTGAACCTCGCGCCCACCGCAAGCACGACCGCCGCGCTCGCGCTCGGCGACGCACTCGCCGTCGCCGTGCTCGACGCGCGCGGCTTCGGTTCGGAAGATTTCGCGCGCTCACATCCGGGCGGCGCGCTCGGCCGGCGCCTGCTCACCTACGTACGCGACGTGATGCGCTCGGGCGACGACGTCCCGTCCGTCGGGCTCGATGCGACGCTGTCGGACGCGCTGTTCCAGATCACCGCGAAGCGCCTCGGCATGACGGCCGTGGTCGACGCCGACGGCAAGGTCGCCGGCATCTTCACCGACGGCGACCTGCGCCGCGTGCTCGCCCGCGACGGCGACTTCCGCACGCTGCCGATCACCGAAGTGATGACGCGCAACCCGCGCACGATCGCGCCGGATCATCTGGCCGTCGAGGCCGTGGAACTGATGGAGCGCCACCGGATCAACCAGATGCTGGTCGTCGATGCCGACGGCGCGCTGATCGGCGCGCTGAACATGCACGACCTGTTTTCGAAGAAGGTGATCTGATGAGCGCAGCGCTGACTGCGGCCGAACGCGCGAGCCGCGTGAAGCTGATGATTTTCGACGTCGACGGCGTGCTGACCGACGGCGGCCTGCTGTTTACCGCGGCCGGCGACGCGATGAAGTCGTTCAATTCGCTCGACGGCCACGGCGTGAAGCTGCTCGGCGAAGCCGGCATCGCGACCGCGATCATCACGGGCCGCCGCTCGGAGATCGTCGCGGCGCGCGCGAAGGAAATGAAGATCGCGCACCTGTTCCAGGGCGTCGAGAACAAGCTCGCCGTGTTCGCCGACCTGATCGCGTCGCTCGGCCTGACGGCCGACGCATGCGGCTACATGGGCGACGACTGGCCCGACCTGCCGGTGCTGCTGCGCTGCGGCTTCGCGACGGCCCCCGCGAACGCGCACCCCGAGGTGATCGCCCGCGCGCACTGGGTCGCCGAGGCCCGCGGCGGCCACGGCGCCGTGCGCGAGGTCTGCGATGCGATCCTGCGCGCGCAGCGCCGCTACGACGCGCTGCTCGCCGCCGCCTGCGGAGCCTGACCGATGAGCACGCATTTCCGCTGGACCCAGATGCTGCCGCTCGCCGCGGTCGCCGCGCTCGCGGGCGTCACCTGGTGGCTGCTGCAGGCCACGCTGCCGCCGCCCGGCGAGGGCGTCGCGCAGCCGAAACGCCACACGCCCGACTATTTCGCGGACAACTTCTCGGTCACCGAGCTCGACCAGACCGGCACGACCCAGTACCGGCTGACGGCCGCGAAGCTGGTTCATTACGAAGACACGGAAGGCAGCGACCTGACCGATCCGGCCATGCGCGCGTTCCAGCCCGGCAAGCCGGTCGTGACGACCACCGCGAAGCGCGGCACCGTCAACGGCGACGTGTCGATCGTCGATTTGTACGACGATGCGCGCATCCTGCGCGCGGCCGGCGGCGGCGATCCGCAGATGCAGGCCGATTCGCAGCATTTCCGGATCTTCGTCAATGACGATGTGATCCAGACCGAAAAGCCGGTTAAACTTCAGCGCGGCCTGTCGCTCGTCAACGCGACCGACGGCATGAAGTACAACAACGTCACCCGGGTCATCGAGCTTTACGGCAACGTGCGCGGCACGATTGCCGCGGCGGACACGTCCGGCGGCTCGAAAGGTCAACCCAAGTGACGCATCCCTCACGTGACTGCATGAACGAACCGTTCCCTCGACTGATTTCCGGCGGCGCTGCGCGCGCCGTCCGCGCCGCGCTCGCCGCGACGCTCGTGGCGCTCCCGCTCGTCGGGCTGGCGCCGCTCGCCCATGCCGAGAAGGCCGACCAGAACAAGCCGATCAACGTCGAGGCCGACAACCTGACCTACGACGACCTGAAGCAGGTCACGGTCGCGACCGGCAACGTCGTGATCACGAAGGGCACGATCATCATCAAGGGCGATCGCGTCGAAGTGCGCCAGGACCCGGAAGGCTATCAGTACGCGACGTCGTTCGGCAGCGGCAAGAAGCACGCGACGTTCCGCCAGAAGCGCGAAGGCCTCGACGAATACATCGACGGCGACGCCGAGCGCATCGACTACGACGGCAAGCAGGACCTGACCACGCTGACCACCGCCGCGACCGTGCGCCGCCTGCAGGGCACGTCGACGGTCGCCGACACCGTGCACGGCAGCGTGATCACGTACGACGGCCAGCGCGACTTCTACACCGCGAAGGGCGGCAAGGACGTCGCGGCGCCGGGCAACCCGAACGGCCGCGTGCGCGCGATGCTGTCGCCGAAGAACGGCGGCCCCGCGCCGCTGAACGGCGCGCCGGCCAAGCTGTCGCCGTCGACCACGATCCAGGGAGCACCGGGCCAATGAACGCGCTTCCGAACCGCCAGCCGGCCGGCACGACGAGTTCGCTCGTCGTCCGCAACCTGAAGAAGCGCTATGGCTCGCGCACGGTCGTCAAGGACGTGTCGCTCGACGTGAAGAGCGGCGAAGTCGTCGGCCTGCTCGGCCCGAACGGCGCCGGCAAGACCACGTCGTTCTACATGATCGTCGGCCTCGTGCCGACGGACGCGGGCGAGATCTCGCTGAACGGCAGCTCGATCGGCCTGCTGCCGATCCACAAGCGCGCATCGCTCGGCCTGTCGTACCTGCCGCAGGAAGCGTCCGTGTTCCGCAAGCTGACCGTCGAGGAAAACATCCGCGCGGTGCTCGAGCTGCAGTACGGCGAGGACGGCAAGCGCCTGTCGAAGGACGCGATTTCGTCGCGCACCGAAGCGCTGCTCGACGAGCTGCAGATCGGCCACCTGCGCGAGAACCCCGCGCTGTCGCTGTCGGGCGGCGAACGGCGCCGCGTCGAAATCGCACGCGCGCTCGCGACCAACCCGAACTTCATCCTGCTCGACGAACCGTTCGCCGGCGTCGACCCGATCGCGGTGCTCGAGATCCAGAAGATCGTCAAGTTCCTGAAGCAGCGCAACATCGGCGTGCTGATCACGGACCACAACGTCCGCGAAACGCTCGGCATCTGCGACCACGCGTACATCATCAGCGACGGGTCGGTGCTGGCCGCCGGCGCGCCGAGCGAAATCATCGAAAACGAAAGCGTGCGCCGCGTGTACCTCGGCGAACACTTCCGCATGTAACGTCCTCCTCGTGGCTGGCTGCACCCCGCCCGGCATCGCCGCGCGGGGCTGCGCCCCGCTTTGCATCCACGCCCGCGGCCCTGCCCGCGGCCGGGCGGCGCGCCGCGCGTAATCGCGGATGGCTCAATGCGCCTGGGTCGTGGCAAACTGCCGGTATGACTCCCTCCTTGCCATGAAAGCCAGCCTTCAACTCCGCCTGTCGCAACATCTTGCGCTGACGCCTCAGCTGCAGCAGTCGATCCGGCTCCTGCAGTTGTCGACGCTCGAATTGCAGCAGGAAGTCGCGATGGCCGTCGCGCAGAATCCGCTGCTCGAGAACGACGACGAATGGATCGCCAGCCCGCTGCGCGTCGCGGCGGACGGATCGCTGATCGCGCAGACGCCGCCCGCACAGAACACCGAGCCGGCCGCGACGAACGGCAGCAGCACGTCCAGCGACCGCGCCGAGCGCGACGAGCCGGCCGGCGCCGACGAATACGACGGTTACGGGTCCGGCGACGGCAACGACGGCCCGCAGTGGAACCTCGACGAATACGGCCGCTCGAGCGGCGCGTCCGACGACGACGACCTGCCGCCGCTGCAGGTGCAGGAAGCCGCGACGTCGCTGCGCGACCACCTCGCCGCGCAGTTGCGCGTCACGCAGGCCGGCCCGCGCGATCGCGCGCTCGTGATGTTCCTGATCGAATCGCTCGACGACGACGGCTACCTGACCGCCACGCTCGACGAAGTGCTCGCCGACCTGCCGCCCGAACTGGAAATCGACTGCGACGAACTGAATGCGGCGCTCGCGCTGCTGCACAGCTTCGACCCGGCCGGCGTCGGCGCGCGCTCGGCGTCCGAATGCCTGAAGCTGCAGCTGCTGCGCCTCGATCCGTCCCCCACGCGTACGCTCGCGCTGGAGATCGTGTCGCAGCATCTCGAGCTGCTCGCCGCACGCGACTTCACCCGGTTGCGCAAGCACCTGAAGGCGAGCGACGACGCGCTGCGCGACGCGCATGCGCTGATCCGCTCGCTGGAGCCGTTCCCCGGCGCCGCGTACGGCAAGGCCGAGGCCGACTACGTCGTGCCCGACATCATCGTGAAGAAGGCCGGCCAGGGCTGGCTCGCGGAGCTCAATCCGGAGGTCGTGCCGCGCCTGCGGATCAACAACCTGTACGCGAACATCCTGCGCAACAGCCGCGGCGATCCGTCGGCCGGATCGCTGAAACAGCAGCTCCAGGAAGCGCGCTGGCTGATCAAGAATATCCAGCAGCGATTCGACACGATCCTGCGTGTCGCGCAGGCTATTGTCGAGCGTCAAAAGAACTTCTTTGCGCACGGTGAAATTGCCATGCGCCCCTTGGTTTTGCGGGAAATAGCTGATACGCTGGGCCTACACGAGTCGACTGTCAGCCGTGTGACAACCGGGAAGTACATGCTGACCCCGTTCGGGACGCTTGAATTTAAGTACTTCTTCGGATCTCACGTCTCGACCGACACCGGTGGCGCCGCGTCGTCGACCGCCATCCGAGCCCTCATCAAGCAACTGATAGGAGCTGAAGACCCAAAATCGCCACTTTCGGACAGCCGCATTGCCGAGCTGCTGGCAGAACAGGGTTTCGTGGTCGCGCGCCGCACGGTTGCGAAATATCGCGAAGCCCTCAAGATCCCGGCAGTGAATCTGCGCAAGTCTCTTTAAGCCTGCTGCCTGCCCGGCGGCAGGCGTGTCCCGACCACCGCGCACACGGGGAACAGGCCGGGCGACCTGTCCGCGATACGCCGCCTTCGTGCGGCACGGGCAAGTCGACCGGAGCGCCGCCTCGATGCGGCCGGGTGGTCACTCGCTTGGAGAAGCACTATGAACCTGAAGATCAGTGGACATCATCTCGAAGTCACGCCTGCCATTCGCGAATACGTGATCACCAAGCTGGACCGGGTGCTACGGCATAGCGATCAGGTGATCGATGGCACTGTGATCCTCTCGGTCGACAACCACAAGGAAAAGGACAAGCAGCAGCGCGCGGAAATCAACCTGCACCTGAAGGGCAAGGACATCTTCGTCGAAAGCGCGAACGGCAACCTGTATGCCGCGATCGATCTGTTGATCGACAAGCTGGATCGCCAGGTCGTCAAGCACATGGAGCGCCTGCAAACGCATGCGCACGATCCGATCAAGCTGCAGCCGTCGATCGACCAGATCGAACTGCCGCCGCAATAACCGTCACCGCAACACGCACGCCGCCCGGTTCGCCGGGCGTTTTTTTTGCCACGCCGAGCACAGGTGCAACCGGTCCGTCCGTGCTGCGCCACGCACGCGGCTGTGCTCTATAATGTTCCGGTTATCGCCGGGGGGTGTTGGATGCGGTAGCGGCGTTGCAGGTTGCCATGCCACATGCCTTGATATCGCCGAACATGGTAAATCAGTCCGCCGCCGCAAGGAGACCCCAGGCCGCCCAATCGCCTGCCAACATGAATCGCCTAGCCAAAATCCTGCCCATAGAGAACGTCGTCATCGACCTCTCGGTCACCAGCAAGAAACGCGTCTTCGAACAAGCCGGGCTGATGTTCGAGAATCAGAACGGCATCGGTCGCAGCACCGTCACGGACAACCTGTTCGCGCGCGAGCGCCTCGGTTCGACCGGGCTCGGCGAAGGTGTCGCGATTCCGCACGGCCGCATCAAGGGCCTCAAGCATCCGCTCGCCGCGTTCGTCCGCCTCGCCGATGCGATCCCGTTCGAAGCGCCCGACGGCCAGCCTGTCGGCCTCCTGATCTTCCTGCTCGTCCCCGAGCAAGCCACCCAGCAGCACCTCGAGATCCTGTCGGAAATCGCGCAACTGCTGTCCGATCGCGACGCGCGCGAGCGTCTGCACAACGAAACGGATATCGCCGAGTTGCATCGCCTGCTCACTCAGTGGCAACCTTGAGTTGTTCCGGGCGGAATATTTCCCCGTACGAGGCGGCACGCGCCGCCGTCCAGGGCCGCCCGGCGCCGGCCCGGCATGGCGACGTCCGTCGCCGCGCGCCCGCACCGGCCCATTGGAGTGACGAGAGTCATGGATACGTCCAGCATCAACGCCCAGAGCATCTTCGACGACAACGCAGCGACGCTGAAACTGAGCTGGCTGACGGGGCATGAAGGCTGGGAACGCGGCTTTTCGGCCGACACGGTCGGCAACGCAACGTCCAGCGCCGACCTCGTCGGCCACCTGAACCTGATCCACCCGAACCGGATCCAGGTGCTCGGCGAAGCCGAAATCGACTACTACCAGCGCCAGACCGACGAAGACCGCTCGCGCCACATGGCCGAGCTGATCGCACTCGAACCGCCGTTCCTCGTCGTCGCCGGCGGCGCCGCGGCGCCGCCCGAGCTGGTGCTGCGCTGCACGCGCTCGTCCACGCCGCTGTTCACGACGCCGATGTCGGCCGCCGCGGTGATCGACAGCCTGCGGCTCTACATGTCGCGCATCCTCGCGCCGCGCGCGACGCTGCACGGCGTGTTCCTCGACATCCTCGGGATGGGCGTGCTGCTGACCGGCGATTCGGGTCTCGGCAAGAGCGAGCTCGGCCTCGAGCTGATCAGCCGCGGCCATGGCCTCGTCGCCGACGACGCGGTCGATTTCGTCCGTCTTGGCCCCGATTTCGTCGAAGGGCGCTGCCCGCCGCTGCTGCAGAACCTGCTCGAAGTGCGCGGCCTCGGCCTGCTCGACATCAAGACGATCTTCGGCGAAACCGCGGTGCGGCGGAAAATGAAGCTGAAGCTGATCGTCCAGCTCGTGCGGCGCCCCGACGGCGAATTCCAGCGCTTGCCGCTCGAAAGCCAGACCGTCGACGTGCTCGGCTTGCCGATCAGCAAGGTCACGATCCAGGTCGCAGCCGGCCGCAACCTCGCGGTGCTCGTCGAGGCGGCCGTCCGGAACACGATCCTGCAGTTGCGCGGAATCGACACGTTGCGCGATTTCATGGATCGGCAACGACTCGCGATGCAGGACCCCGACAGTCAGTTCCCCGGCAAACTGGTGTAACCCGCACGCGCCGGCCGCGCAACGCCGACGCGTCGAGCCGGTGCTATGATGAAACGTCAGGATTCTCTGTTCCCATGCGCATCGTCCTCATCACCGGCATCTCCGGCTCAGGCAAGTCCGTCGCGCTGAACGCGCTCGAAGACGCAGGCTATTACTGCGTCGACAACCTGCCGCCGCACGTGCTCCCCGAACTCGCCCGCTACCTCGCGCAGGACGGCCAGCGCCGGCTCGCGGTCGCGATCGACGCGCGCTCGAGCGCGTCGCTCGACGAAATGCCCGGCCTGATCCGCGAGCTGTCCCGCGAGCACGACGTGCGCGTGCTGTTCCTCAACGCGAGCACCCAGGCGCTGATCCAGCGCTTCTCCGAAACGCGCCGCCGCCATCCGCTGTCCGGCTCGCGGTCGCACGATGCGGACGTCGGCCTGCTGTCGTCGCTCGAGGAAGCGATCGAGCGCGAGCGCGAGCTCGTCGCACCGCTCGCCGAATTCGGCCATCAGATCGACACCAGCACGCTGCGCGCGAACGCACTGCGCACCTGGGTCAAGCGCTTCATCGAGCAGAAGAACAACGACCTGATGGTGATGTTCGAATCGTTCGGCTTCAAGCGCGGCGTGCCGCTCGACGCCGACCTGATGTTCGACGTGCGCGCGCTGCCGAACCCGTACTACGACCACGAGCTGCGCCCGCTCACCGGGCTCGACCAGCCGGTCATCGCCTTTCTCGACGCACTGCCGATCGTCCACCAGATGATCGACGACATCCATGCGTTCCTGATGAAATGGCTGCCGCACTTCCGCGACGACAACCGCAGCTATCTGACCGTCGCCATCGGCTGCACGGGCGGCCAGCATCGCTCGGTGTTCATCGCGGAAACGCTCGCCGCGCGCCTCGCGCGCGACGCGAACGTGATCGTGCGGCATCGTGACGCGCCAGTGGATGTCGACGCGTCGTCGCGGCTCGTCTCCGAGGTCGACCGACCCTAGCGACACCCGCCCCCACGCCCGCGCGCCATGTCCTCCCTATCGACCACCCTGATCGACCTGCCGCTGTTTCCGCTGCACACGGTGCTGTTTCCCGGAGGGCTGCTCCCGCTCAAGGTGTTCGAGGCGCGCTATCTCGACATGTCGCGCGCCTGCCTGCGCGACGACGCACCGTTCGGCGTGTGCCTGCTCAAGAGCGGGCCCGAAGTCGCGCAGGATGGCGCGGTGTCGGTGCCCGAGACCATCGGCTGCATGGCGCGCATCACCGAGTGCGATACCGGCGAATTCGGGATGCTGTATCTGCAGGCGGTCGGCACGCAGCGTTTCGAGCTGCTGTCGTATCGCGTCGAAGGCAACGGGCTGCTGGTCGGCATCGCGGAGCCGCTGCCCGACGACATCCCGCTCGAAGGCGAACAGGCGCTCGCGCAGTTCGGCTCGTGCGCCGAGGTGCTCGAGCGCATCATCGACGCGCTGAAGAAATCCGATCCGCAGAAAATGCCGTTCGGCGAACCGTTCCGCCTCGACGATCCGAGCTGGGTAGCGAATCGCCTCGCGGAACTGCTGCCGCTCGACCTGCGCGCGCGGCAGAAGCTGATGGAGTTTCCGGACGTCGGCGCGCGCATCGACGCCGTGCACCACGTGCTCGACCGGCACGGCTGGCTGTAGCGACCGCTCGCGCATCGCGCGTCGCGCCCACCCGAAGGGCTTTCCTGCGTGCGGCAACGCCGCGCCTTCCCGAACGCGGCCCGCGCCGCGCCCTTCCCCGTTCGTTACAGCAGCGGCCCGCTCAGCGCATCGAGCAGCTTGCGCACGGGCGCCGGCACGCCGTACGCGTCGAGCCGGCTCAGCGGCACCCACGCTGTGTCCGCGTCCCGCGCCTGCGACGGCAGGCCGCCGCCGTCCGCCAGATCGCTCAGCCGCGGCTCGATCTCGAGCCGGAAATGCGTGAACGTATGCGTGAGCGGCGCGAGCGGCACCGTGCCGCCGCCGCCGAAGCCGCGCGCGAGATCCGCGAGCGCGGCATCGCCGTCCGCTTGCGGCAGGCTCCACAGGCCGCCCCAGATGCCGGTCGGCGGCCGTCGCTCGAGCAGCACGGCGTCGCCGTCGCGCAGCACGAGCATCCACGTCTTGCGCGTCGGCACGGCCTTCTTCGGCCGCGCGGCCGGCAGTTCGCGCTGGCGGCCGGTCGATTGCGCGACGCAGTCGCCCGCGAACGGGCAGCGCGCGCAGTCGGGCTTGCCGCGCACGCACAGCGTCGCGCCCAGATCCATCAGCCCCTGCGTGTACGCGCTCACGTCGGCCGCGTTCGCGGCATCGGGCAGCAGCGATTCGGCGAGCGCCCACATGTCGTTCTCGACCCGCTTCTCGCCCGGAAAGCCCTCGACGCCGAATACCCGCGCGAGCACGCGCTTCACGTTGCCGTCGAGGATCGTCGCGCGCGCGCCGTATGCAAACGACGCGATCGCGGCAGCCGTCGAGCGGCCGATGCCGGGCAGTTCGGCCAGCGCGTCGGGCGTCGCCGGAAACGCGCCGCCGTGCTCGGCGACGACGACCTGCGCGCAGCGGTGCAGGTTGCGCGCGCGCGAGTAGTAGCCGAGCCCCGCCCACAGCGCCATCACGTCGTCGGTCGGCGCGGCCGCGAGCGCGGCGACGTCGGGGTAGCGGTCGAGAAAACGCGTGTAATACGGGATGACGGTCGACACCTGCGTCTGCTGCAGCATGATTTCCGACAGCCAGATCCGGTACGGATCGCGGGTGTTCTGCCAGGGCAGGTCATGGCGGCCATGCTCGCGCTGCCACGCGACGAGACGCGTGGCGAACGTGCGGTGCAGCGGCGTGACGGGGAACGGAGCGGGGGCGATGCGGGGCGGCTTCAAGTTGTCTGATCGTGGAAAAGGGTTTCAACGCTGGCACGTCGGGCAGAAATAGGTCGACCGCTGGCCCTGCACGATCTGGCGGATCGATGTGCCGCAGACGCGGCACGGCTGGCCGGCGCGATCGTAGACGAAGCAGTCGAGCTGGAAGTAGCCGCTTTCGCCGTTGCTGCCGACGAAATCGCGCAACGTGCTGCCGCCGCGCTCGATCGCGTCGGCGAGCGTCGCGCGCACCGCATCGGCCAGCCGCTCGTAGCGCGGCAGCGACACCTTGCCGGCGGCCGTCGTCGGCCGGATGCCGGCGCGAAACAGGCTCTCCGACGCATAGATGTTGCCGACGCCGACGACCATGTCGCCCGCGAGCAGCGCCTGCTTGACCGACACCGTGCGGCCGCGCGTGCGCGCATGCAGCAGCGCGCCGGTGAACGCCGGCGAGAACGGCTCGACGCCGAGGCTCGCGAGCAGCGGATGCGCATGCACGTCGCCGGCTTCGCGCGGGTGCCACAGCACGGCGCCGAAGCGGCGCGGATCGCGGAACCGCAGCACGAATTCGTCGAAGATCCAGTCGATGTGATCGTGCTTCGCGGCGACCGGCACGCCGGCCGCGGGCAGCACGCGCAGCGTGCCGGTCATCCCGAGATGGACGATGAACCAGCCCGCATCGACTTCGAACAGCAGGTACTTGCCGCGGCGCTCGACGGCGAGCACCTCGCGCGCGCGCAACTGCTCGGCGAGTCCCGCCGGCACGGGCCAGCGCAGCATCGCGGTACGGACGTCGACACGCTCGACGCGGCGGCCCGCGACAAAGGGCTCGATGCCCCGGCGCGTGACTTCGACTTCTGGCAACTCTGGCATGTTTTGCGGGTCTGAGGCTACGGTCTGCTTACATGGGGAACGCGCATGCGCCGCCGCGAACGGCCGTTCTCGCGGCGACCCCGAATTAAACACGGGAATGCCCGAAATCGCCGGCCTGGCAGCACGCGAGGCGGGCGATTTCGGGCATTCGCATGGGGATTCCGCAGGTAAGCGGACCCTATCACGATCGTGCGTGTATTGTAGCGAGCGCGTTACAATCGGTTGAAACATCGAACGGATTTCCATGACTCTGCCCTCGAAGCTGCTTCAGAAGCGCCCCGCCGCCGTGCGCGGCGCGCGCGCCTTCCCGGTCCGCCGTGCACTCGGTGCCGCGCTGTTTGCCGCCTGGACCCTCACCGCCTTTCCGGCCCACGCGCAGGCTCCGGCATCGGACGACGCGGAGCCGCAGGGTGCGTTCGAGCATGTGATGCCGGACGAGCAGAAGAATCTCCCCGGCGTGCCGCTGACGAGCCAGATCGTCTATCAGGTGCTCGCGGCCGAGGTCGCGCTCCAGCGCAACCAGCCGGCACCGGCGTACCAGACCTACCTCGCGCTTGCCCGCGACACGCGCGATCCGCGCATGGCGCAGCGCGCGACCGAAATCGCGCTCGGCGCGCAGAGCCCGGCCGACGCACTGTCCGCCGCGAACCTGTGGCGTCAGTACGCGCCGGATTCGAACCGCGCGTCGCAGGTCGACGCCGCGCTGCTGGTGCTCGCCGGCAAGCCGGCCGACGCGCAGCCGATGCTCGCGCGCGAGCTGGCCCGCGCGACCGGCGACACGCGCGGCCCGGCGATCCTTGCGCTGCAGGCGCTGCTCGTGCGCGGCCCCGACCGCGTCGGCGGCCTCGCGGTGCTGAAGGACATGCTGAAGAACGACATGAATCGCCCCGAGGCGCAGCTCGCGATCGCGCGGCAGCAGCTCGCGGTCGACGACAAGGACGGCGCCGCGCAATCGCTGAAGCAGGCGCTGCAGATCCGCCCCGACTACCTGCCGGCGGCGCTGATGCTGTCGCAGATGGGGCCGGCGGAGCGCGCGGCGGGCATCGCGTCGTTCGAGAAGTATGTTCAGCAGAATCCGAAGTCGCGCGACGCGCGGCTCGCGCTGTCGCAGCTCTATCTCGCCGACGATCGCCTCGACGACGCGCAGAAGCAGTTCGAGACGATGCGCAAGCTCGACGCGAAGGATCCGACGCCGCTGATGGCGCTCGCGCTGATCAAGATCCAGCAGAAGAAACTCGACGAGGCGACCGGCTACCTGAAGCAGTACGTGCAGCTCGGCGACAAGCAGCCGAACCTCGACGTCGGCCAGGGCTACATCTACCTCGCGCAGATCGCGATCGACCAGAACAACGACGCGCAGGCGTCGCAATGGCTCGACAAGGTCGACCAGACGAGCCAGCACTACCTGCCCGCGCAGATCACGCGTGCGCAACTGCTGCAGAAACAGGGCAAGACCGACGAGGCGCGCAAGGTGCTCGACAACCTGCCGATCTCCGATCCGCGCGACGCGGCCGTGGTCGCGCGCACCGATGCGTCGATCCTGTTCACCGCGAAGCGCTATCCGGAAGCGGAAGCGCGGCTCGGGCAAGCGGTCCAGGACTTCCCGGACGATCCCGACCTGCGCTACGACTACGCGATGGCGGCCGAAAAGACCGGCCACTACGCGACGATGGAAAAGCAGTTGCGCGAGCTGATCCGTACGCAGCCCGACAACCCGCAGGCCTACAACGCGCTCGGCTATTCGCTCGCCGACCGCAACCAGCGCCTGCCCGAGGCCAGCAAGCTGATCGACAAGGCGATGACGCTCGCGCCGAACGACGCGTACATCATGGACAGCCTCGGCTGGGTGAAGTACCGGATGGGCGACACGGCCGGCGCGACGAAGGTGCTGCAGCGTGCATACGAACTGCAGCCGAACGCCGAGATCGGCGCGCATCTCGGCGAAGTGCTGTGGAAGAGCGGCGCGCAGGACGACGCGCGCAGCGCGTTGCGTGCCGCGCAGAAGCTCGAGCCCGACAACGAAACGCTCGTGCAGACGCTCAAACGCCTGCAGATCAACGGCCTCTGATGCGGATGTTCCCGATGTTTTCCCGGTTCTCCCGCGCGCAGCGCATGCTGGCCGCAGCCGGCGCGGCGCTTGCGCTCGCCGGCTGCGCGAGCACGCCGCCGTCGGCCAACGCGCCGACGGGCGCCGCGCTGCAGACAGCGGCGACGCATGCGTACCATGGCCGCTTCGCGGTGCGGTACGACGATCGTCTCGGCAACCCGCAGAACGTGTACGGCAACTTCGACTGGCAGGAGCACGGCGACGACGTGTCGCTCGAGCTGCGCAGCCCGCTCGGCCAGACGCTCGCGGTCGTGAAATCGTCCCCGCGCGCGGCGTCGCTCGAATTGCCGAACCGCCCGACCCAATATGCGCCCGACGTCGGCGACCTGATGCAGAAAACGCTCGGCTTCGAGCTGCCGCTCGCGGGGCTGCGCTATTGGCTGCTGCCGACCGCCGCGCCCGCGACGCCCGCGGAAACCGTGCGCGACCCGGCCGACGGCACGCGCATCAAGCAGTTGCACCAGGACGGCTGGACGATCGACTACCTTGCCTACGCGGATGCCCCGGCCACGGGCGTCAAACGCGTCAACCTCGTGCGCGCGACGCCGCCGCTCGACATCAAGCTCGTGCTCGATCAGTGAGCACGCGCGCCTAGCCCCGATACCCGCATGACCGATTCGACCCGCTCGCTGCGCAACTGCCTGGCGCCCGCGAAACTCAACCTGTTCCTGCACATCACCGGCCGTCGTCCGAACGGCTATCACGATCTGCAGAGCGTATTCCAGCTGCTGAACTGGGGCGATACGCTGCACTTCACGCGGCGCGACGACGGCCGCGTCGCACGCGTCACCGACGTGCCCGGCGTGCCCGAGGAAAGCGATCTCGTCGTGCGCGCGGCGAACCTGCTGAAAGCGCATACGGGCACCGCGCACGGCGTCGACATCGAGATCGACAAGATCCTGCCGATGGGCGCCGGCCTCGGCGGCGGCAGTTCCGACGCGGCGACGACGCTGCTCGCGCTGAACCGCCTGTGGCAACTCGATGTGCCGCGCGCCGAACTCCAGTCGCTCGCGGTCAAACTCGGCGCTGACGTCCCGTTTTTTATTTTCGGAAAAAATGCGTTCGCAGAGGGTATCGGAGAAGAATTAGCTGAGGTACAATTGCCGACTCGCTGGTTCTTGGTTGTGACGCCACGCGTTCATGTCCCGACCGCTGAAATATTTTCAGATGAGTTGTTGACAAGAGATACGAAGCCCGTCACAATTGCTGACTTTCTTGCACAGCAAACCAGCGATGCGGAATGGCCAGACAGCTTCGGCCGGAACGATATGCAGGAAGTTGTAACAAGGAAGTACGCGGAAGTTGCGCAGGTGGTCAAATGGTTGTATGATGTGACCCCCGCGAGGATGACCGGCTCCGGAGCAAGCGTGTTTGCAGCGTTTCACAGCAAGCACGAGGCAGAAGCGGCGAAAGCCAAGCTGCCCGCCAGTTGGAACGGCGCAGTTGCCGAGAGTCTGAACGAGCATCCGCTCTTCGCTTTCGCGTCATGAAGTTTTACTTTGCCGAACGGCCTACACAAGTTCGGTGAAGTTATCAGTTAAGTGTAGGGGAGTCGCCAAGTTGGTCAAGGCACCGGATTTTGATTCCGGCATGCGAGGGTTCGAGTCCTTCCTCCCCTGCCAAAAATTTTCCCGCATTTCCCGCCCAAGCCTGAAGCAGGTGCACGATGAGCAGCCACAGCCATGATGGCCTGATGGTCTTTACTGGCAACGCGAATCCCGCGCTCGCCCAGGAAGTCGTCAGTATCCTTGGTATTCCCCTCGGCAAAGCGATGGTCAGCCGTTTCTCCGACGGCGAGATCCAGGTCGAGATCCAGGAAAACGTGCGCGGCAAGGACGTCTTCGTCCTGCAATCCACGTGCGCACCGGCGAACGACAATCTGATGGAACTGATGATCATGGTCGATGCGCTCAAGCGCGCATCCGCCGGCCGGATCACCGCTGCCATCCCCTACTTCGGCTATGCCCGTCAGGATCGCCGCCCGCGTTCGGCGCGCGTCGCGATCTCGGCGAAGATCGTCGCGAACATGCTGGAAATCGCCGGCGTCGAGCGGATCATCACGATGGATCTGCACGCCGACCAGATTCAGGGCTTCTTCGACATCCCGGTCGACAACATCTACGCGACGCCGATCCTTCTGGGCGACCTGCGCAAGCAGAACTATTCGGATCTGCTCGTCGTGTCGCCGGACGTCGGCGGCGTGGTGCGTGCCCGGGCGCTCGCGAAGCAGCTGAACTGCGATCTCGCGATCATCGACAAGCGTCGTCCGAAGGCGAACGTCGCCGAAGTGATGAACATCATCGGTGAAGTCGAAGGCCGCACCTGCGTGATCATGGACGACATGGTCGATACGGCCGGCACGCTGTGCAAGGCCGCCCAAGTGCTGAAGGATCGCGGCGCGAAGCAGGTTTTTGCCTATGCGACGCATCCGGTGCTGTCGGGCGGCGCCGCAGATCGCATCGCCGCATCGGCACTCGACGAGCTGGTCGTCACCGATACGATCCCGCTGTCGGCCGAATCGCTGGCATGCTCGAAGATCCGCTCGCTGACGAGCGCGAGCCTGCTGGCCGAGACGTTCTCGCGGATTCGCCGCGGCGATTCGGTGATGTCGCTGTTCGCGGAATCCTGATCGCGAATCGACGGAACAAAGCATGCGCGGAAAGCGAAGCGGCAACGCTTCGCTTTTTGCACAATCGGACGGGATAGACGAAACCCCGGCCGTTTCATCGGGGGCCGCTTGATGGCCCCGTTTTACTGCCTGGTCGCGGGCAGCACATGGAGAATCACATGAAAGTCGTCGCTTTCGAGCGCCAACAGCAAGGTACGGGTGCGAGCCGCCGCCTGCGCAACGCCGGTAAGACCGCGGGTATCGTCTACGGTGGCGAAGCAGCCCCGCAAAAGATCGAACTGGATCACAACGCGCTGTGGCATGCACTGAAGAAGGAAGCCTTCCACTCGTCGATCCTCGACCTGGAAGTCGCTGGCCAGTCGCAACAGGTTCTGCTGCGCGACGTGCAATACCACCCATTCAAGCAACTCGTGCTGCACGTGGACTTCCAACGCGTCGACGCGAAGAAGAAGCTGCACACGAAGGCACCGCTGCACTTCCTGAACGCAGAAGTCAGCCCGGCCGTGAAGCTGTCGAGCGCGATCGTTTCGCACGTCGCGACGGAAATCGAAATCGAGTGCCTGCCGGCTGACCTGCCGGAGTTCCTCGAAGTCGACCTGTCGAAGATCGAAGCCGGTCAATCGCTGCACGCGAAGGACATCGCGCTGCCGAAGGGCGTCGCGCTGGTCGCGCACGTCGACGCGGAAAACCCGGTCATCGCTTCGGCGACGGTCCCGGCGGGTGCCGTGTCGGACGCAGCAGAAGGCGAAACGCCGGCTGCCTAAGCGGCTGCCTGCACGCCCCATCGATCCGTTTCACGAAACGGTCGACGCAACCCGCCGCGGCTTGCCCGGCGGGTTTTTCTTTTTTGCGCCCAGGCGGCGGCCGCCGCCTTCGAAACGTCATGATCAAACTGATCGTCGGCCTCGGCAATCCCGGGGCGGAATACACCGCGACGCGCCACAACGCCGGTTTCTGGCTGATCGACCAGCTCGCCCGCGAAGCCGGCACGACGCTGCGCGACGAGCGCCGCTTCCACGGCTTTTACGCGAAAGCGCGCCTGCACGGCGAGGAAGTCCATCTGCTCGAGCCGCAGACCTACATGAACCGCTCCGGCCAGTCGGTCGTCGCGCTCGCGCAATTCTTCAAGATCCTGCCCGACCAGATCCTCGTCGCGCACGACGAACTCGACCTGCCGCCCGGCACCGTGAAGCTGAAGCTCGGCGGCGGCAGCGGCGGCCACAACGGCCTGAAGGACATCACCGCGCACCTGTCGTCGCAGCAATACTGGCGGCTGCGGATCGGCATCGGCCATCCGCGCGACCTGATTCCGGAAAGCGCGCGCGCCGGCGCGAAGCCCGACGTCGCGAACTTCGTGCTGAAACCGCCGCGCCGCGAGGAACAAGACGTGATCGACGCATCGATCGAACGCGCGCTCGCCGTGATGCCGATGGTCGTCAAGGGCGAACTCGAACGCGCGACGATGCAGCTGCATCGCAACTGACCGCACCGCGCACCGGCCCGGTGCATCGGCCGTCCGGCGCCATCCGGCGGCCTCGCCTGCCCCACCGCGACGCGCACATGCGGTAATCTGGACGTTTTGCCCGACAGGAGCCAAGCGGTGAGCCGTTACTGGAGCGACGTCGTTCAGCAACTCGTGCCTTACGTGCCGGGCGAACAGCCCGCGCTCGCGCACCCCGTCAAGCTGAACACCAACGAGAATCCCTATCCGCCGTCGCCGCGCGTCGTCGCGGCGATCGCACGCGAACTCGGCGACACCGGCGACACGCTGCGCCGCTATCCCGACCCGGTCGCACGCGCGCTGCGCGAGACGGTCGCGGCCCATCACCGCATCCAGCCCGACCAGGTGTTCGTCGGCAACGGCTCCGACGAGGTGCTCGCGCACGCGTTCCAGGCGCTGCTCAAGCACGACCGGCCGCTGCGCTTTCCCGACATCACGTACAGCTTCTATCCGACCTACGCGCGCCTGTACGGCGTCGAGACCACGGTCGTGCCGCTCGCGGACGATTTCTCGATCCGCGTCGACGACTATCTCGACGACGCCGGCGGCGTGCTGTTTCCGAACCCGAATGCGCCGACCGGGCGCGCGTTGCCGCTCGCGGACGTCGAGCGGATCGCGGCCGCGAACCCGTCGTCGGTCGTCGTGATCGACGAAGCGTACGTCGATTTCGGCGCGCAGTCGGCGATTACGCTGATCGACCGCCACCCGAACCTGCTCGTCGTGCATACGACGTCGAAGGCGCGCTCGCTCGCGGGCATGCGCGTCGGCTTCGCGTTCGGCGATGCGGCGCTGATCGACGCGCTGAACCGCGTGAAGGACAGCTTCAACTCGTATCCGCTCGACCGGCTCGCGCAAGTCGCCGCGCAGGCCGCGTACGAAGACACCGACCATTTCAACGCGACTTGCCGGCGCGTGATCGACAGCCGCGCGCGGCTCACGCATGCGCTCGACGCGCTCGGCTTCGAGATCGTGCCGTCGGCCGCGAATTTCGTGTTCGCGCGCCATCCGGCGCACGACGGGGGCGCGATCGCGGCGAAGCTGAAGGAACGGGAAATTTTCGTGCGGCACTTCCGGCTGCCGCGGATCGACCAGCATCTGCGCATCACCGTCGGCACCGACGCCGAATGCGATGCGCTCGTCGCCGCGCTGCGCGAGCTGCTGGGCTGACACGGAAGAACCGGCGCCGGGCGGCGCCGATCCGAAAGAAAGCGCGGCGCGCGCGCCCGTCGATCGAAGCGCGCGCGTCAGCGCAGGGTCACGATGCGTCGTCGCCCTTCACGGCGATCAACGCGTGATACTTCTCCATCAATTGCGCGTGCGACTCGTCATGCTGCGGATCGCGCGGAATGCATTCGACCGGACACACCTGCTGGCACTGCGGTTCGTCGAAATGGCCGACGCACTCGGTGCACTTGTTCGGGTCGATCACGTAGATATCCGGGCCCATCGAAATCGCGCCGTTCGGGCACTCGGGCTCGCACACGTCGCAATTGATGCACTCGTCGGTAATCATCAAAGCCATACTGATCTCACTTCTTCAGGCCGGCGGCCGGCTTCGCAACGAAACCGGCCGGCGCCGCGTCACGCGGCAGGGCCTCCCATCGCCGTGACTTTCTCGGTCAGCCACTTCTCGACGGACGGAAACACGAATTTGCTGACATCGCCGCCCAATTGCGCGATTTCGCGCACGATCGTCCCCGAGATGAACTGGTACTGGTCGGACGGCGTCATGAACATCGTCTCGACGTCGGGCAGCAGATAGCGGTTCATCCCCGCCATCTGAAACTCGTATTCGAAATCGGACACGGCGCGCAGCCCGCGCACGATCACGCGCGCGTTGTTGATGCGGACGAAATCCTTCAGGAGGCCGGTGAAACTCATCACCTTCACGTTCGGATAATGGCCGAGCACCTCGTTCGCAATCGTCAGACGTTCTTCGAGCGAGAAAAACGGTTTCTTCGCGCGGCTGTCGGCAACGCCCACCACCAGCGTATCAAAAATGCTCGACGCACGCCGCACGAGGTCTTCGTGCCCGCGCGTCAGCGGATCGAACGTACCGGGATACACGGCGACTACCATGTCGCTCCTCCTGTCATCACGCAAACGGGATGGCAGCCGTGCGATGCACGCGCCGCTGCCGAGATGGGCATGCGTCGCCTTTGCGGCGCGCCGCCTCGTATGGAACGCGCATTATTCATCATTTTCGCGCCGCAGCAAATGATAGTGAACCGCACCGGCCTTGCCGTGCTTCACCACCTGCCAGCCCGCGAGCGCGTCGTGCGCGGCCGGGTCGAGTTCCGCCCCCGTTTCGACGTACAGCGCGCCGCCCGCCGCGACGAGCGGCGCCGCGAGCGCGATCGCGCGCTCGAGCGCGGCCAGGTCGTCGAACGGCGGATCGAGGAACACCACGTCGAACGCGCCCGGCGTGAGCCCGGCCGCGAGCCGCAGCGCATCGGCTTCGGCGATCTCGACCGAACGGGCGCCGAGCTTGTCCTTGATCGCACGCAGCTGCTGCGCGGCGCGCGGATGGCGCTCGACCATCACGACGCTCGCCGCGCCGCGCGACGCGGCCTCGAAGCCGAGCGCGCCGGTGCCCGCGAACAGGTCGAGACAGCGCCAACCGTCGAGATCCTGGCCGAGCCAGTTGAACAGCGTCTCGCGTACGCGATCGGGCGTCGGGCGCAGGCCGTCGAGATCGAGCACCGCGAGCGGCGTGCGTTTCCAGTCGCCGCCGATGATGCGGACCGCGTGCGGCTTGCCGCGACAGGAAGGGGCCGCAGGGCGGCCGGAAGAGGAACGGGACATACGGGATATCGACAACGGAGGGACCGGGCGCGCGCGAGGGGCGCCGCCAAACAGGCGCACGTTACCACAGCGGCGACGCGCACTGACGCGAGCGCCGCGCCGCACTGATAAAATGCACGGTTTCGGCCGCCGAGCGCCGCGCCCGCGCGAACGCAGAACGGCCCGTCCGGCGCCCCGCCCTCGGCGGCGGCCCGCCCTCTTCCCGACGCCAGACCATGTTCAGTTTCTTCAAACGATTCAAGAAAACGCAGGAGCCCGATCCGGCGGAATCGCAATCGGCCGACGCGCAGCAAGCGGACGAAGCGTCCGACGCCGACGCGCCCGCGCCGGAGGCGCCGGCCGCGGCAGACGTGCCGCAGGCGAGCGCGCAAGCGGCCGCGCCGGCCGTCGTGGTGACGGTCACGCCGACCAACGACGGCCGCGACGAAGTGGTCGAGACGGTCGAGATCGTCCCGCCGCCGCTGCAGGACGCGTCCGCGAAGAAGTCGTGGCTCGCGCGCCTGAAAACGGGGCTTGCGAAGACGGGCTCGAGCATCACCGGCGTCTTCGTCAACACGAAGATCGACGAGGACCTGTACGAGGAGCTCGAAACCGCGCTGCTGATGTCCGACGCGGGCGTCGACGCGACCGAGTACCTGCTCGACGCGCTGCGCGAGAAGGTGCGCGCGGGCCGGCTGACCGATCCGCAGCAGGTGAAGGATGCGCTGCACGACCTGCTCGTCGAGCTGCTGACGCCGCTCGAGAAATCGCTGATGCTCGGCCGCGCGCAGCCGCTCGTGATGATGATCGCCGGCGTGAACGGCGCGGGCAAGACGACCAGCATCGGCAAGCTCGCGAAGCATCTGCAGAGCTTTGACCAGTCGGTGCTGCTGGCCGCCGGCGACACGTTCCGCGCGGCCGCGCGCGAGCAGCTGGCGGTCTGGGGCGAGCGCAACAACGTGACGGTCGTGCAGCAGGAAAGCGGCGATCCGGCCGCGGTGATCTTCGACGCGGTCAGCGCCGCGCGCGCGCGCAAGATCGACGTGATGATGGCCGACACGGCCGGCCGCCTGCCGACGCAACTGCACCTGATGGAAGAGCTGAAGAAGGTGAAGCGCGTGATCGCGAAGGCGCACGACGGCGCGCCGCACGAGGTGCTGCTGGTGATCGACGCGAACACCGGCCAGAACGCGCTCACGCAGGTGAAGGCATTCGACGACGCGCTGGGCCTGACCGGCCTGATCGTCACGAAGCTCGACGGCACCGCGAAGGGCGGGATTCTCGCCGCGATCGCGCGGCAACGGCCGGTGCCCGTCTACTTCATCGGCGTCGGCGAGAAGGTCGAGGACCTGCAGCCGTTCAGCGCGGTGGAATTCGCGGACGCGCTGCTCGGCTGAACGCCGCCGGCTCGCATCGCACGGGGCGCCTTCGGGCGCCCTTTTTCATGCGCGCCCGATCCTGCTCGCCGCGGGGCCGCCACACTCGTTCGGCGCTTATTCGGCGTCGGGCTGCACGCCCGGCTCGGCGGCCTTGAATGCATCGAGCGTCGCCGCATGGTCGGCGATCCGCTGGATCGTCGGGAAACGCGTGGTGTCGATCGCAAAGCGGTTCGCGTTGAACACCTGCGGCACGAGGCACACGTCGGCGAGCGTCGGCGTGTCGCCGAAGCACAGCTTGCCGGTGCGCGGATCGTTCGCGAGACGCGCCTCGAGCGTGTCGAAGCCCGCCTCGATCCAGTGCCGGTACCACGCGTTCTTTGCGTCTTCGGGCACATTCAGCGTGTGCTTCAGGTACTTGAGCACGCGCAGGTTGTTGAGCGGGTGGATTTCGCACGCGATCTGCAGCGCCACCGACCGCACGTACGCGCGATCGACCGGCTGCTTCGGCAGCAACGCCGGCTCGGGATGGGTTTCGTCGAGATATTCGATGATCGCGAGCGACTGCTGCAGCGTCGCGTCGCCATCGACCAGCGTCGGCACGACCCCATCCGGATTCAGCGCTCGGTATGCGTCCTTCAGTTGCTCGCCGCCGTCGCGCAGCATGTGCACGGGCGCATAGTCGAACGGCAGCCGCTTCAGGTTCAGGGCGATCCGCACGCGGTACGACGCGGAACTGCGGAAATAGCTGTAGAGCTTCATGGGATGTCTCTCTTTTGGTCGTATTCGGCCGGCGGCGGCACGGGCGCGGCGCAGCGGGTGCGTACGCCGCCGGGAACCAGAGTGTAGCGCGGCACGGTGCGCAGCCGCGCCCGTGCGATACTCGGGGCATTCCTCACCGCTCACCGCGCGGCCCGATGCCGGCCGCCCGCCCCACGTTCCGATGACCGCTTCCCACGATCCCGCCGCCGCTCCGTTCCCTTGCGCCCGCTTCATCAAGGAAATCGGCCGCGGCCCCAACGGCGCGCGCGCCCTGTCCGCCGAAGACACGTTCGAGCTTTATCGCGCGATGCTCGATGCGCGCGTGTCGGACGTCGAACTCGGCGCGATCCTGATCGCCTATCGGCTGAAAGGCGAATCCGCCGACGAACTGGCCGCGATGCTCGCCGCCGCGCAAGCGTCGTTCGAGCCCGTGCACGTACAGGACGCCGCGTTCCGCCCGGTGTCGATCCCGAGCTACAACGGCGCGCGCAAGCAGCCGAATCTCGTGCCGCTGCTCGCGCTGCTGCTCGCGCGCGAAGGCGTACCGGTACTGGTGCACGGGGTGGAGCGCGATCCGGGCCGCGTGACGAGCGCCGAGATCTTCTCGGCGCTGTCGCTCGCGCCGTCGACGTCGCACGATGCGATCGAGGACACGCTCGCCGAGCGCCGCGTCGCATTCGCGCCGATCGACGTGCTGGCGCCGCGCATCGCGCACCTGCTGTCGATGCGCGGCGTGCTCGGCGTGCGCAACTCGACGCATACGCTCGTGAAGATCCTGCAGCCGTTCGCGCCGGCCGGGCTGCGGCTCGTCAACTACACGCATCCGCCGTACCGCGATAGCCTCGCGCAGTTGTTCCGCGACCATCCGGACGCCGCGCGGGGCGGCGCGCTGCTCGCGCGCGGCACCGAAGGCGAAGCGGTGGCCGACACACGGCGCCAGGTGCAGGTCGACTGGCTGCACGACGGCGTGTGCGACACGCTGATCGACGCCGAGCGTTCGTCGACCGACGCGCCGCCCGTCGCGCTGCCCGAGTCGCGCGATGCGGCGACCACGGCCGCGTGGACGGACGCGGTGCTGCGCGGCGAGGTGCCGGTGCCCGACACGGTCGCGCGACAGGTCGCGACGATCGTGCAGATCGTCCGCGTCGCGCGCTGACGGCGCGGCGGCGACCTGCCCCTTTATCCCGACATTTGACACGCGAGCGCATCCTGGCATAGAGTGGCCGTCATGCGTTCCTTTCCGAACCCCCTCCGAATTACCTCCGGCCGCCTAGCGCGGCCGCTATCGCTACGACTAGCCTAAGGCTGTCGTAGCGCCGTGTGCTGTTCGCACGGTCCTCCCAGCAGTTCCTCGCCGTACCCCTCTCGCAGTTTTTACAACCCGAAGTCGTCAGCATTCGTCCGTCCATCCGTCGGCCGATTCGCGAAGATCATCCGCATCCGCGGCGCCATCGCGCGCCGGGTGCGAGGCAGCGCCAACCGGCGCCCGTGCCGCGCGTCTTCGCTCGCGACTTGAGACCCGAGGTCCAGAAGATGATGCGCAATCCGCAAGACAAGTACCGTCCGTTCGAGCCCGTCCGCCTCAATGGCCGCCGCTGGCCGGCCCGCACCATCGAGCGTGCGCCCGTGTGGATGAGCACCGACCTGCGCGACGGCAACCAGTCGCTGATCGAGCCGATGAGCATCGAGCAGAAGCTCGAGTTCTTCGACATGCTGGTCGCGATCGGTTTCAAGGAGATCGAAGTCGGTTTTCCGTCGGCGTCGCAAACCGACTTCGATTTCGTCCGCAAGCTGATCGACGACAAGCGGATTCCCGACGACGTGACGATCGAAGTGCTCGTGCAGTCGCGCGAAGACCTGATCGCGCGCACGTTCGATGCGCTCGAAGGCGTGCCGCGCGCGATCGTGCACCTGTACAACGCGGTCTGCCCGTCGTTCCGCCGCATCGTGTTCGGGATGTCGAAGGACGACGTGAAGGCGCTCGCGATCGACGGCACGCGCATCATCAAGGCACACGCGGCCGCGCGCCCCGATACGCACTGGACCTTCCAGTACTCGCCGGAAACCTTCAGCATGACCGAGCTGACGTTCGCGCGCGAGATCTGCGACGCGGTCGCGCAGACCTGGCGCCCGACCCGCGACCACAAGATGATCGTCAACCTGCCGGCCACCGTCGAGGCCGCGACCCCGAACGTGTTCGCCGACCAGATCGAATGGATGGACCGCAACCTCGCGTATCGCGACAGCATCGTGCTGTCCGTGCATCCGCACAACGATCGCGGCACCGCGGTCGCAGCGGCCGAACTCGCGCTGCTCGCGGGCGCCGACCGCATCGAAGGCTGCCTGTTCGGCAACGGCGAGCGCACCGGCAACGTCGATCTCGTCACGCTCGCGCTGAACCTCTACACGCAAGGCATCGACCCGGGCCTCGACTTCTCCGACATCGACGCGGTGCGCCGCGTCGTCGAGCGCTGCAACCAGATTCCCGTGCATCCGCGCCATCCGTACGCGGGCGACCTCGTGTTCACCGCGTTCTCGGGCTCGCACCAGGACGCGATCCGCAAGGGCTTCGCGCAGCAGCGCCCCGACGCGATCTGGGAAGTGCCGTACCTGCCGATCGACCCGGCGGATCTCGGCCGCAGCTATGACGCGGTGATCCGCGTGAACAGCCAGTCCGGCAAGGGCGGCGCGACGTTCCTGCTCGAACGCGGAATGGGTTTCACGCCGACGCGCCGCGTCCAGATCGAGTTCAGCCACGCGGTGCAGACGCTCGCCGACGCCTCGGGCGAGGAAGTGACGGGCGACGCGATCTGCGCGCTGTTCGCGCGCGAATTCTTCGAGACCGACGGCCCGGCCGCGCGCCACGGCAGCGGCGCGCGCTGGCAAAACCGCGAGATCGCGGTGGCGCCCGCCGCCGATGCGACACCCGACGACGCCGCGCGACATTTCGCCGCGGCATTGGCAGGGGCCGCTGGCGCCGCGATCGACGTCGCGTCGTGCGAGCACACGCGCACCGCGGACGGCCGGATCGCGGTATCGGTCGGCTGCCGGGTCGGCGACGCGCCGCTGCGGCATGGGGTCGGCGTGCACGCCGACGCGGCGGTCGCGGCGCTCGATGCGGTCGTCAGCGCGATCAACCGCTCGGCATGGCACTGCGCGGACCACCGCGCGGCGGCCTGACCGCTCAGGGTTGAAACGTCAGCGAGCGGTGCGTGACCGCCCGTGCGCCGCGCGATCCGCGCCGCACGAGACAGCAAAAAGCGGCTCAGAAGGCCGCTTCGGTCGGGACATGAAAACGAGCGCCACCCGCGCTCACGTCTCGGTCGCGCACCGCGTCGCCTGCCATGCGAGCAGCCGCCACTGCCCGTGCTCGTGCGTGTGCACGGCCGTGTAGGCGATCGGAAACACGAGGCCGCCATTGTTCGTTTCCATCTCGATCAACGCGCGCCCGGTCACGACGCAGGTGGCATCGCCGACGGGCAGCAGGTCCTGCGACTGGATCTCGATCTGACGATAGCGGCGGCGGCCGGCGACGATGGCGTCGATGAACTGCTGCTTGGTTTCGCGTTTGCCGTTGGTGTGCACGAAGAACACCTTGTCCGACAATTGCGCGTCGAGCGCCTCGCCGTCCCCGTCGACCATCGCCCGGAACCGATCGCGCTCGAGCGCGCGAATCGCATCGACCACCTTCGCCATCGCCTGACTCCTCGGCAACGCGCCCGCCGTGCGCCGGCGTGCGGATCAGAAGTTGTACTGCACGTAGAACTGGTGGAAATTTATACCAGGATTCGGCTCTTTGATACCCGCGTTAGACACATGTTGGAAACGGTAACCCACCTGATACTGTTGCCGTTCGCCGAACTGCGCGCCGACGCCGACGACGTCCGCGAACTGGAACGATGTCGATAGCGACAGATTGTTCGAGATCGTCGGATGCGTGAGGAACCGGATGCCGGCGCCGGCTTCGACGAACGGGCGAACCTGGCCCGCGCTCTTGATGAAACGGAACATCGGCGTCGCGCCGAATTCACCGATGTTGGCGTGCACGTTGCCGCCGGTGTGCCAGTAGCCGACATGGCCTTCCATCACGAACGCGAAGTGCCAGCCGCCGATTTCCCACCAGTTCCAGCCCGGATCCCAGACCACGCCGAGATCGGCCTTGTCGATCCCGTGGCGATCGGAAAATCCGCCGCCCGCCTGGATCCCCCACCGGTCCGCGAACGCGGCGCCCGATCCGCCCAGCAGCGACGCGGCCAGCAGCGCATGCAGCGCATGCAGCGCAAGCCGGTTTCGGGGCCGGCGGTTCTTCTTATTGTTCATCTGACACTCCAACTTTATGGGTTGAATGGAGCCTTGCCGCAGCGGCCGGCCCGAGCGAACTGAATGGTATGGTAAAGGACTTTTCGAATCGGCATCGCGAAGCGAAATTGTTTGCTTCCAAAACTACAAAAATCGAAAACGTCTACTGATTACTATCGGAAACAAGCACTTACGGAACTTCGTACCCCCAGCGCGGTCGCAAATTAGACTATCGACTCGAACGACTCGATAGAAAACCGGGAACTTGGATGCCCCCGTGGCCTCTAAGGAATTAGCACTCGGATTGTGGGAGTGCTAAGATGGGCTCCGGAATCTCATCCGAGACCAACGGTTTGTCCCTGATTCCAAAGGAGTTTTTAGTGAGCCACGCCCTGACCCTTCCGAACACCCTGAGCCCGACGCCGGCCAAGGCCGAATCGGCAGGCTCGCTGGCGCTCGCAGCCCAATCGATGTTGCCGGGCCAGCTCGGCAACATCGACGCGTACATCCAGGCCGTCAACCGCATTCCGCTGCTGACCGCCGAGGAGGAACGCCGGTATGCAACCGAATTCCGCGAAAACAACGACCTCGACTCGGCGCGCCGCCTCGTGCTGTCGCACCTGCGTCTCGTCGTGTCGATCGCGCGCAACTATCTCGGCTACGGCCTGCCGCACGGCGATCTGATCCAGGAAGGCAACATCGGCCTGATGAAAGCGGTGAAGCGATTCGACCCGTCGCAAAACGTGCGCCTGGTGTCGTATGCGATTCACTGGATCAAGGCCGAGATCCACGAGTACATCCTGCGCAACTGGCGCATGGTGAAGGTCGCGACGACGAAGGCGCAGCGCAAGCTGTTCTTCAACCTGCGCAGCCACAAGAAGAGCATGCAGGCGATGACGCCCGAGGAAATCGACGGCCTCGCGCAGGAGCTCAACGTCAAGCGCGAAGAAGTCACCGAGATGGAAACGCGCCTGTCGGGCGGCGACATCGCGCTCGAGGGCCAGGTGGAAGACGGCGAGGAATCGTACGCGCCGATCGCCTACCTGGCCGACTCGCACAACGAGCCGACCGCCGTGCTCGCCGCGCGCCAACGCGACATGCTGCAGACGGACGGCATCGCGCAGGCGCTCGACGCGCTCGATGCGCGCAGCCGCCGCATCATCGAGGCGCGCTGGCTGCAGGTCGACGACGACGGCTCGGGCGGCTCGACGCTGCACGATCTCGCTGCCGAATTCGGCGTGTCGGCGGAACGCATCCGCCAGATCGAGGCGAGCGCCATGAAAAAGATGCGCACCGCCCTCGCCGAATACGCGTAAATCCGCGGCGATCCAAAGCGCCTCAGCGAAAACCGCTGCCCGACCGGCAGCGGTTTTTTTTCGTCCGGTTTCCGCAGCTTTTCCTCTGCTTTTCAGCCGTTTCGCTCTCCGTTTTTGCGTCGATTAATTGAACTGATTCATCAGGCATTACGCCATGTGCGGCGCCCTTCCGCATAACCTTGATCCATCTCAATTTTTACCCCCTGTTTCGCGACGGTCTGCCGCATCGCAGCACTCGGCATCGGAAAGCAGTCCTTTTAAAATTGGCATGTCAGGCGCAAAAGGATTAAAACAGCTTCACGGCCGTCATAAATCCGACGTAAAGTCGCCCCCAATCCGACGTAAATCGATTCAGGATAATCGCCTTGATCTCGATCAATAAAGAGCCTGCGCCGCCTTCGCGGCCGGCCGGCACGATCGGCTGGCGTGCGCGCATCGCCGCATGGGCACGCGGTCCCACCCTCGCCCGCGACATCACCCTGGTGCTGATCGTCAAGCTGATCCTCCTGATGTCGCTCAAATACGCATTCTTCAATCATCCGCAGGCCGAGCACATGTCGTTGCCGCCTGCCGCCGTGGCCGAGAAGCTGCTCTCGGTGCCGGCGCCTGCATCTACCGAGGGAGACCATCATGATAAGTAGTGAAGTCGTCGATCTGTCACGTCTACAGTTCGGCATCACGGCGCTCTACCACTTCCTGTTCGTGCCGTTGACGCTCGGCCTGTCCTGGCTGCTCGTCATCATGGAAGCCGTCTACGTGATGACCGGCAAACAGGTCTACAAGGACATGACCCAGTTCTGGGGCAAGCTGTTCGGCATCAATTTCGCAATGGGCGTGACGACCGGCATCACGCTCGAATTCCAGTTCGGCACGAACTGGTCGTACTACTCGCACTACGTCGGCGACATCTTCGGCGTGCCGCTCGCGGTCGAAGGCCTGATGGCGTTCTTCCTCGAATCGACGTTCGTCGGCCTGTTCTTCTTCGGCTGGAACCGCCTGTCGAAGGTCAAGCACCTGATCGTCACGTTCCTCGTCGCGCTGGGCTCGAACCTGTCCGCGCTGTGGATCCTCGTCGCGAACGGCTGGATGAACAATCCGGTCGGCGCCGAGTTCAACTACCAGACGATGCGCATGGAAATGACGAGCCTGTTCGACGTGCTGTTCAACCCGGTCGCGCAGGTGAAGTTCGTGCACACGGTGTCGGCCGGCTACGTGTCGGCGGCGATGTTCGTGCTCGGCGTGTCGTCGTGGTATCTGCTGAAGAAGCGCGACGTCGACTTCGCGCTGCGCTCGTTCGCGGTCGCGGCCGGCTTCGGCCTCGCGGCGACGCTGTGCGTGATCGTGCTCGGCGACGAATCGGGCTATACGACCGGCGAAGTGCAGAAGATGAAGCTCGCCGCGATCGAATCGGAATGGGAAACCCAGCCGGCGCCCGCGTCGTTCACGCTGATCGGCATTCCGAACCAGGCGGAACAGCGCACCGACTATGCGATCAAGATTCCGTACGCGCTCGGCCTGATCGCGACGCGCTCGATCGACGAACCGGTGATCGGCCTGCGCGACCTCGCGAAGCACAGCGAGGAGCACATCCAGAGCGGGATGATCGCGTACGGCGCGCTGCAGAAGCTCAAGCAGGGCGACACGAGCGACGCGACCCGCGCGCTGTTCGACCAGCACAAGCAGTATCTCGGCTACGGGCTGATGCTCAAGCAGTTCACGCCGAACGTGACCGACGCGACGCCCGAGCAGATCAAGGCCGCCGCGAAGAAGACGATTCCGCCCGTCGCACCCGTGTTCTTCTCGTTCCGGATCATGGTGTTCCTCGGCTTCCTGTTCGTCGCGACGTTCGTTGCCGCGTTCTGGTTCTGCGCGCGGCGGCAACTGCTGCAGGACAACCGCCGCTGGTTCCTGCGCTACGCGGTGTGGGCGATCCCGCTGCCGTGGATCGCGATCGAATTCGGCTGGATCGTCGCCGAGCTCGGCCGCCAGCCGTGGACGATCGCCGGCGTGCTGCCGACGCACCTGTCCGCGTCGAGCCTGCAGCCGAGCGACCTGTACCTGAGTCTCGCCGGGTTCATCCTGTTCTACACCGCGCTGTTCGTCATCGAGATCAAGCTGATGTTCAAGTACGCGCGCCTCGGCCCGTCGTCGCTGCATACCGGCCGCTATCACCACGAACTCGTCGCTGCCGGCGAGCGGGCCGCCGTCTGAGCACGCACTCGCAACGGAACAAGGAATCGCTATGGACTATGCAACTCTCAAGCTGATCTGGTGGGTGCTCGTCGGCGTGCTGCTGATCGGCTTCGCCGTCACCGACGGCTTCGACATGGGCGCGACCGCGCTGCTGCCATTCCTCGGCAAGACCGACGAGGAGCGCCGCATCATCGTCAACACGGTCGGCGCGACGTGGGAAGGCAACCAGGTGTGGCTGATCACGGCCGGCGGCGCGATGTTCGCGGCCTGGCCGCTCGTCTATGCGGCGTCGTTCTCCGGCTTCTACTTCGCGATGCTGCTCGTGCTGTTCGCGCTGTTCTTCCGGCCGGTGGGCTTCGACTATCGCAGCAAGCGGCCGGACCCGCGCTGGCGCGCGGGCTGGGACTGGGGCCTGTTCGCTGGCGGCTTCGTGCCGGCGCTCGTGTTCGGCGTCGCGTTCGGCAACCTGCTGCAGGGCGTGCCGTTCAAGTTCGACAGCGACCTGCGCGTGACCTACTACGGCGGCTTCTGGGCGCTCTTGAACCCGTTCGCGCTGCTGTGCGGGCTCGTCAGCCTCACGATGCTCGTCGCGCACGGCGCCGCGTTCATCAAGATGAAGACCGACGGCGTGATCGCGCGCCGTGCGTCGATCGCGCTGCGTGTCGCGTCGTTCCTCGCGGTCGTGCTGTTCGTGCTGGCCGGCGTGCTGGTGGCCTCGTATATCGGCGGCTTCCACATCACCCACGCCGCGCCGACGGACACCGTCGCGAACCCGCTGCTCAAGGACGTCGCCGCCGGCGCGGGCCTGTGGCTCGCGAACTACGGCGACTATCCGTGGATGATCGCCGCGCCCGTCGTCGGGATCGCGGGCGGCGTGCTCGCGCTGCTGCTCGCCGGCTCGAAGCAGGAAAAGACGGCGTTCTTCTGCACCGGCCTGATGATCGCCGGCGTGATCCTGACCGCAGGCTTCTCGATGTTCCCGTTCATCATGCCGTCGTCGCTCGACCCGCGCAGCAGCCTGACCGTGTGGGATTCGACGTCGAGCCACATGACGCTGCAGGTGATGCTGTTCGCGGTGATCGTGTTCCTCCCGATCGTGTTGATCTACACGGGCTGGGTGTATCGCGTGATGCGCGGCAAGGTCACGCACCAGACGCTCGAAGAAAACAAGCACTCGATGTATTGATGCATTGAACCGGCCGGGGCGCGCAGGCGCCCTCGCCTACCGTTTCGCAAGGAGTCTGACCATGTGGTATTTCAGCTGGATTCTCGGTATCGGCGTCGCGCTGTCGTTCGGCATCGTCAACGCGATGTGGCTCGAAGCGCGGCAGAAGACGCAGGAAGCGTCCGTGCGGGCGCGCCGCGACTGACACACCGATGCACTGACGGGTGACGCGCGCGGCCAGATCGATCGCGCGCCGCCGTCCGGAAGAGAAAGAACCTCGCTTCGCGCGAGGTTTTTTTTCGTCCTGGCCGCGCGGGCACACGTCGTGCATCGATGCCAATTTAGCGCCAGATTGATACCACTTGAATACCAATAAAAGGTTTCATAAGATCGTTGGACACGGCCGCTGACAGGCCGATTCCTTCTGGGTGGGGGAGACATGCGATTCCCGTGTGTGGCGTGCGCCTGCGCGCCGTGTCGACGTCCGTGTTCCACGGCGCGCGCCGTCGTCGTGCTCATGCTCGTGCGCGGCCAACCGGGCGCCGCCGGCCGCGGCCGCCTCGTCGCCGCGGCGAACGTCATGGGCCGCCGATGAATCCGCGCACGCCGCCGCGCCGATCCGATCGGCACGCATGCCCGCCTCCCGTTCCGTAACGCACGCCCCCGCGTGCCGATTGTGCGCGGGGCTGCCGCATCGCCCCGCGTGCTGGTATCTCCCGCAGCTCCACTGAAAGACCCGATCGCAGCGACGTCGCGTCACGGCGCCGCCACGCCCTCTTTTTCTCAGGAGTTCGAATTGAAGCGTACCTTGCCATCCCTCATTGCCGGTCTGCTGATCGCGGTGCTGTCGCCCGCTGCGATCTCGGCGCTGCCGGCGTCGGCCACCGCCGGCGCGACCGCCGGCAGCGCGCAAGCGGCCGCCGCCCAGGCAGCCAGCCTCGCGACGCAGCTGTCGAACGGCCTCGCGTTGCGCGTCGCCGTCGACAACAACCACGCGGCCGCGGCCGGCGTGCCGTGCGCCGATCTCGGCGCAGACGGCGCGGCCTGCGCGACGGGCCGCCTGATCCTGCAAAACCGCGGCCACCAGGCGATCGCCGACGGCGGCTGGAAGCTCTACCTGCACAGCATCCGCCGCCTGCTGCGGATCGATCGCCCCGGCTTCGCGCTGCGGCGGCTCACCGGCGACCTGTACGAACTGACGCCGCAGCCGGGCTCGGTGCGGCTCGCGCCCGGCGAGCGCATCGAGCTGCCGTTCGTCGCCGAATACTGGCTGCTGCGCTACAGCGACGTGATTCCGCGCCCGTACGTCGTCGTCGACGGCGCGCCGCCGGCCGTGCTGCGCTACAACGACACCGACAACGAGCTGCGCTACGTCGAATCGCTGCCGGCCGACGCGCAGAACAACTCGACCGGCAACGCGCCGCCGGTGGCCGCACGGCCCGATCCGGCCCGCGCGCTGCCGAGCGTGAAGCGCGAATTGCCGCTGCCCGGCACGCTCGAGCTGCGCGGCGTCGAACTCGCGCTGCCGGACCTGCCTGACGCGCAGGTCGCGGCGCTGCGCGAGCGCGCGACGACCCTCGGGCTCGACGGCGCACGCGTGCCGGTGCGCGGCTTCGTCGCGCCGCGCCGGCTGCCGGCCGACCTCGCGACACCGGGCGGCTACCGGCTCGCGATCGGGCCGCGCGGCGTGCTGATCGAAGGCTACGACCGCGCGGGCCTCTACTACGGCGTGCAGACGCTCTATTCGCTCGCGCCGGCCGGCGGCGGCGCGATCCCGGCGATGCTGGTCGAGGATGCGCCGCGCTTCACGCATCGCGGGATGCACGTCGACCTCGCGCGCAACTTCAAGCAGCCGGCGACGCTGCGCCGCCTGATCGACCAGATGAGCGCGTACAAGCTCAACCGCCTGCACCTGCATCTGTCCGACGACGAAGGCTGGCGCATCGAGATTCCCGGCCTGCCCGAGCTGACCGAGATCGGCTCGCGCCGCTGTCACGACCCGGGCGAGACGCGCTGCCTGCTGCCGCAGCTCGGCTCCGGCCCCGACAACCGCTCGGGCGGCGGCTACCTGACGCGCGACGACTACGTGGCGCTCGTGCGCTACGCGGCCGCGCGCTTCGTGCAGATCATCCCCGAGATCGACATGCCCGCGCACGCCCGCGCGGCCGTCGTGACGATGGAGGCGCGCTACCGGCGGCTGCACGCGGCCGGCCGCGAGCAGGAAGCGAACGCGTATCGGCTGCTCGACCCGCAGGACACGACGAACCTGACGACGGTGCAGTTCTACGACCGGCGCAGCGACCTGAACCCGTGCGTGCCGGGCGCGCTCAACTTCGCGTCTAAGGTGATCCGCGAGATCGCGGCGATGCACGCGGACGCGCAGGCGCCGCTGCAAACCTGGCACTACGGCGGCGACGAAGCGAAGAACATCTTCCTCGGCGGCGGCTTCCAGCCGCTGAACGGCACCGATCCGAACAAGGGGCGCATCGACCTGGCCGCGCAGGACAAGCCGTGGGCGCGTTCGCCCGCGTGCACGGCGCTGCTCCAGCGCGGCGAGATCAAGTCGATCGACGAGCTGCCGACGCGTTTCGCGAAACAGGTGAGCGCGGCCGTCGACGCGAACGGGATCGGCACGATGGCCGCGTGGCAGGACGGCATCAAGCACGCGAACGGGCCGCAGGATTTCAGCACGCGCCACGTGATGGTGTCGCTGTGGGACACGATCTTCTGGGGCGCGTCGGACAGCGCGCGCGACCTGAGCGGCAAGGGCTACCAGACGGTGCTCGCGCTGCCCGACTACCTGTACTTCGACTTCCCGTACACGCTCAATCCGCGCGAGCGCGGCTACTACTGGGGCTCGCACGCGACCGACGAGTACAAGGTGTTCTCGCTCGCGCCGGAGAACCTGCCGCAGAACGCCGAAGTGATGGGCGACCGCGACGGCAACGCGTTCGAGGTGACGGGCACGGGCCCGGCGCCACGCATCGAAGGCATGCAGGGCCAGGCGTGGGGCGAGGTGATGCGCAACGACACCTTCCTCGAATACATGACCTACCCGCGGCTGCTCGCGCTCGCCGAGCGCGCGTGGCACCGGGCCGACTGGGAGCTGCCGTATGCGGCCGGCGTGCGCTTCAAGCGCGGCGACACGCATCACGTCGACGTCGCCGCGCTGCAGCGCGACTGGGCCGGCTTCGCGACGCTGCTCGCGCAACGCGAATTGCCGAAGCTCGAGCGCGCCGGCGTCGGCTACCGGAAGCCGACCTTCACGCTGACGAATCCGTGAACGGCTGAAGAAGGCATGTGGCGATGCGCGAGGCGGGCAAACGCATCGCGCATCGCCCGCCCCAAAAGAAAACGGCTTGCGACGCGTACGTCGCAAGCCGTTGTTCTTTTGACCACCGGCCCGGATCCGCCGCGCGGATCGCTCACGCCGGCTTCACCGCATCACGCCGGTTGTGCTGCCGCCCCGCCGCCCGACGGCGGCAGGCGCGCGCCGAGCTGTTCGGCATAGCGCGCCGCCGCGTTGCCGCAGACGATGTGGAACGTGTCGAGCGACACCCATGCGACGTCGAGCGTGCCGAGACGCTCGCGATCGACCGCCGACGGATCGCGCACGACCACGCGCAGGCGCGTGGTGGCCACCGCATCGAGCGACACGACGTTGGTCGCGCCGCCGAACACCGCGAGCCAGCGGGTCGGCTCCGGATCGAGCGGGCCGGCGGCCGCGCCGGTGACGGGCTGCGCGGCGGCGGCCGGCGCCGTTGCTGCCGCGCCGGTCGCGCCGCTGCCGATCGCGGCACGCATTTCGTCGGCGATGATGTCGGCCTCGGGCCCGATGATCACCTGCACGCTGTTGCCGCCGCGCTTGAGCACGCCGCGTGCGCCGATCGACTTCAGTTCCGGCTCCGATACCTTCTCCGGATCGACGACGGTCAGGCGCAGGCGCGTCGTGCATGCGTCGACGACCGACAGGTTGGCCGCCCCGCCCAGCGCGGCGATGTAGCGTTGCGCACGCGGTGCGGCAGCCGTTGCCGCCGCGCCCGGTGCGACGAAGCCGCCCGACGCGTACGATTCCGTGGCCGCATCGGTCGATGCCGGCTCACGGCCCGGCGTGGCCATGTTGAACTTGCGGATGAAGAAGCGGAACAGCCCGTAGTACGCGACGCCGTACGCGATACCGAGCGGAATCGCGATCCAGCCCTTCGTCGACAGCCCGTAGTTCAGCACGTAGTCGATCGCGCCGGCCGAGAACGTGAAGCCGAGCTTCACGCCGAGGATCTGGCAGATCGCGAGCGACAGCCCCGTCAGCAACGCATGGATCACGTACAGCACCGGCGCGAGGAACATGAAGCTGAATTCGATCGGCTCGGTCACGCCGGTCAGGAACGACGTCAGCGCCATCGAGAACAGCAGGCCGCCGACCATCGCGCGGCGCTCCTTCGGCGCTTCGTGCAGCATCGCGAGACACGCCGCCGGCAGGCCGAACATCATGATCGGGAAGAAGCCGGCCATGAAGGTGCCCGCGGTCGGGTCGCCCGCGAAGAAGCGGTGCAGGTCGCCGTGCACGATCTCGCCGCCGGCCGGCGGCGTGAAGTTACCGAACACGAACCATGCGAGCGAGTTGATGATGTGGTGCAGGCCGGTGACGAGCAGCAGGCGGTTCAGGAAGCCGAACACGAACGCACCGATCGCGCCCGCCGTCGTCAGCCACTGGCCGGCCGCGTCGATCGCATGCTGGACCGGCTGCCACACGTACCCGAATACGATCCCGAGTACCACGCACACCAGCCCCGTGATGATCGGCACGAACCGCTTGCCGCCGAAGAACGCGAGGTAGTCCGGCAGCTTGATGTCTTTATAGCGGTTGTACAGCAGGCCCGCGACGACACCCGCGATGATCCCGGACAGCACGCCCATGTTCAGCTTGGGATCGATGTCCTTCATGATCGCGGTTTCGATCAGGTAACCGATCGCGCCCGCGAGCGCCGCCACGCCGTTGTTGTCCTTCGCGAAGCCGACCGCCACGCCGATCGCGAACAACAGCGGCAGGTTGTCGAAGATCGCGCCGCCGGCGTCGGCGATCATCTTGATGTTGAACACGTCCGGCTGGCCGAGCCGCAGCAGGATGCCGGCGACCGGCAATACCGCGATCGGCAGCATCAGCGCGCGGCCTAGACCCTGTATTTTCAGAAACGGATTCCCGTTCATTCAGTCCTCCAATCCTTGTCTCGTCATGAATCGTCGTTGAGGTGATTGCTTTGGTAGTGATACGGGTCGCGCGCCTGCCGCCGACGTTCAGTCGAGCGGCCAGACCTCGCGGCTTGCTGCCCTTACCGCCTGTGCCGAATCGAGCGCGAGCAGATCCTGCGCGCGCTGACGGCACAACTGGTAATCGAGACGGCGCACACGCGCCTTGATGCCCGGCACCGACACCGGATCGACCGACAGTTCGGTCACGCCGAGGCCCACCAGGACCGGCACCGCGAGCGGATCGCCGCCGAGCGCGCCGCATACGCCGACCCACTTGCCGTGCTTTTCCGCGCCGCGCACCGCGATGTCGATCAGGCGCAGCACGGCCGGATGCAGGCCGTCGGACTGCGCGGCGAGATCGGCCTGGCAGCGGTCCATCGCGAGCGTGTATTGCGTGAGGTCGTTAGTGCCGATCGACAGGAAATCCGCGTGCTGCGCGAGCTGGTCGGCCAGCAGCGCGGCCGACGGCACCTCGATCATCACGCCGACCTCGATCGGCTCGGTGCGGCCCTGCGCGCGCGCGAATTCGTCGATGCGCTTTTTCAGCCGCACGAGTTCGCCTGCGTCGGTCACCATCGGCAGCAGGATGCGCACCGCGCCGAACGGCTTCACCGCGAGCAGGCCCTGCAACTGATCGTCGAGCAGATCGGGGCGCACCTGCGCGAGACGGATGCCGCGCAGGCCGAGCGCCGGGTTCGGTTCGGGCGGCAGCGTCAGGTAGTCGACTTCCTTGTCCGCGCCGACGTCGAGCGTGCGGATGATCGCCGTGCGGCCCTGCAACGCGTCGACGATCGACTGGTAGCTCTGCTGGTGCTCGACCGCCGTCGGCGCGGCCTGACGATGGATGAACATCAGTTCGGTGCGCAGCAGGCCGACCGCGTCCGCGCCGTTGTCGACCGCGGTGTTCGCGTCGTCGAGCGTCGCGATGTTCGCGGCGACCTCGATCGCGCGGCCGTCGACCGTCGCGGCCGCCACGCCTGCCAGTTGCCGGTTCGCGTCGCGCACGCCGTCCAGGCGCTGGCGTTCGTGCCGCGCGCGCTCGACGTCGAGCGCGGTCGGCGCGTGTTCGAGCCGGCCCGAGCTCGCATCGACGACGACCTGCGTGCCGTCCGGAATCGCGTACAGCGCATCGCCGACCGCCACCAGCGCCGGGATGCCGAGCTGCCGCGCGATGATCGCCGCGTGCGACGTCGCGCCGCCGCGCGCCATCACGAGCGCGGTCACGCGTTCGCGATCGAGCGACGACAGGTCGGACGGCGTGAATTCGTCGGCCGCGAGCACGGCCTCGTCGGGCAGCGCGCGCGCGGCGCCGTTCGTGTGGCCGAGCGCGCGCAGCACGCGCTTCTCGATGTCGCGCAGGTCGGCCGCGCGTTCGGCGAGCAGCGCATCGTCGAGCTTCGACAGCGTGTCGATCTGCGTGCGGATCGTCGCGCGCCACGCGAAGCCCGCGCCCTTGCCGAGGCTGATCAGGTCGCGCGCCGCATCGACGAGCGTCGGATCTTCCAGCAGCACGCGATGCACCGCGAAGATGCCCGCTTCGCCGACCGCGCCGCGCGCCGATGCGTTGCGCACCGTTTCGCCGAGTTCGGCGTCGACCGCCTTCAGCGCCTGGTCGAGGCGGCGGCTTTCCGCGGCCGGCGTGCCGGTCGCCTGCTCGGTCGGCACGATGTCCGCATCGTCGAGACGCACCAGCGTGCCGACCGCGATGCCGGGCGCGGCGCACACGCCGGCGAGCGTGTTCGGGTCAATGGGCGCGCCATCGCGCGGCGCGCCGGCGTGGCGTGCGACCGTCTGCGGCGCGGGCGACTTCAGCCGCGCCGGCTTTTCCTCCACTTCGCCGTGCGCTTCGCGCAGCAGCTCGCGCTCGACCGCATCGACGGCCTGCTGCGCGTGCGCGCCGCGGCCGACCAGCTCGACCGTCGCGCCTTCGCCAGCGCCGAGACCGAGCAGGCCGACGACGCTCGCGATCGACGCCTTGCGGCCGTCGAACAGCACGTCGACGCTCGCGTCGAGCCCGCGCGCGGCTTCCCGCGCCCGTGCGGCCGGCCGCGCATGCAGGCCGCCCGGCTGCGCGAGCACGATTTCGCGGCGCACTTCGTTGTGCGCGGCCGCGCCGGCCTGCGCCGCCTGCGCGGCGGCTTCGCCCTTGCCGCGCAGCGCGAGCAACGGCGTCTCGCCGGCCGTCGCGAAACCGCTCGCGCGATCGACGACCTCGAACGCGTCGGAATTCGCGATCGCGATCACCGACACCAGCGAATGCGCGTTTCGCGCGACCGCGTCCTGGTCGAACTCGATCAACAACGCGCCCGCTTCGACGCGCGCGCCGGCTTCGACGTGCGCGACGAAGCCCTGCCCGTTCAGCTCGACGGTGTCGATGCCGATGTGCAGCAGCACTTCCGCGCCTTGCGGCGTCGTGATCGTCACCGCGTGGCCGGTGCGTGCGAGATGCGACACGACGCCCGCGCACGGCGCGACGAGCCGGCCTTCGAGCGGGTCGATGCCGATGCCGTCGCCGAACATCCCGCCGGAGAACACCGGATCGGGCACGTCGGCCAGCGGAACGATCGGCCCCGTCAACGGGCTAAGCAGGACGATCTGATCGTGGTTGGGGCTCTTCAACTGGGATTCCTCGGCGCGTCTCATCGGCTTTCTCGACTGTCAGTGCGTTTCGGTGACTTTATTCAGGTGGCGCGGCGTGTCGGGATTGCGGCCGCGCGCGACGGCGAGATCCGCCGCCATCACGTAGAACGAAAGAATGGCGGCGATCGGGTCGAGCGCCGAATGGGCCGACTGCGCGAGCGGCAGCACGGTGCCCTTTGCGTCGGATGTGCCGGGCGTGCCGGCTGGCGCCGCGAGCAGCACGGCGGCGCCGCGTGCGCGCATGTCCGCGGCCAGCTGCAGCAGGCCGGCCTGCTCGGGCCCCGGCGGCGCGAACACGAGCAGCGGATAGTCGCGGTCGATCAGCTCCATCGGGCCGTGGCGGACTTCGGCGCTCGAGAATGCCTCGGCCTGGATGCCGGAGGTTTCCTTCAGCTTCAGCGCGGCTTCCTGCGCGATCGCGAGGCCGAGGCCGCGACCGATCACGATCATCCGCTCGACCCCCGCGAGCGCGGCGACGGCCTGCGACCAGTCGAGCCGGCCGGCTTGCGCGAGCACGTCGGGCAGGCCGCGCAATGCGGTGATCAGCGCGGCGTCGCGCTGCCAGTACGCGACGATCTGCGCGGACAGCGACAGCATCGCGATATAGCTCTTCGTCGCGGCGACCGACAGTTCGGGGCCGGCCAACAGCGGCAGCTGGTGCTCGCACGCGTCGGCGAGCGGCGACGGCAGCACGTTGACGGCGGCGACGGTGCGCGCGCCGGCTTCGCGCAGCGCGGCCATCGTGTTGACGAGATCGGGGCTCTTGCCCGACTGCGAGAACGCGAGCGCGAGCTGGTCCTGCACCTTCAGCGGCGCCTGCTGCAGCGTCGCGACCGACATCGGCAGCGACGCGACCGGCACGCCGAGGCGGCTCATCGTCAGGCTCGCGAAATAGCTGGCGGCGTGATCCGAGCTGCCGCGCGCGACCGTCAGCGCGACGGCCGGCGGGTGATCGAGCAATTGGCCGGCGAGCGCTTCGACGCGCGCGGTGTCGGCGAGTTGCGCGGCGACGACCTGGGCGGACTCGCGCGCTTCCTTAAGCATATTCGACAATCGATTCTCCTTCGACGTAGGTCGCGGTGAGGTTCAGGTCGCGATCGAACACCGCGAGGTCGGCCCATGCGCCGCGCTCGAGGCGGCCGCGATCGGCGATGCCGAGGTAGTCGGCCGCGTAGCGCGACATCCGGTTCGACACGTCGGCGATCGGCAGGCCGAGCGACACGAGGTTGCGCAGCGCCTGGTCCATCGTCAGCGTGCTGCCGGCGAGCGTGCCGTCGGCGAGCCGCACGCCGCCGAGGCACTTCGTCACGTGCTGGCTGCCGAGCCGGTATTCGCCGTCGGGCATGCCGGTCGCGGACGTGCTGTCGGTCACGACGTACAGGCGCGGGATCGCGCGCAGCGCCGCACGGATCGCACCGGGGTGGACGTGCAGCAGATCGGGGATGATTTCCGCGTACTCGGCGTGCGCGAGCGCCGCGCCGACGAGGCCCGGGTTGCGGTGATGCAGCGGCGACATCGCGTTGAACAGGTGCGTGAAACCGCATGCGCCGTGCTTGAGCGCGGCGACCGCGTCGTCGTAGGTCGCGAGCGAGTGGCCGAGCTGCACGCGTACGCCGCGCGCGGCCATCTCGCCGATGATCTCGATGTGGCCGGCGATTTCCGGCGCGAGCGTGACGACGCGGATCGGCGCGATCGACAGGTACTTCAGCACCTCGTCGAGCACGGCCGACACGGCCGCGTCCGGCTGCGCGCCGAGCTTGCCGGGGTTGATGTATGGGCCTTCGAGATGCACGCCGAGCACGCGCGCGCCGCCGGGCGTGCGGGTACGGGCGACGATGCCGAGGTTCGCGACGACCTCCATCAGTTCGTCGCGCGGCGCGGTCATCGTCGTCGCGAGCAGGCTCGTCGTGCCGAATTGCGCGTGCGTGCGAGCGATCGTTTCGATCGCATCGCCGCCTTCCATCACGTCGGCGCCGCCGCCGCCATGCACGTGCAGGTCGATGAAGCCGGGCAGGATGTAAGGCGCGTCGTTCGTCGCGGGATCGACGGGCGTGCCGTCGAGCGTGGTGATGCGGCCGTTCTCGCTATCGAGCGAACCGAGAATCCAGCCGTCGGAGGTGAGGATGTTGCCAGTCAGCATGACGTTCTCTTGATGATCGGGTGACGCGGGCATCCGCGTCGTGATTGGCCAATCCGTTGCGATTCATTACGCGCGATTGCGTTCCATCGCGATTGCGCGGAGGGTGCGAGGTGTGTGGGCAGTCTCGCGCGTCAGCGTTTCAGTTCGGCGACGAAGTCGTAGTAGTCGTCGCGGCAATACGTTTCGGTCACTTCGATCGCGCGCTGGTCGGCGCCGTAGCCGATCCGCGTGATCACCAGCAGCGCCGAGCCCGGCTTCACCGCCATCCATTTCGCGATCGCGTGCGTCGCGTTCGCGGCGCGAAAGTGCTGCAACGCGCGCACGACGGTCATGCCGCGCGCCTCGAGGTATTCGTACAGCGACGCGCCGAGCGCCTGCGGATCGGGCACCACCGCGGCCGGCAGCGTCGAATGCTCGACCGCCATCACGATGCCGTCCGCGCGGCGCAGCCGCTCCAGCCGCGCGACCGTCGCGCCGGGCGCGAGGCCGAGATGCGTGAGCTCGTCGCGGCTCGCGGTGCGCAGCGTGCGCGCCAGCCACACCGAATCGGGCACGAAGCCGCGCTGCTGCATCTTCGCGGTGAAGCCGACGAGACGCGACAGCGGATCGGCGACGCGCGGCGTGATGAAGCTGCCCGCGCCGCGCGCCCGCTTGATCAGGCCCTGCTCGACCAGCAGCGCGAGCGCACGTCGCGCGGTGATCCGCGACACGCCGACCGACACCGACAGCAGCCGTTCCGACGGCAGCGCCTCGCCGGCCCGCCACGCGCCGGCGTGAATCGCGCTCGCCAGGTTGCGGGCGAGCTGCAGATAGAGCGGCGTGTCGTCGAGGGGATCGGGCGCCAGTTCGGACCAGCCGGTTTCCATGTGCCTCCGGGTGTCGGACGACGATCTCGGACCGTCGAAAGTGAACGCATTATATAACCACCATAATACCAGTCAACGAACTGGTATTAGCGCTGCGGAAATCGCCGAAAGCCTTGCGAGGCAAGCGTTTTAGTGCCAGCAAAGCCTTTGTTTACAACGCAGTGCGGCATAGGGATTTACCCGAAGTGGTATGCAAAGGGACGGTTCAGGCGCCCGGTTCGGCGGGATTTCGGGTGCGAATATGAGACCGAAATAGAACCAATTTGGCCAACTGGTATGCACCTGCCGAGCAGGCCGGCGCGATGCAGGCGTCAGTGGAATTCGCGGCTCGACGTGCGCAGGCCGCCGAGCAGCGGCGTCAGATCCTCGAAATGCTGCGCGACGAGGTGCCGCACGTCGCTGACGACCTGCCACACGCCGGACGCCGCGAGCAGCCGCGAATCGAGCGTTTCGCGACGCTGCCGCGCGAGCAGTTCGGGCCGGACGATCACGTTCACGCAACCCGTTTCGTCTTCGAGCGTCATGAACATCACGCCCTTCGCGGTGCCCGGCATCTGCCGCGCGATCACGAGCCCGCATGCGCGTGCGAGCCGGCCGTCGAGGCGATCGCGCAGCTCGGCCGCGGACGACAGCCGCTGCGCGCGCAGCGCCGGCCGCAGCAGCGCGACCGGGTGGCGATTCAGCGTGAGGCCGGTGGTGTGATAGTCGGCGAGGATGTCGTCGGCTTCCGACGGTGCGCCGAGCGCGGGTTGCTCCACCTCGTCGATCGGCGCGGCGGCGAGCAGGTCGCGCTCCGGCGCCGCGGCGACGGCCTGCCACAGCGCATCGCGGCGATGGCCGGCGAGCGTCGCGAGCGCGTTCGCGGCGGCGAGCGCTTCGAGATCGCGCCGTTCGAGCTGCGCGCGCCGGGCGAGGCTGTCGACGTTGTCGAACGGGCCGGCGGCGCGGGCGGCTTCGATGCGGCGCGCAGCGGCTTCGCCAAGACCGCGCACGAGCGACAGGCCGAGCCGCACGGCCGGCTGGCCGTGTGGCGGCGGCTGATCGGGCAGCGCTTCGAGCGCGGCCTCCCAGTTGCTTTGCGTGACGTCGATCGGCAGCACCTTCACGCGATGACGCTTCGCGTCCTGCACGAGCTGCGACGGCGGGTAGAAGCCCATCGGCTGGCTGTTCAGCAGCGCGGCGAGGAAGATCGCCGGTTCGTGGCACTTGAGCCAGCTGCTCGCGTACGCGAGTTTCGCGAAACTGGCCGCATGGCTTTCGGGAAAACCGTATTCGCCGAAGCCCTTGATCTGCTCGAAGATCTGCTCGGCGAATTCGCGCGTGTAGTTGCGTTCGAGCATCCCGCTGATGATCTTGTCCTGATATTTCTCGAGATTGCCCTTGCGCTTCCATGCGGCCATCGCGCGACGCAAGTCGTCCGCTTCGCCAGGCGTAAAACCTGCGGCGACGATCGCGATCTGCATCACCTGTTCCTGGAAGATCGGCACACCCAGCGTGCGAATGAGCACTTCCTTGAGCGCGTCGCTCGGATACGTGACCTCACCCTCCTCTTCGCCGGCCACGATCCTGCGCCGCTGCAAATACGGATGCACCGCGCCGCCCTGAATCGGGCCGGGCCGCACGATCGACACCTGGACCACGAGATCGTAATAGTGGCGCGGCCGCAGCCGCGGCAGCATCGACATCTGCGCACGCGATTCGATCTGGAACACACCGACGGTATCGGCGCGGCAGATCATGTCGTAGGTTGCTTTGTCATCCTGCGGAATGTGTTTCAGCGTAAACGGTTCGCCGTCCGGCTCCGGCGGCCCGCGCCACGCGGTGCGCAGGTCGAACGCGCGATGCAGCGCCGACAGCATGCCGAGCGCGAGCACGTCGACCTTCATCAGCCCGAGCGCCTCGAGATCGTCCTTGTCCCACTGGATCACGCGCCGCCCGTCCATCGCCGCGTTCTCGACCGGCACGAGCCGCGTGAGCTTGCCGCGGCTGATCACGAAGCCGCCCGAATGCTGCGACAGGTGACGCGGGAAGTTGAGCAAGCGCCCCGCCAGTTCGGCCCATGTGCGAATCAGCGGCGTTTCGGGATCGAGCCCGGTCGACGCGAATTGCTGCAGCAGATCGCGGCTGCCGTCGAACCAGCGATGCCCCTTCGCGACCCGATCGACCAGCATCGGGTCGACGCCGAGCGCCTTGCCGGTTTCGCGCAGCACGCCGCGCGGACGATACGTCGAAACGGCGGCCGCGAGCGCGGCGCGGTCGTGCCCGTATTTTTTGTAGATGTGCTGGATCACTTCTTCCCGGCGCTGATGCTCGAAATCGACGTCGATGTCGGGCGGCTCGCCGCGTTCCGCGCTGATGAAGCGCTCGAACAGCATCGTGCTTTGCTCGGGATTCACTTCGGTGATGCCGAGGCAATAGCAGACCACCGAATTCGCGGCCGAGCCGCGGCCCTGGCACAGGATGTTCTGGCTGCGCGCGTATTTGACGATGTCGTAGACGGTCAGGAAGAACGGTTCGTATTTCAGCCGGGCGATCAGATCGAGTTCGTACCGGATCTGCTGCTCTACTTTTTCCGGGATGCCGTTCGGATAACGCCCGGCCGCTCCCGCGAAGGTTTCCTGTTCCAGATAGCGCGTCGGCGTGAGCCCCTTCGGCACGATCTCGTCGGGATACTCGTAGCGCAGCTTGCCGAGATCGACGTCGCATGCATCGAGAATCGCGCACGTCTCCGCCATCTCGTTCGGCGAAAACAGTTCTGCGATTCGCTTCCGCCAACGCAGATGCTGCTCCGCATTCGGCGCGAGCGCATAGCCGCATTCAGAAACCGGCATCCCGACGCGAATCGCCGTCATCACGTCCTGCAGCGGTTTGCAGGAGCGCTTATGCATCGTCACGTCGCCAAGCGCGACGATGCGCACGCCGCGCCGTTTGCCGGCCTCGCGAATCTCGTCGCGCTGCGCACCATCCAGCGCACGCTGCAACTGCACGAGCCCGAGCCGCGCACGCTCGCCGAAGGTCGCGCGGAACCATGCGACCTGCGCATCGAGCACGGCCGCCCGCACCGGATACGTCGGCACGAGAATCGCGAAGCAGTCGGGCATGCCACGCAGATGGGCGAATTTCTCAGGCGGCCTCGACAACATTCGCGACGTCAGCCGGTAAGTTCCCTTCGGCGACTCCATCCGCCGCCACGAAATCAACTCGGACAGGTTGCCGTACCCTTCGCGGTTCTGCGCGAGCAACACGAGCCCGAACGCACCGGGGCCCGGATCCTGGCCGGGCGCGACTTCATCCGGCGTGACGTCGAAATACGAACCGATGACAAGCGGCAGCCCTTTCGCCTTCGCGGCGACATGCATGCGCGGCGCGCCGGCGAGCGAGCATTCGTCGGTGATCGCGATCCCGCGATAGCCGAGTTCCGCCGCACGCTCGACCAGTTCGTCCGCATGCGACGCGCCATGCAGGAACGAAAAGTTCGAGCGGCAGAACAACTCCGCGTAATCGGGCAGCAAACTGAATTCCGCAGCCATCTCCGCTCACCCGAACAAACCGTGCAGGAACCAGCGCGGGGCAGCCTGACTGCTCGTCCGCTCCATGAATACCCAGTAGCACGCGCCCTCTTCGTCCTGCGCGACGTGGTAATCGCGTGCGATCAACTGTCCGTCGAACCACCCGGCCTCGATCCGCTCAGCCGACGACATCATCCGGAGTGGCGTATGAAATACCGGCCGCTCGCCGCGCATCAGAAGCGGCAGCGGTTCGGCGAGCAGCCACGCGGGACGCGGCGGCGCGGCGGGCGGACCGGCAACAGGCTTGCCCGCTTGCGCATCGAGCGGCAACCAGCGGTTCGCGACCTCAGGACGATGATCGGCGACAGGCGCCGCGCGCAATACGTTGTCCGTGCCGAGCCGCGCGACCAGCAGCTCGAGCAACCGCTCGCGGGTTTCCCGCGTACCGCCCGGCTCGGGAAAAAGATCGTCGGCCGGCGGCGCGACCGGTTCGACGCGCGTGGCCTTCAGCCGCACCGCGATCACCGCGGCCGGCAGCTCGATGCGCGCGAGCCGCTCGCCGAGCAGCCGCATGAAATGCGCTTCGTCGCGCACGGGCGCCGCGAACGCGAGTTCGAGCGGGGTCGGCGGCACGGCCTGGCGGCCGCGCTCGTGCTCGAGCTCGAACGTCATCGCGGCCAGCGACAGTTGCCGCGCGGCCAGCCAGCCGCACAGCTGCACGACGAGCCGCCGTGCGGCGAACAGCACGGCTTCCGCGTAGTCGACGCGCTCCGGCAATTCGAGCCGCACGTCGAACACGGGCGGCACCGCCATCCACGCGAGCGGCTCGACCGCTTCGCCGTACGCCCGATCGAGCGCGGCCAGCAGCGCGGGACCGCAGCGCCGCTGCAGCCCCGCGCGCGGCAGGCGGCGCAGATCGGCAAGCGTGCGACAGCCGAGGCCGTCGAACCAGCCCGCATACGGACGCGCGTCGGGCAGCAGCACGCAGGGCAGCCGGTCGAGCGTGCGGACGAGCGACGCGTGACGCGCGACGCGGCGCCGCATGCGCGAGCGCGCCGACGTGCGCGCGAGCAGCCACGCGCCGCGCCCGGTCGGCGCGGCGGACAGGCGCGCCGCATAGCCGAGCGCCGCGAGCGTCGCGCGCACCTGGCGGCACAGCGACGGCAGCCCGCCGAACAGGCGCAGGCTCGGGCCGACGTCGACGATCAGCGTGGCTTCGTCGTCGAGCGCGACGCACGGCGAGAAGCGCAGCAGCGCGAGCGCGACCGCGCGCAGCGCATCGGCTTCGCGGGCGGGATCGCGTTCGACGAGCTGCGTCGCGGGCGCGAGCGTCAGCACGCCGCCGCGCTTCATGCCCGCGCGCACGCCCTGTCGGCGCGCGGCCGCATCGGCGATCAGCACGACACCCTGCTCGAGCACCGCGCAGCCTGCGTCGCCGGCCTCGCCGGCCGCTGCGTCAGACGGCGGCGGGGCGCACACGTCGAGCGGCAGGCGCGGCAGATGGATGCCGAGCAAGACGCGCATAGCGGCTCTCCACGATGGGCGACGGCAAATCGAGCACGAGCGGCTCGCTGCGCGCGGGCCCGCGACGCTTGACGATGTCGAGCGACACGCCGCCCGGCACCGGATGCAGCGCGACGCGCAGCACGGCCGGCGACGGCTGCCGCGCGGCCGACAGCGGGCGCAGCATCACGAACAGCGTGTCGCCGGTGCGCGCGGCCGCGAGATGCAGGCGGCGCAGCGCATCGGGCCGCGCGTCCTGCCAGAGCAGCAGCGCGCCGCAACAGCCGGTCTTGAGCGCCTGCTCGGCGGCCCACAATGCATCGGTGCGGCTACCGGCGCGCAACCACAGCAGCGCGTCGGCCGGCACGCCGAGGCTGGCGAGCGCGGTGGCATGCGGCGACTGCGGCGGCGCGACGAGCGCGAGCGGCCGCCGCGCGCTGACGGCGCGGGCGAGCGCGGGTGCGAGCAGCCGCATCTCGCCGCAGCCCGGCTGCGCGGCCAGCAGTTCGACGAGGCCGCCGACCGGCCAGCCGCCGCCCGGCAGCTCGGCCGACAGCGGCGCGAAGCCGGTCTCGATCGTGCGCGGACCGCCGCGCGCGAGCTGCGAGCCGCGCCACAGCGACGGATGAAGGGACTCGGGAGAAATGGAGGATGCGAGCATGATGCCACCCACAAGTCGGGTAGCGACGGCGCATTGCTGCGCCGCCGCCCCCTAAGAACCGTACGTGCGAGTTTCCCCGCATACGGCTC